>CAZRXQ010000012.1:0-8297 GCA_964604065.1 uncultured Eubacteriales bacterium | reverse complement strand
TCGGGCATAACTATCTCCGTCACCGAAAAACGTGCCCAACCGCCTATTACCGCACGTGTCGCAAGCGAAATAAGCTCCGTCTCGCTGTAATTCGTATCAAACATCGGAAGGAAGAACGATATGTAATCGGGAATTTCCGAGGTTGTTATAGTTGCCGCCTTGCCTAAAAGCGCAACAATAACCTGACGCTGACGGCGCGTTCTGCTTACGTCTCCGTCGCTGTCGCAGTTACGGCTTCTGCAAAACGCGAGAGCCTCCTCACCGTTAAGAATATTGTTGCCCGCAGTAAGAGAAAAACCGTAATTTTCGTTAATGTAGTCCGCTTCGTACTGCTGAACCCAAACCTCAACGCCGCCTAACTTATCTATAATCGCTTTAAAGAAGTTAAAGTTTATCATAGCATAGCCGTCAATTTTAATCTTAAAGTGACTTTCCATTGTGTCAATAAGGTTATCTATTCCGTAAAACGGGAATGCTGAGTTGATTTTATTAAAGCTTCCCACACCGTCCGGTGACTCAAGATAAGCGTAGCTGTCGCGCATTACAGATGTAAGCGTTATCGTACCCAAAACCTTGTTTACGGAAATAATTATCATTGAGTCCGTAAGACCCGATATCGTATTCTTGTTTCTCGTGTCAACGCCTATGCAAAGAATATTCAAAACATCCTTGCTGTACATAACGTCGCCGCCGTTTGTTGCCCAATTCTTAATTGCCGCCTTAAAGCTTTCGGCAGTCCCCTCGAAAATCTCATCGAATTCCGGGTTATCCTGTAAAGCAACCGGCACGGTCTCATGCTCGTCGAAGTCATACACAAGCGTATCCTCGGGAACGGTAACGTCGCTTCTTCTGAGCTGTTTAAACTTCACCATAACAAATGCCGCGCTTAAGGAAAGAAGGAATATCACAACCGCCAGAATAATAGCAAGCACCTTTTTCCATTTGTTCGATTTTTCTTTTTTATTTTTATCGGACATATTTACACTCCCTAAAAAATTCTGAATCTATATTAGCACACATTAAAGCTAAAATCAACGCTTTATTGTTTAACTTTATTACATAAAAAAAGTCTGAATCCTCTGCCTTTCGGCAGAGGACTCAAACTGGAAAGAAAAATGTTAAGCAATCAATGTCATCTATATATATAACACGGGGTTGTTGTAACTACTTAACAAAAATATTAATAAATTGTAAACAATAAGTTTTTTATCCGATCATCAAGTCACTTATGAGTCTGCTCAGCTCTGCCGGGTCTTTAATCGAAACTCCGCTTATAAGGCATCCTTGCGCGTAAAGAAGCTTCGCATATGACTTAAGCTTTTCGTCGTCGCCGTTTTTCAGGAATTCCTCAAGCTTTTCGCAAATCGGATGAGAAGCGTTGATTTCAAGCGCAATTTCCGCCTTAACCTTCTGCTCACCCTGCATGGAATTAAGCACCTTTTCCATTTCAAGCGAAAGGCTTCCTTCACTTGTAAGGCAAACGGCATAATTTTTCAGCTTGTTTGTAAAGCGAACCTCGGAAACGGCTCCGTCAAGCGCATCCTTGATTTTTTCGAGAAGCTCCTTGTTCTGTTCGTTTTTCTCCTTAAGCTCGTTCTTTTCCTCGACTGTGTCAAGGTCAAGCTTTTCGTCGCATATGTTAAGGAACTGCTTGCCCTCGTATTCACCGAGCATTTTAAGGCAAAATTCGTCAACGTACTCTGTAAGATAAAGGATTTCATAGCCCTTATCCTTCACGCGCTCCGTCTGCGGAAGCATCTCTATCTTCTCAACGGTCTCGCCGCAGGCGTAGTATATTTTGTCCTGAGAATCCTTAAGTCTTGCAATGTACTCTTTAAGCGTAACAAGCTTCTTTTCAAACGACGAGGTAAACATAATAAGATCCTTAAGCTGATCCTTATTCATACCGTAGCTGTTGTAAATGCCGAATTTAAGCTGAATACCGAATGTCTTAAAGAACTCCTCGTACTCCTCGCGCTCGTTGGAAAGCATTTTTTCAAGCTCGCTTTTGATTTTCTTTTCAACCGTCTTCGCAATAAGCTTAAGCTGAGAATCGTGCTGAAGCATCTCTCTTGAAATGTTGAGCGACAAATCCTCGCTGTCCACAAGACCCTTTACAAAGCTGAAATAATCGGGAAGAAGGTCCTTGCACTTGTCCATAATAAGCACACCGCGGGAATAAAGCTGAAGACCCTTTTCGTAATCCTTTGTGTAATAATCAAACGGTGCGTGCTTCGGAATGAAAAGAAGTGCGCTGTATGTCGCATTACCCTCGGTTTTCGAGTGAATAACCTTTCTCGGCTCTTCGTAATCGTAAAACTTATCGGTATAAAATGAATTATATTCCTCGGGCGTTATCTCGGACTTATTCTTTTTCCAAATCGGAACACGGCTGTTAAGCGTTTTGTCAACGCTTACGGTTTCGTATTCATCCTCACTGCCCTCTTTAAGGCGGCTCTCGTCAACCGTCATTTTAATCGGGTGGCGAATGTAATCCGAATATTTCTTAACAAGACTCTCAAGCGTGTACTGCTCAAGATATTTCGAATAATTCTCGTCCTCGGTATCCTCTTTAATGTGAAGCGTTACCTCTGTGCCGAAGTCGTCCTTTTCGCATTCCTCAACAGTATAGCCTTCAGCCCCCGCAGAGCTCCAGCGATACGCCTTCTCCGCGCCGTAGGGCTTACTTTCAACTGTTACACGGTCGCTTACCATAAACGCCGAGTAAAAGCCCACACCGAACTGACCTATAATGTCAACATCCTCCGTCTTCTCGTTCTCGTTCTTAAAATTAAACGAGCCGCTTTTCGCGATTGTACCGAGGTTCGATTCAAGCTCTTCCTCTGTCATACCGCAACCGTTATCCGAGATCGTAAGCGTGCGCGCCTCCTTGTCCGCTTCGAGTCTTATAACAAAGTCGTCTCTGTTAAGACCTATCGAGGTATCCGTAAGCGACTTAAAGTAAAGCTTGTCAAGTGCATCGCTCGCGTTCGAAATAAGCTCTCTCAAAAATATTTCCTTGTGGGTATAGATGGAGTTTATCATCATATCCATAAGCTTTTTTGATTCTGCTTTAAACTGTTTGGTCTTCATTTTAAAAATTCCTCCGTTTATTCTGCGACGGCAGTCAGCTCTGCGCCGTTATAATCAATTTTAATAATCGTTTCGGGTGATAAATCCTCGGCAATAATTTTTCTTGCTATAAGCGTCTCAAGGTTACTTTGAATAAACCTCTTAAGCGGTCGCGCACCGTAAACCGGGTCAAAGCCGCTGTCTACAAGGCATTTGTACGCATCTTCCGTAACCTCAAGCCCGAGCTGTTTTTCGCTAAGGCGCTTTGCAAGGTCTTTTATTATAAGCTTCGAAATGTCGAATACATTATCTCTCGTAAGGGGCTTGTAGAAAATAATTTCGTCAAGCCTGTTTAAAAATTCCGGTCTGAAGCTGTGCTTCAAAAGAGTCGAAACCTTTTCACGCGCCTCACTCTTTATGTCGCCGTTTGTCTCGTCTATCCCTTCAAGAATTATATCCGAACCGAGATTCGAAGTCAATATAATAACGGTATTTTTAAAGTCCACCGTTCTTCCGGTGCTGTCGGTAATTCTGCCGTCGTCAAGCACCTGCAAAAGAATGTTGAAAACATCCGGGTGCGCCTTCTCAACCTCATCGAAAAGTACAACCGCATACGGCTTTCTTCTCACGGCTTCCGTAAGCTGACCGCCCTCGTCGTAGCCGACGTATCCGGGAGGTGCACCTATAAGACGCGATACGGAATACTTTTCCATATATTCGCTCATATCTATTCTCACAAGCGCGTGCTCGTCGTCAAAAAGCGCTTCGGCAAGCGATTTCGCGAGCTCCGTTTTACCCACGCCCGTAGGGCCTAAAAACAGGAACGAACCGACCGGTCTCTTCGGGTCCTGAATCCCCGCTCTCGAACGCAAAATGGCGTCGCTCACCTTTTCCACGGCTTCGTTTTGCCCTATTACGCGTTTATGAAGAATATCATCGAGATGAAGAAGCTTGTCGCGCTCGCTTTCCACAAGCTTCGAAACGGGAATTCCCGTCCAACGCGCCACAATCCTCGCAATTTCCTCATCCGTTACCTTATCTCTCAAAAGCGCTCTGTTTTCGGTTTCGTTGTGCTTCTCGCAGTTTTCAAGCTCCTTTTGAAGCTCGGGAAGCCTTCCGTACTTAAGCTCTGCCGCACGGTTAAGATCATAGCTGTTTTGCGCCTTTTCAATTTGCGCATTAACGCTCTCTATTTCCTCGCGGATTTTCTGAACACGGTTAATGGAGCTTTTCTCGTTGTTCCATTTTGCCTTCATCGAATTAAACTCATCGCGAAGAGCCGAAAGCTCTTTTCTTATTTCCTCAAGGTGCGCCGCTGCCAATTTATCGGTTTCCTTCGAAAGCGCTGCCTCTTCGATTTCAAGCTGCATAATTTTATGCGAAATCTCATCAAGCTCCGTCGGCATAGAATTCATTTCCGTCTTAATAAGCGCACACGCCTCGTCCACAAGGTCAATAGCCTTGTCGGGCAAAAATCTGTCCGAAATATATCTGTTCGAAAGTGTTGCTGCCGAAATAAGGGCGTTGTCCTGAATTTTCACTCCGTGGTAAACCTCGTAGCGCTCCTTAAGGCCCCTGAGTATTGCCACCGTATCCTCAACCGTCGGCTCTTTTACAAGCACCGGCTGAAAGCGTCTTTCAAGCGCGGCGTCCTTTTCGATGTATTGCCTGTACTCGTTAAGCGTCGTTGCACCTATGCAGTGAAGCTCACCTCTTGCAAGAAGCGGCTTCAAAAGGTTGCCCGCATCCATAGAGCCCTCGGTTTTTCCCGCACCCACAATAAGATGCAATTCGTCAATAAAGAGAATTATTTGCCCGTCGCTTTTTTGAACCTCGTTTAAAACCGCCTTTAAGCGCTCTTCAAACTCGCCCCTGTATTTCGCACCGGCTATGAGCGCACCCATATCAAGAGAAAATATCGACTTATTTTTAAGATTTTCGGGAACGTCCTCTTTTACGATTCTCTCTGCAAGCCCTTCGGCAATTGCCGTTTTACCCACACCCGGCTCACCTATCAAGCAGGGGTTGTTTTTTGTCTTTCTCGAAAGAATCCTTATAACGTTTCTGATTTCCTCGTCTCTGCCTATAACCGGGTCAAGCTTTCTTTCTCTTGCAAGCTCAACCAAATCCCTGCCGTACTTTTTCAAAACGTCGTACGTATCCTCGGGATTTTCGCTCGTGACGTTGGAATTTCCTCTTACGCCCTTAAGCGCCGTCAAAAACGACTCCTTGTTTATATTGTATTTCCCGAATAGTTCCTTAAGCTCGCTCGTCGGGTTTTCAAGCATTGCAAGAAAAATATGCTCGACCGAAACAAAGCTGTCCTTCATCTTTTCCGCATTCTTTTCGGCTTCGTCAAGAACCGTCTGAAGCTGTGACGAAACATACATATTTCCACCCGCCACCTTCGGAAAACGCGAAATAATATTTTTAACGTCGCCCGAGAACGCATCTCTTTTACCGGTAATTGTTGAAACAAGCCCGCCTATAAGACCGTCGCGGCTGTCAACAAGCGCCGACAAAATATGCTCTTCTCTAAGCTCCTGATTGCCGTACTCACGCGCAATAGACTGCGCCTCATTCACGGCTTCAATGCTTTTTTGTGTGAATTTTTGAAAGTTCATACAGACTGCTCCTTTCAGATATTAAAGCCGACTGACCGCATTTCACGAATTAAAAACCGTTCTCGTTTTTTCGATGACGGTCCCGCCGACCTTTTTGTTACAAGTGTAATATAGACCGCTAATATTTACTTCATATGAATGCTTTATGAACAAATTGTAAACATTAGCACTCGCCGCGAAAGAGTGCTAAATTTCAATTTTCTAATGACAACAGCCTCTTTTTGTGGTAAAATACAGGAAGCTCATTAAAAAAGGAAGATAGTATGGATATAATTAAAGCTCTCTCGGAAGAGTTCTCTCTTAAAGCCTTTCACGCCGAAAACATAGTCGCGCTTCTTGATGACGGCAACACCGTGCCCTTTATAGCGCGCTACAGAAAAGAAATGACAGGCTCGTGCGACGACCAAAAGCTCCGCGAAATTTCCGACCGTCTTACATACCTTCGCAACCTCGAAAAAAGAAAAGAAGAGGTTTTATCCTCAATAGAAGAGCAGGGAAAGCTCACCGACGAGCTTCGCTTTGAAATTTCCGCGGCAACAATCCTCGCTCAGGTAGAGGATCTTTACAGACCCTTTAAGCAAAAGCGCAAAACACGCGCCTCCGTCGCAAAAGAAAAAGGCTTAGAACCCTTAGCGGATTTACTTTTTTCCTTCACTCTTAAAGGAGTCGATTTAAATTCCGTCGCAGAAAAATACATAGATGCGGAAAAAGGCGTAAACACCGCCGAAGAAGCCTTGCAGGGCGCTTCCGATATTATCGCGGAAGCTGTTTCCGATTCAGCCGAAGCGCGCCGTCTTTTAAAGGACCTTTTAACAAAACGCGGCACCGTAAAATCCGTCGGCAAAACAGAAGAGTACAGCGTATACTCAACGTATTACGACTACTGTGAGCCCATACAAAAAATTCCCGGTCACCGCATTCACGCAATAAACCGCGGCGAAAACGAAGGCTTTTTAAAAGTCTCTCTCGAAATAAGCGAGGACGAAGCTCTGAAAATTCTCAATCATCTTTTCATAAAAGAAGGAAGCTCGTCTACGGACTTTTGTAAAGAGGCTGTTAAGGACAGCTATTCAAGACTTATTTTCCCCTCTTTGGAGCGTGAAATACGCGCCGCTCTTACAGAATCCGCAGACGAAGCCGCCATTAAAAACTTCGGCACTAACTTAAAGCCGCTTTTAATGCAGCCGCCCATCAAAAACAAAACGGTGCTCGCAGTAGACCCCGCTTACAGAACAGGCTGTAAATTAGCTGTGGTAGACGGCAGCAGTCGCGTGCTTTTCACCGGCGTAATTTACCCCACCCCGCCTCAATCCAAAATCGCGGAATCCGAAAAAAGAGTTCTCGAATTAATAGAGCTATACAAAATCGACTGTATCTCCATAGGCAACGGCACTGCTTCAAAAGAGGCGGAAATTTTCGTTTCCGACACAATAAAAAAATCCCCGCGAAGCGTAACGTATATGGTGGTAAACGAAGCGGGCGCTTCCGTTTATTCCGCATCGAAGCTCGGCGCAGAGGAATTTCCGGACTTCGACGTTTCCGTTCGTTCCGCGGTTTCAATAGCAAGACGTCTTCAGGACCCGCTTTCGGAGCTTGTTAAAATCGAACCGAAAAGCATCGGCGTCGGTCAATATCAGCACGACGTCCCCCAGGCAAGACTTTCCGACTCTCTCACGGGCGTCGTAGAGGACTGCGTAAACTCCGTCGGCGTAGACTTAAATACCGCCTCCGTTTCGCTTTTAAAATATGTCTCCGGCATAAACGCCTCCACGGCGAAAAACATCGTAGCCTTCAGAGAAGAAAACGGAAGCTTCACCTCACGCACACAGCTCAAAAAAGTCAAGGGCTTAGGACCGAAGGCTTTCACACAATGTGCCGGCTTCTTAAGAGTCCCCGACTCAAAAGAGCCGCTTGACAATACAGGCGTCCACCCCGAAAGCTACCCCGCCGCCAAAAAGCTTCTTTCCCTTTTCGAAAAGAGTGAAAGCGATATTAAAAACGGCGGCATAAAGGATCTTACCGCGCTCATAAACTCAAAGGGAATCGACAAAACCGCAGCCGAGTGCGAGGTGGGCATCCCCACCCTTCGAGATATAGCAGACGAGCTTGAAAAGCCCGGCAGAGATATCCGCGACGAATTGCCCGCACCTATGCTTCGAACGGATATTATGGATATAAACGACTTAAAAGAAGGCTCGATCTTAAGCGGCACCGTAAGAAACGTAATCGACTTCGGCGCGTTCGTCGATATCGGCGTTCACCAAGACGGTCTCGTTCACATCTCCGAAATATGCGACCGCTTCATAAAGCACCCTTCCGAGGTCTTAAAGGTCGGCGATGTCGTAAAGGTAAAGGTCTTGTCCGTCGAGCCCGAAAAAAAGCGAATCTCACTCACAATGAAAAATGTGAACTGATTTTCCGCTTTCGATTTACACAAAAAACTCTCACATTATTAAAATCCCCGCCAAAAATCGGTTGACCGGGCGCTTAAAATGTGATACATTATATAAAGTTCAAAAAAATTTAATGACAAAACCGAATGTATATGCTATACTGCTGTATATTTGTAAATATTGCGAGGTAAAAAAATGCTTGAATTAA
>CAZRXQ010000011.1:16710-20448 GCA_964604065.1 uncultured Eubacteriales bacterium | reverse complement strand
AGACCTGCTTTTCAAGTGTTTATCTTTGAACTCTGCCTGAGCCGTCTCCGCCGGCAAGCTTTTCAACCTCGCTGACGCTTACTCTGTTGTAATCGCCTTCAACCGAGTGCTTTAACGCCGAAGCCGCTACAGCAAATTCAATAGCGTCCTGAGGCTCTTTATTTGTGAGTAAAGAATAAATTAAGCCTGCACCGAAAGAATCGCCGCCGCCGACACGGTCAACAATATGAAGGCTGTATGATTTTGAAAAATAACAATCCTTGCCGTCATAAAGCATTCCAGCCCAATCGTTATCACTTGCGGAAATCGAACTGCGAAGTGTAATTGCGACTTTTTCAAAACCGAACTTATCCGTAAGCTGCTTTGCAACGGATTTGTAGCCGTCGTGGTTGAGCTTTCCGCTGTAAATATCGGTATTCTCGGCTTCAATGCCGAATACATCCTTAGCGTCTTCTTCATTTGAAATGCAAACATCAACATACTTGCAAAGCTCGGTCATAGCCTTGTTTGCTTCTTCGCGAGTCCAGAGTTTACTGCGGTAATTCAGGTCGCAGGATATTTTAACTCCGCGAGCCTTTGCGGCTTTGCAGGCATCAATACATATACTTGTTAAATTTTTATCAAGAGCGGGGGTTATCCCTGTAAAATGGAACCAATCGGCACCTTCGAAAATATTATCCCAATCGAAATCGGCTGCCGAAGCCTCCTGAATTGCGGAATGAGCTCTGTCGTAAATACAAACCGAGCCTCTTTGAGAAGCGCCTTTTTCAAGATAATAAATACCTACTCTGTCGCCGCCGCGTACAATTTTTGAGGTGTCAACACCGAAGGCTCTGAGCGAATTAACAGCCGCCTGCCCTATTGCGTGTGACGGTAATTTAGTTACATAAACACTGTCCAGACCGAAATTCGCAAGCGAAACGGCAACATTTGCTTCGCCGCCGCCGAAGGTTGCCTGCATTTGGTCATTTTGAAAGAATCTGTAATATCCGTTAGGAGCTAAACGGAGCATAATCTCGCCGAAGGTTACAACCTTTTTCATTAATTTTCACCCGCCTTTTCAAGTGCTTCTTTTACAAAAAAGCTGCCGCCGATCGCTTCGACCTTATCGAATGCCAAAAATTCATCAATATTGCTTCTGTCTACACCGCCGGTGGGAATGAATTTAATTTGCGGAAACGGTGCGGAAAGAGCCTTGAGCGCCTTGAGACCGCCGTAAACATTAGCCGGGAAGAACTTAACCGTTGTAATGCCAAGCTCTAATGCCATCATTATTTCCGTGGGTGTTACGCAACCCGGATAATATGTGATGCCTTTTTCCTTGCAGATTTTCGCAACTTCAATCGAAAGACCGGGAGAAACTATAAAAGCAGCTCCTGCCTCTAATGCCTGTAAGCATTGCTCGGCATTGATAACCGTGCCCGCACCGATATTCATTTCGGGATATGCCTTTACGGCATATTTAATTGCTTCATAAGCACAAGAGGTACGGAATGTAATTTCGGCGGTGTTTATACCGTTGTTTTTTAATGCGGTCAAAATTTTGTCTGTTTCGGAAAGCTCGTTGATAACGACAACGGGAACATATTTTTCCATGGAACTTATCTCCTTTTAAATGTTTTTATAAATTTAATTTAAATTTAATTATTAGTATCAAGCTTGTCAAGCATATCCCAAACACCGAGCATATACATTATACCGAGTGCTCTGTCATAAAGACCGTAGCCGGGTCTTACATTGCCGGGACCCTCATTCCAAAGATGGCGCCCGTGGTCGGGTCTTATGTAGCCTTCAAAGCCGCAGTCGTGATATGCCTTTAAAATATCGAGAATACCCGTATCTCCGTCACAATCGCGATGACTTGCCTCGGAAAAATCTCCGTTTTCGAAATGCTTAACATTTCTTACATGGGCAAATGCGATTCTGTCACAGTGCTTTCTTATTATCTCGGCAACGTTGTTCTCGGGGTTGGCACCCAAGGAGCCGGAGCAAAGCGTCAGGCAGTTATAAGGATTATCAACAAGCTTCAAAAACTTATCTATACTTGCTTCATCTACAAGAAGTCGCGGAAGACCGAAAATATCCCACGGCGGGTCATCCATATGTATTGCCATTTTAATGTCGCACTCTTCGCAAGTCGGCATAAGTGCTTCGAGGAAGTATTTTAAATTATCCCACAAAACCTCGTGCGTAACATCCTTATACTCTTTAAAAAGCGTATCGAGCTTTGACATTCTCTCGGGCTCCCACCCGGGAAAGGACATATTATATTTTTCGGTAAAATTCAAGATGTATTCCGCCATTGCGTTATAATCATCTTGAATCATATTTTTTTGGTAAAAAAGTGCCGTAGAGCCGTCTCCGACGGGGTGAAACAAATCACTGCGCGTCCAATCGAAAATCGGCATAAAATTATAGCAGATTACCTTTACACCGAATTTTGCGAGATTTCTAATGGTTGTTTTGTAATTTTCAATATACAAATCTCTCGTCGGCTTACCGATTTTTATATCATCATGAACATTAACCGACTCAACAACATCCATATTAAATCCGTATTCGTCCAGCTGCTTTTTAACCTCGGCAATTTCATCCTCGCACCATATTTCGCCGGGCATTTTTCTGTGTAATGCCCAAACTATAGATGTAACACCGGGAATTTGCCTGATATCAGAAAGCTTTATGTTATCATTGCCCTCGCCGTACCAGCGAAAACCCATTTGCATAGGCATAGCTTTACCTCCGAATTGTTATCTTATTTTTCTTTGTATTTTTTCATACAAACTAATATAGCGGTAGTAACAACAAGCATTGTTACCGTATACCCTAATTTTGCAACACCGTTTTTTTCGGGATTTTTCATTTATACCATCCTTTTTTATTATTCAAACGGACTCGTTTATCAATACAGCGCCGCCCATATCGGTAAGACGCCTTGATTCATTAAAAACGGCTTCGACGCCGTATTTTGATAAAAATTCCATTATGGAGTTATAATTTCTGTGTTCCTTGAGATTTCCGTTGAAAAACATTTTATTTTCATCAAGCTTAAAAGCGGTGCCGCCTATAAAGCCGTAGTGTGAATTACCTAAAGCGATATCACCTTTTTCAACAAGAAGCACATCAAATGACTTGCTTAAAAGCTTAAAAAGTCCTAAATCGTCTGTAATAAGCGCGTTATTTGTAACAGGACAAATCGAGCATTTTGTATAGCCCTGCCGCGTTTTAACAAAATTTAAATCACTTAAGAAATTCGTGAAAGTGTCTTCGTTATTTTCAAGTGCGAAAACCGTATCGGAAAAAATCAGCTTATTAAGCTTAGTGTCGGCGGGATAAGGCGAACGAATATCGCTTTGTGTAAAAACCTCGGCATTTATTGAAAAAAGCTCTTTCAACGCATTTTCCTGCGTAATGTCAATTATAAACCTGTTCTTGCCGATATGCAAGAGTAAAATATCAGCGTGAGCAGAAATCTCGGTGTCTAAATTCGTATTTTCGTTAAGCTTAATCACTTTAATCCCGAGGCTCGACAATTCACTTTGAGCTTCTTTGTATCTCTCGCCTATTGCGAGTGTTAAAACCTTACCCTTGGGAAGGTGCGGTTTATCTAAAAAACGTTCCATTATTCAATCAATATGACGTTGCGGCTTCAACTGCCTCGCGTATATTTCTGACACCTATTACTTCAATATTGCCAAACTCTTTTTTGTCGAGCTTTTTAATATTTTGGCGCGGTAT
>CAZRXQ010000011.1:0-16610 GCA_964604065.1 uncultured Eubacteriales bacterium | reverse complement strand
CCGGAAATCATCGCAAGCGACGGGCTTTCTATTTCTTTTAAGCCCTTTCCCGTCATTTCGAAAACGCCTATTTCATTCGTAGAGCCGAAACGGTTTTTCGCGGCGCGTAAAATTCTGTAAGAAAGATTTCTTTCGCCTTCAAAATAGAGAACCGTGTCGACTATATGCTCCAAAACCTTAGGTCCTGCAATATTGCCGTCCTTATTAACGTGACCAACGAGTATAATCGAAATATCATTGTTTTTTGCCGTTCTCATAAAAAGATTGGTGCATTCTCTTACTTGGGTGACGCTTCCGGCGCTTGATGAAATATCGCTTATACTCATCGTTTGAACAGAATCTATCATTACAACATCCGGCTTTTCGGCTCGTATGAATTCCGCGATTTGCTCAGCATCGGTTTGAGTCATAATAAGAAGCTTTTCGGAATCGACGCCGAGTCTTTTCGCGCGCATTTTAAGCTGGTAAGCGGACTCTTCGCCCGATACATACAAGACCGTCATATTCATAGCAAGCTTTTCGCATATTTGAAGAAGCAGTGTTGATTTACCTATTCCGGGGTCACCACAAAGAAGCACAAGCGAGCCTTTAACAAGTCCGCCGCCCAAAACTCTGTTAAGCTCCCCTACCCCCGTGTTATATCTCAACTCCGTGCTTGAGTCGATTTGAGAAAGCCTGAATGCGCCTGCAGTCGCCGTAAGCGTGTTTTTAGAAGCTTTAGGTGAAGCGGAGATTGTAATAATCTGTTCTTCGTTCAAGCTGTCCCATTCGCCGCAAGTGGGACATTTTCCGTACCATTTGGGACTTTCGTAGCCGCAATTTGAACAAATATATACGGTTTTGTTTTTAGCCATAGCTATTCTTCCTTTGATTTTGAATAGTAATCCTTTATTCCGAGCGCTACGGAATATGCGATTTTCTTTTGATAGTCGGTATTTAAAAGATTTTGCGCCTCTTTTTCATTCGATAAAAAGCCGCATTCCACAAGCACAGCCGTTTTTTTCGCGTTGTAGATAAGATATACCGAGGTGTCGCACTTTTTAATAAGCCTTGTGTTGTCGGGCTGGACATTAGACACAATGGAGCTTTGAATGCATTCGGCAAGAAGCGAGGAGGCTTCTTCTGTTTTGGGTGCATAAAACACCTGAGCTCCGTTATATTTTTCAACCGAATAATGATTTTGATGAATCGAGACAAATATACAGTTATCGGTCTCTTCCATAATTTTAAATCGGTTGTGAATATCGGAGGTTTTCTTCGCTTTTATCGTACCGAGTCCCTCGTCTTCGAGAGAAACATCTTCTTCTCGCGTCATAATAACCTTGTAACCGAAGCTTTTAAGATAATCCTTAAGCTTAAGTGAAATGCTTAAATTTATATCTTTTTCGGGGACGCCTTCTTTTGTCGTTGTGCCGCCGTCAAAGCCGCCGTGTCCCGGATCTATTATAATTACGGGCACGCTTGCGGTATTCGATTCGGAATTTACAGAGCTGTAGGTTTCCGAAACACGGGAAAATATAAGTGTAAAAGAAACCGCAAGACAAAGCAAAAGACAAATTAAAGCAACAATCGGCTTTTTCATAAACAATCACCGATTAATTATATGCCGAAGCTTTCCGAAAAAACTATCTGTATTCGGTTTTATCCTTAAGAAACAGACCGAGACGTACAATTTTACAGGAGTGAGGATCAACGGCAGTGTCTTGAAATAGCGAATCGCAGAACGATACGGGGTTCACGGTAAAGTCATTTCCCGCGGGAAGTCTGAATCTAAAATGTAAAGCGCCGTCTTTTATTTCGTATGAAATATAGGAAATGTATTCGCACACATTGTATGTTTTAATTTCTTTTTTCTTGTTCTTTTTTTCGATTAAAACACTGCCCGAAGAAAGCTTTTGCGAAATTATGCTTTCTGCTTCAAGCGGAGCTGTTATATCGTAATCGGCAAATGCAATATCAAGCGGCTTGAATTCGGGTGCGGTTACCTTTAAAAATTCGATACCGGGTACACCCGTGGACCGTAATCCCGCAAGAATATCGGAATCCTTGTAGCTGTCGTCGTCAAGACGTATATCAACAGCTTCGCATAATCCTTCAACGCCCAAGGGAAGCGACAGCGCAAAAACAAGATGCGGATGAGGGTTAAAGCCCTCCGTATACCAAAGAGGAATATCAGTGCGCCTGAAGGCGCGTATCATACAACGTGTAAGATCAAGGTGTGAAATATATTTTGCCGTTCCCGTTTTAGTGAACCATATTCTTACAGAGCGCATCGCACTTTCCTCCGTTCAACATATTCGAACCGCATCCCGCGCATTTTTCGCGGCAGTTAACCGTTGTTTCGGCGCGGCGGGCTTTTTCGCTTTCGCTTATTAAAAATTCTTTTCTTATGCCCGCGTTAATAACATCCCAAGGTAGAACCTCTGAGTACTCACGCTTTCTGTTGGCATAAAACTCGGGAGAAAGCCCTGCCTTCGAAATTGCGCCAAGCCACAAATCAATATTGAATTTGTCATCCCAGCTGTCGAAGGTACAGCCGCTTCTCCAAGCGATTTCAAGAGCCTTTCCGAGGCGTCTGTCGCCGCGGGCAAGCACGGCTTCAATATACGTCATATCCGTATTGTGGAAGCGGAATGTAATTTTCTTTGATGTGCAGGTGGATTTCAAAAGTTCCTGTTTTCGCTTTAATTCCTCGCGAGTGTCCTGCGCCTCCCATTGGAAAGGAGTAAAGGGCTTGGGAACAAATGATGATACACCGGCGCTTACCGCAACGGTTTTTCCTTTGGGCTTATCGGGATTTTTAAAGAATTCGTCAACGACCTTTTGTGAAATGATGTTTATTCCCACAACGTCGTCGTCTGTTTCCGTCGGCAGACCTATCATAAAATAAAGCTTAACGGCAGTCCAACCGCCCGTGAATGCCTTTTTGCACGTTTCGATTATTTCCTCTTCGGAAATATTTTTATTAATAACGTCGCGAAGGCGCTGTGTTCCGGCTTCTGCGGCAAAGGTAAGCCCTGAGCGCCTTACAAGCGCAAGCTTTTCTTTAAGCTCGTCCGAAAAATTGTCAATTCTGAGAGAGGGCAACGCTACGTTGATTTTTTGCGGAACGGTCCAACCCAAAAGCTCTTCTATAAGCTCGGTGATTTTTGTGTAATCACTGCTTGAAAGAGAGCAAAGCGAAAGCTCGTCGTAGCCCGTTGTGCAGGCAAGACGTTTACCCTGCTTCGAAATTGTATCAATAGTTTTTTCGCGTATCGGTCTGTACCAAAAGCCCGCCTGACAAAAGCGACAGCCACGTATACAGCCGCGGAATATTTCGGTAACAACGCGGTCGTGGACGATATCGACGAATGGAACGACAAATTTGTCGGGGTAAAACATTGTGTCCAAATCGGCTACAACGCGCTTGTTGACTCTTTCGGGAGCACCGAAAAGAGGTGTATATGCTAAAACAGTGCCGTCGGTGTTATATGAAACATCATAAAGAGACGGAACATATATACCTTCTATTTTAGATGCGGCAATTAAAAATTCTTTTTTAGTTGCGCCTTTTTTCTTGTATTCATCCAAAAGGTCAAGAAAGTCGAGCATCATTTCCTCACCCTCGCCAATTTGGAAAACATCGAAGAAATCCGCAAGCGGCTCGGGGTTTGAAACGCACGGTCCGCCCGCTATAACAAGCGGTTCATCAAGCGTATCGGGGCGCTCGCTTGCTCTTACGTTAATACCGGCAAGGTCGAGCATATTAAGTATGTTTGTATAAGAAAGCTCGTATTGAAGCGTAAATCCGATTACATCAAAATCCTTGAGCGAATCACGGCTTTCGAGTCCGAAAAGCGGAATAGAGCGCTCGCGCATAATTTTTTCCATATCGTCGGCAGGCGCAAACACGCGCTCGCACCAATAATTTTCGCGTGAGTTTATAAGACTGTAAAGGATTTTTATTCCGAGGTGAGACATTCCTATTTCGTATGTATCCGGAAAGCAAAAGGCAAACCGTAAATCTACCTTGCTTTTGTCTTTTACCACGGAATTAAGCTCACCGCCCGTGTAACGTGCGGGTTTTTGTACAAGGGGAAGTATTGATTCTATTTTTTCACTTAGCATAAAAATTCTCCGAAATTCAGTATACTTATATTCTACAATAAACGGGAGATTTTATCAAGTGATACTTTCATTTTTTTAATATCAACATAAGTAAAATATAAACCAAAACGAAAACAAGCTGTATATTGCCTTCGTTTTCGATTACCGAAACAAATGAAATCAGAATAAGCGGAATGCAAACAAAAAGCGAAATTAAAAATATAAGCCTTTTTGCAAAGTTGTGTCCCCTTCTTGTGCAAAAAAGCGAATATAAAGCCTTGCCGCCGTCTAAATTATCAATAGGTAAAAGATTAAACACGGCAATTGCCGTATTCGTTTCGAAAAGGCTTATATTGTTACATAACAAAAATACAAGCGCGAGAAGAAGGTTTACTAAAGGACCTGCTATGTGCACGAAAAATTCAAGAATATAGTTCGTTTTATAGCTTTCGTTTCTGCAAATTTCGCCGCCGAAAAAAGAAATTTTCATTGAAAAATTCTTTTCCCCGGATAAAAATAAAGCGAAAAAATGCCCGAGCTCGTGCAAAAGAGAGCACGCGAGAGTGACTGGTATATTTGTGCTTTCGGCAGTTATTAAAACAAAAAGAATAAGGCAAATGAAGGTAAAGCTTATGTAAATGCTTACGTTGCCTATTTTAAAGCTCATTTAACTATTTTGAGACTCCCCAAATAAAGTATCTTCTCCCTTTTCTTCAATAACGCTTTCAACGCCGGCTGACAGCGCTTCTTCGATTTTTTTGAAGGTTTCAAGCGCCTCGTCTTTTGTTATGTTTTCTTCTATGATATCGGAATATTCGTGTTTAATTTCATTGAAGCCCGATGAATTGATTTTTGAAAATGCAAGCAGTAAAACGAATATAATAACACAAATAACAAGCTGCAAAATGAGCGTTTTTGTTAAATAATCGGAAGTCTTGCTTTTATCCTCCATAAAAAATATCACCCGCATATAATTATGCAGGTGAATTAAACGATATTACATTTGTTCTACGCTCAGTTCTTCCCAAAGCGCGTAAGACTCGTCAAGCGAGGATTTAAGTATATTTAGCTCCTCTGTTACCTCAAGAAGCTTTTTAAAATCTGCGGCTGTTTCGGGGCTTGACAGAAGCTCTGAAAGCTCTGTGATTTTTTTCTCCTTATCGGCAATTTCTTCTTCGAGGCGTTTTAGCCGTGTTTGACGTTTTCTTTCATTACTCGCCTGTTCTTTTTTCAGCTTGTAATCGTTGATTTTAGGCTTTTTTATTGCAGTGTCAGAGATTTCCGAAGTTGTCTTTGCGTCAGCTTCAAGACGGTATTTTAAATAATCGTCATAGTTGCCGTCAATATTAACAGCACCGTCCTTTGAAAGATAAACAACTCGTGTGGCAAGCTTATTTATAAAATAACGGTCGTGAGATACAACAAGAAGCGTACCGGAAAAATCGCATAATGCGTTTTCGAGAACCTCTCTTGACGAAATGTCAAGGTGGTTCGTAGGCTCGTCTAAAATCAAAAGGTTAGGCTTTGAAAGCATTATTTTCAAAAGCGAAAGCTTTGCTTTCTCGCCGCCGCTTAATGAAGAAACTTTTTTGAATACATCATCACCGCAAAACAAGAACATTGCAAGTGCGTTTCTGACTTCCGTTTCCGTAAAGCTTCTGTACATATCCCAAACATCGTCAAGAACGGTTTTTTCGTTATTGATGTTTTCTATGTTTTGGGCAAAATATCCTTTTTTAACATTGACTCCGAATTTGAAAACGCCGCTGTCCTGAGAGATTTCGCGGTTAATGATTTTTAAGAAGGTTGATTTTCCGCAACCGTTCGGACCTAAAAGAAATACGCGCTCGCCTCTTCTTACCGTAAGAGAAAAGTTCGAGAAAAGATGCTTGTTTGTAAAGCTTTTTGAAAGCTTTTCCGCGAAAATTACCTCGTCACCCGCTCTTAAATCGGAATCAAACGAAAAATGCGCCGTCTTCAGAGCGGATTCGGGCACAACAAGCTGTTCCTTAAGTCTGTCAATTTGCTTTTGCTTCGAGGCTATGGTAACGTAATTGCGCGCCTGATTAAAGCGCTTTTGTTGTTCGATAATTCCTTCTATTCTTTTTATTTCGGCAATGTTTTTTTCGTATTCGCGCTCAATAAAAAGCTCGCGTTCCGCCTTCAGTCTGAAATATTCGGTGTAATTTCCTTTGGAAAACAAAAGCTTTTTGTGTGCTATTTCAATGGTTGCGGTCGTTATTTTATCGAGAAAATAACGGTCGTGAGATACAACGATAAACGCGCCCTTGTACTTAATTAAAAAATCTTCGAGCCAAATTACCGAATCAATATCGAGATTGTTTGTCGGCTCGTCAAGTAAAAGAAGCTGTGAATCGGAAAGAAGAAGCTTACAAAGCGCCGCCTTTGAGCGCTGACCGCCGCTTAATGCCGAAAAAGGAAGGGCTAAGTCGTTTTCATTAAAGCCTAATCCCAAAAGCGCCGAGCGGGTTTTCGCTTTGTAAACAAGCCCATCGCGGCGCTCAATTTCTTCGTTTAAATAAAGCTGGCGCTCAATAAGAGAAAGGCTGTTATTTGAAAGAAGCTCCCTATTGACCTTTTCAAGCTCGGCTTCCATTTCGGCAACATCGGCAAAAACCGTCAAAACCTCTTCGTAAAGCGTGCGATCCCCGTGCGCTTCGAGGTACTGCTCCATATAGCCGATTCTTAAATCCTTTGTTCGAACAATACCGCCTTCGAGCGGGGTGTATTCGCCTGTTATAAGCTTGAAAAGCGTTGTTTTGCCCGAGCCGTTCGCACCGATAAGCCCGACGCGATCGTTATTTTCTATTTTAAAATTGCCGTCACTGAATAAAACCGAGTCGAGAAAACCGAATTTTAAATTTTGAGATGTCAATAAAGACATAGGTTTCTCCTGTTAAAGTGTACTTAAAAGTGAATTGAACTCACCGCTGAGAGTAAGCTCGCCGCTTCCCGCGGGAATAAAAATGCTGTCGCCCTTTTTCACGCTTACAACCGTTCCGTCAAGAGTGATACTGCCCTTGCCGTCAAGTATAAGAATCGAAAGGAAGCTGTCGTCGAGAACGTCAATTGTGTGGCGCCCCGAAAGCTCAAGCGAGGTCATTGTGAAAAATTCACAGGAGCAAAGCTGTGTTATTACGGCATCGCCGCATTTAACGTGCTTGCCGTCGGCATCTCCCGAACGCTCGGGAACATCCGTTACTGTTACATCAATAGCTTTTTCAACGTGAAGCTCACGCGGCTTTCCGTTTACAAGTCTGCCGTAATCGTAAACTCTGTAGGTTGTGTTACAGCTCTGCTGAACCTCAGCTAAAAGAATGCCGCCGCCTATGGCATGAAGCGTTCCCGATTTGATAAAGAACACATCGCCCTTTTTGACCTTAACCTTGTTAACATAATCAAGGAATGTGTTGTTTTCTATTGATGCTCTGAATTCCTCGGAGGAAATTTTCTTGTTGAAGCCGTAAATGAGCTCCGCGCCCTCTTCGCAGTCGAGAACGTACCACGCTTCTGTTTTACCGTAGCTGTTTTCGTGAAGAGCCGCGTATTCGTCATCGGGATGAACCTGCACCGATAAATCCTTGTTTGCGTCTATGAATTTTATAAGAAGCGGAAAATCGGAATACTTTTCGCCCTTTCTGCCGAGAAGCTCTTTGTGAGAGTTAATGAATTCCGTAAAGGAGCTACCGGCGAATTCACCGTTTTTAATGATGTTGTCACCCTCGCTTCGGGCTGTTAATACCCAAGCCTCGGCAATGTTATTAAGGTCGGCTTCGTAGCCGTAATCGTCCTTGAGACGGTTACCGCCCCAAACAATTTCTTTAAATACGGGTTCAAGCTTTATAGGATACATTTTAATTAGTCCTTTCGTTATCTTAAATTTATTGATTTCTGTTGATTTCAAGCTCTTTTTTATCTGTGAAGGGTACGGCGGAGGATTTTATGTCTACCCTGTCGTAATACTCTTTAAAGCGAATTGTAAAGCGAAGCTTTCTTTTGCAGTTTTTACACTGGAATACCGCTCTGAATGCCTGATTCATTACTCTCCATTCGGTTATTCGCTCGCAGTGAGAGCCGCACGCATCGCAAAAGCATTTCATTCGGGTTTTGTCGATAAGCGGACTGTTGATATCCGTAATAATCCTCGGCTTAAATGAAAGCTTTGCATAAAAAGAGTTGTCGCATTTTAAGGTGTAAGAGGATATCATATCGGAATTGAATATTCTTTTAAAAATATCCGCGGTAAGAAGGCTGTCGTCAAGAGCGCGGTGAAGCGAATATTCCTCGGTTTTTATGCCGAGCTTTTCAGCCGCGGCGCTGAGTCCGATTTGATCTGCTTTGGAAATATTCAAAAACGCCTGCGCATACTTTTGAAGGTTAATATAATTTTTTAAAAACGGTACAAAGTTAATTCCGTTAAAATATTTAAAGTTTTCTATAAGAACTCTTATATCCGTATCGCCCCAGGTAAGTATGACGTTTTCGCCTGCGGACCATTTGCGGAAAAGCGCCATTACCTGCGAAAACGGCGTACCCTCGCTTATGTCGTCGTTTGTTATATTCGTAAGCTCCTTAACGCGTGTGTGAAGCTTTTTTCCGAGCTGAGTTTTAATGAACATTGAAAATGTATCGACAACCTCAAGCTGTTCATTCAGCCTGACTGCTCCGACTTCGATTATTTCGTTAAGGAAACCTTTTTTCTTTTTACAGTAAGTGTTATTCCATTCAAGGTCAACGATTATGTAATCCATACTTTCTCCTAAAAAATTACTGAGAATAATATATCACATTTTCACACCATTTACAATACAAAATGAAATTAAAATATAAAGATAATTATAATCTCTATTGATTTAAATGTGAAATTAATGTATTATTAGTAGGAAATAAAATAACAAAGGCGGTGTTCTTTTGCTGAACGATTCCTTAAACCTATATTATAAATCGCCCGCCAAAAACTGGCTTGAAGCGTTGCCGCTCGGCAACGGCTCTTTGGGAGCTATGGTATTCGGTAAAACAGATGTTGAGCACTTTAGGCTTAACAGCGATACCTTTTGGACGGGCTATCCTAAAAAAGCGCGAATAGAGCCCGATTGCTACGAAAGCTTTTTAAAAGCGCGTGAATTATCTCTTAATGGAGAAAACGCCAAGGCTCAAAAGCTTATTGAAAAAAAGTGCCTCGGTAACTGGACGCAAAGCTATTTACCTCTTTGCGATATTTCGGTTGAAATCAAAGCTTCGGGAAAAAGAAAAAATTACGAAAGAAAGCTGAGCCTTGAAGAAGCCGTGTTTTCAGCCTCCTATAAGCTCGGAGAAAACGATTATTTCGAAGAAGCGTTCATTTCAAAGCCTAAGGATGCTTTCGTAAGCCGTTTTTCCTGCGCCGAAAAAGGCGAATTGAATCTCTCGGTTTCCCTTTCTTCGAAGGTTCGAAGCGCTGTTTTTACTAATAACGGCTTCCTTGTAATTGACGGAGTTGCGCCTTCAGATTCGAAGGTAAACAGAGAAAGCTTCGGTCCGGGACGCGGTGATTCGTTTTATTCACGCTCACCCGAAAAGCAGGGCATACGTTTCAGAGGCGCGCTTACGGTAAAAACCGACGGCACTGTAGCTTATAAAAAAGAAAAAATCGACATTACAAATGCCTCGTATGCAGAAATTATATTTGTAACCGAAAACTCCTTTAACGGCTACGACAAGCACCCCGTGCTTTCGGGTAAAGAATATAAAAACGCCTGCTTAAATAAGCTTCAAAATGTAATAGGCTTTGATTACGAAACACTCAAAAAAGAACATATTGACGATTACAAAGGCTTATTTTCAAGAGTGTCGCTTGACCTCGGAAGCGAAAACAAGGGCGACATCCCGACAAGCAAGCGTCTTAAGCTTTTAAAAGACGGGAACAGCGACCCGGGTCTTTATTCTCTTATGTTCAATTTCGGCAGATATCTTATAATTTCCGCTTCACGCGAGGGCTCTCAGCCGAGCACCCTGCAGGGAATTTGGAACGATAAGCTCAATCCGCCGTGGAATTCGAACTACACCGTCAACATCAATACGGAAATGAACTATTGGCCTGTTTTGATGTGTGACCTTGCCGAATGCAATTTGCCGCTTGTTGAAATGGTAAAGGATTTATCGGTAACGGGCAGAGCGGTTGCAAAAGAAAGATACCGCGCAGACGGCTTCTGCGTGAACCACAACGTCGATTTATGGCGCTATGCCTCCCCTGTTTACGGTGATGCGCAGTGGGCATTTTGGCCGCTTTCCGGCGGTTGGTTTTGCGAGCACCTGTATAATCACTATCTCTATACAAACGACCTTGAGTTTTTAAGGAATACCGCCTTCCCGATAATGACGGAAGCGGCAAAGTTCTTTCTCTCTTTACTTGTCCCCGACGGCGACGGATACCTCATTTTCGCACCGTCCACCTCTCCCGAAAACACCTACCTTTTTAACGGCAAGCCTGTGTCCGTTTCTCAAACGACTACTATGACTATGTCGATAATTAAGGAGCTGTTCGCAAATTTAGTGAAAGCTGCCGAAAAGCTCGGCGTTTCAAACGAAACGGTGCAAAATGCAAAAGAAAAGCTTCCGAAGCTTCTGCCGTTTAAAATCGGAAGCGAGGGTCAGCTTCTTGAGTGGTATAACGACGAACCGGAAGCCGAACCGCACCACAGACATAAATCGCATCTGTACGGTCTTCACCCGTCAAATTTAATTACTCCCGACGAAACGCCCGAATTGGCAAACGCCTGCAGACGCTCACTTGAACGTCGCGGTGACAACGGCACCGGTTGGAGCCTCGGCTGGAAAATCAATATGTGGGCGCGCCTATGGGACGGAAACCATGCACTAAAGCTTTTGAAAATGCAGCTTAACCCCGTACCCTCCACGGGCAATATATCACGCGGCGGCGGTACATATCCGAATCTTTTCGACGCACATCCCCCTTTCCAGATTGACGGAAATTACGGCTATGTAAGCGGCGTTTGCGAAATGCTTTTGCAGTCCCGCGAAGGGAAAATATTCCTCTTACCGGCTCTTCCCGATGAATGGAAAAACGGAAGCGTAAAGGGATTAAAGGCTGTGGGCAATATCAAGGTTGATATTTCCTGGGAAAACGGAGAGCTTAAAAGCTATAAGCTCGACGGCTCAGCGGACGGTATCGAAATTTATTCAAAAGGCAAAAAAATCAACTGAAAAAATGAGAGCGACTGAGTTTTATCTTGTCGCTCCCTTTTGCTGTATAGAACAGTTTTAATTAATTTATTTAGAAAACATTGCTTTTAAATGACTGAACTCGCAAACGAAAATTTCGCGGAAGATAATCATCGAAACAAAAGCCGTTGTTCCGCCGACTAAAACATCACTGAAATAATGTGCGCCGACTACAATTCTGCTTACGGCAACCGTTCCTGTGAAAAGTAAAGGAAGAATCCACATAAAAGCTCTTTTGCGCTTGCTCTTGATGCCGAGTGCGTCGTTTAACATAATAAGCATATATGACATACCTGCGGCATTTGTGTGTCCGCTCGGGAAGGAACGGCAAGCGTCTGTTGTGCCGAATATAGCAAGAAGCTCATCCTTTGTGTAGCCGTGGTTCTTGCCGTTTACAACGTACCAGCGTGTAAAGTTTTCGAATCCGCCTATGCTCTGACCGCCGTCGCAGTTCAATGCTCTGTAGCGCATTCTTCCGACGGGGCTTTTAACGAGCGCGATAAAGATATTTGCGAATGCGACAACGCAGATAACGGCAATTGCAAAGCCGAAAAGCTTTTTAACAGATTCGTCGCTGAAATTCATAGCGGCTGTCATACCAAGCAGTGTTGCGCAAAGCGCAAAGAAGAATATAACGCCGGTGTAATAGCCCATACTTTGGGTCATTTCGTCGTGTGAATGCTCGAAAAGATAACCCAATGTATCGTCAATGCCTATGTAATACGCAACGGTGGAGGCGAAAAAGGATAAAAGAGCACCTATTGTTGAGAGCACCCTTTTTTTTCCGTGACGAACGGCATACCAAAATAAAATCTGGAATGCAAAGGCAATCATAGCGTAAACAGGTGCACTGCCCATTGCTTCAAACGCAACTCCGAAGGTGTCTGTTGAAAGATATTCACCGGGAAGAAGTGCGTTTTTTGTGAGAATTGTGCTTACGGAAAGATCCGTGAAGGTTGCGGTAGTGAGAAGAGCCGCAAAAATCACGACAAAAAGTATTACCGAAAGCCACGATTTTTTCTTAAGTGACATACTGAAAACTCCTTATAATATTTTTTCTTTAATTAATTTTGTTAGGTTATACATCTGCTCGATTTCAAGCCGTCTGCTTTCAGTGAAAAGCTCGGGGGATTTCGTTCTTGTGTTAATTCCTATATCCACACCGTCAAGGCTTAAGTAATACTTGGCATTAACAGGATAATACTGGCACTCCGTTACGGAAAGGTAACCGATAATATCCTGCAAAAGCTCGGCTTTCTTCATATCGCCCGAATTAAATGCGTTAATAAGCTGTGAGTACAGCTCCGGATGGAAGTTACCCATAACACCCGAATAACCGCTACAGCCCATTTTAAGGCTTTCCAAGAGCGTTGCGGCGTTGGCGTTGTAAATTTTAAGGTCACTCCCCTTTACAGCCTCAAGCTTTGCTTTAAGCTTTTCGGTGCTGCAGCAGGTATCCTTTAAGAACAGGAATCTGCCGTCCTTTGCCATTTCCTTAAGAACGTACGGCGACAGCTCGCGTTTGTAAGGATAGGGGCATTCGTAAACGCCGAAGCTTTGACCTTGAAGTGAATCTGCGGCTGTGAACATTCTTTCAAGTAAAACATCGTCGCTTTCATCTTCAAGTGCAAAACGGTTGGAAATAAATACATATGCATCTATCCCCTGCTGTGCAAACACTTTAGCCTCTTCGATTTGAACGTTAAAATCGTCTGCCGTGTGTCCCGAAGCGACAACCGCCATACCCTCGGGCTTGTTTTTCATTATAAATTTTAAAAGCTCAAGCCTCTCCGAGAAAGAAAGCCAGAAAATCTCACTGCTTTGACAGATAGCAAAAATTCCGTCTACGCCTTTTCGGTGATACCAATCAAGAAGCTTAAACACGCCGTCAAAGTCGATTTTGTTATCGTCTGTAAACGGCGTTATCATTGTCGGATAAACGCCGTTCGGTATTTGCGCCATAATATCACAACCTTGCCTTTTTTTACATATTAACATATTATCGCAAAAAAATAAATAGTTTTTTCAAAAAATATAGCCGCAACCGATATATCCGATAAAGGATAAAACGATTGCGGCAATTATTTTATTTGTTGCGCCTTGAGTCGATATAATCCTGTAAAATTATATCGGCAGCTACTGCATCTATAACAGCCTTACGCTTTTTCCCGCGAACATTGGTTTCGTTTAAGAAGGAATGCGCCGAAACCGTTGTAAGTCTTTCATCCCAAAATACAACGGGAATATCCGTTTCATTCGAAATAAGATTGCCGAGCTCGCGACACGCCTCGGCTCGAAAGCCCAAGGAGCCGTCCATATTTTTCGGTAAGCCTATTACGATTTGCTCCGCTTTCTTTTCGTCAGCCGTCGAAACGATTTTTTTCGCAAGCACATTACTGTTGTATTCTTTAATAACGCCTACGGGAGACGCAAGTATTTCAAGACTGTCGCACACGGCAAGACCCGTTCTTGTGTCGCCGTAATCGACGGATAGAATAACCATAGCTTAATCTCCTGCCGGCTCCGTAACATCATCCGTTTTGGGCGGTTCTGTTGCGGGCGAAGTTGTTTGAGCAGTTGTAGGTACTGTAGTTTTGGGTGCGGCTGTAGCAGTCGGCTTTTGCGTTTTCTGCGTAGTCGAAACCTCGGTTGTTGTAGCCTGCGGCTTTGTCATATCGTCGGAGATTTCACTGCCGATTGCGTGAATCATGGCACAGCCCTTGCACTTTGCCGGGAGATTCGACGATTTATAGTAGCCTGTCGCGGTGCTCTTACAGGTATCACTTGCAAGGTCGCCTGAGATTTTACAGTACTTTCTCGCAACAACTCCGCTTGAGGTCGGGAAGCTCTTGTCATCAAGGTCTTCGTGAATTTCCTGCATTATAGCATGGTAAATCTTACCTGCCGGGTTACCCCATACATTTGTAATCGGTGTGGGTGTGTCGTAGCCGTACCAAACGGATGCAACATAATACGGTGTACCGCCTACATACCATCTGTCCTTATCGTCTGTGGTAGTACCGGTTTTCGAGAAGTTCTGGAAACCGCTTACGCCGTAGCCGTAGCCCGTACCGGATGTGGAAACGGTTTTAAGAATCTGAAGCATAACGCCTGCCGTCGATTCGCTTATAACCTGCTCGCCTTCGGAATCGGATTCCAAAAGAATCTCCGTGCCGTCGTTATTTGTAACCTTGTAATAGCAGAAGGGCTCAAAGTAATAACCGTTGTTGCCGAATATCGCATATGCCGCCGTGAGCTCAAGCGTCGTAACGCCCTCGCTCATACCGCCTACGCAGATTGAAGAATAGTTCTTATCGCAGTCGGGGTCGTCCTCGTCCGTAACAAGCGTGGAAAAATGAAGATCATCAACAAGAAAGTCGAAGCACTTTGTTAAGCCTATTTCTCTTACAAGCTGAACGGGCACTGTATTAAGCGATTCCTGGACGGCATACTGTACCGTTACAAATTGCTTGGGAGAGCCCGCAAGACCGCCGAAATTGTAGGGCCAACGCTGTGAGCCCAATTTAATACCGTAGTTCTGTACCATGGTAGACCAGGTGGCAACATTGTTTTCGATAACAGGTGCATATACGGAAACGGGTTTAATTGAAGAACCGGGCTGTCTTGCGGAATCGGTTGCGCGGTTCAAGCCTCTGAAGGTTGTTTTTTCGCCTGCACCGCCCACAAGAGCGACTATTCTTCCGCTGTAGTCCATAATTGTAATCGCGGACTGAACTGCCGGATCGTCCTCGGTATCCTCTTCATCCGGGAAGGTTTCGCGGTTTTCGTAAACTTCTTCGGCAATGCTTTGAATTCTGGAATCGACAGCCGTGTAGATTCTCAAGCCCCCGAAGAATACCTTTCTCCAAGCCTCGTTATATGTTAAGTCATACTGCTCCTCAAGGTCTTCGATAACCTTGTCGATAACATAATCGACATAGTACGAGGATTCGGTAGTCGAAGCGGCGGGAGTGTATACGGTATCGTCATCGTCATCATCCTTAGTGACCTGACTGCCCTTATAGTCCTCGCTGTTTGTGAAGATAAGCTTATATTCAACAGCCTCTTCGTATTCCTCTTTTGTAAGAGCGCCCTGCTCATACATACACTGAAGACAGAATTCCTGACGCGCTTTGTTGTCCTCGGGCTCTGTTAACGGGTCCCAATAAGCCGGAGACTGCGTAATGGCGGCTATTGAAGCGCATTCCGCAACATTAAGGTCTTCAACATTCTTGCCGAAATACAGCTCCGCGGCGGTTTTAATTCCGTAACAGCCGTTACCGAGGTAAACGGTGTTGAGGTACGATTCCATAATCGTGCTTTTCGAATAATATTTTTCAAGATTCAAAGCGTTTAAAATCTCGTAAAACTTACGCGAAAAGGTTCTGCCGTTTTCACCTGTCAGGTTTTTAATAAGCTGTTGGGTAATTGTCGAAGAGCCGCGCTGAAAGCCCGTTGTTACAACGCCGTTTACTATACTTTTCCAGTCAACGCCCTTGTGGTCGTAAAAACGCTTGTCCTCAAGACAGCGGAAGGCGTCAACCATCGAGTCCGGAATATCCTTATAGTAAATCCAAACGCGGTTTTCCGCACCGTGAAGCCTTAAAAGCTCAATCAGCTCGTTGTTTTCATCGTAGCCGTAAATAATACTTGTTTGCTCCTGGTTTGCTTTGTAAAGGTCGAGATCGATTTTCTTTCCCGAATTTACATACTCTTTGCCGAATTTGTAAACATAAGAGAATGCAAAGCCTCCGCAAATAAGTCCGATTACGATAATGACAATAAGAACCGACATTACCTTTTTCAGCTTCGGATGCTGTTTTCTTGTTTTCTTTTGTCTTTTTGCGCTGTTCTTTTTCTTTTTAAGTTTGCCGAAAAGGCTTTTAAAAAGAGCAGAACCCGCACTTTTTTTCTTTGCCATAAAGAAATCCTCCTTGAAAACCAAGGTAAATTTTATCACATTTACTTAAAAAAGTACATATAAAAAACAAAATTAATAATAGGATGTTTTTTGAAAATAATAAAAATAAAGGAGTGAGAGCTATAAAAGAGAAAATTTTTACAGCGCTTTTTGTGCTTATAACGGCAATAACGGTTGTTTACATTACCGTCCCGCAGGAAAAAGCGGCAGCAAGCACGGAATACGTAAGTAATGTTGACGAGCAAGCATCTTACACATTAAAGGATTACAAGGGTAAGCTCGCCTTATTCCGAGAGGATGCCGAAATACCGTATAAAATTTTCGATGTATTTACAAGTAACTTACCGAAAAAAGACAG
>CAZRXQ010000010.1:20395-22724 GCA_964604065.1 uncultured Eubacteriales bacterium | reverse complement strand
AAGAAATTATAAAAATAAGTAATTTTTTCATAGACAGCACCCGAAAAATAGTATAGAATAGTAATAGTATAACATCTTTTTTTAATAAAGGAAATACCATTTTACAAAAAAGGCAGTGAAAAATATGGTTTATATTACCGGCGACACACACGGCGACCCCGAAAGACTTTCAAAAAACGCCTTAAAAGCATTAAATGACGGCGACACTCTCATTATATGCGGTGACTTCGGTTTTATTTGGGAGGATTCCCGTGCCGAAAAAAGAATTTTAAAATCACTTTCAAAGCGACATTACAACATCTGCTTTATCGACGGCACGCACGAAAACTTCGACCTTTTAAGAGCTTACCCCGTAACAAAGTGGAACGGCGGAAACGTCCACAAAATTTCCGACAACATCTACCACCTTATGCGCGGTCAGATTTTCGAAATAGACGGGCTTAAAATATTCACAATGGGCGGCGGCGAAAGCGCGGATCTTGACTCAAGACTTGAGGATAACCCGTGGCTCAAATACGAAATCCCGTCAAAGGACGAGCTTTTGGAGGGCGCAAACAATCTCGAAAGGTACAATTGCAAAATAGATGTTATTGTAACTCACGAGCCCTCCACGACAATCAAAGGCTTTTTGACCCTGGGCGACAACGAGCCTGTCCGCGTAACGGCACTCAATGCGTATTTCGACGAGCTTTCAAAATGCAGTGAATTCGACCGCTGGTTCTTCGGAAGCCTTCATCTTGACAAATACATCTCGAACACATACATAGGCGTCCACAAAGCGCTTATAAACGCCCACACAGGCGAAAAGGTTCGTTTGTAAATTTACAACACGGCTGTTGCGCACCTATTCGCAACAGCCGCTTTTCCTATGTATTTATTTTTCCTCTTTAATTCCGAAAACAAGCTTTAAAATACCTCTTAACGCCTTCGGACTTTTCCAGATAACAACCTGCATTAAAACCACTCCCTAAATCGAATTACACTACATACTATGACCTTCGAAAAAAAGTGTTACAGCTGCCAATCTTTAATATCCTTCACGTCGTTAAACATCGAAACATAGCTTAGGTGACGGCTTTTTGATATTTTGCCGTCACTTAACGCCTCTAACACGGCACAGCCCTTATCGACCGTGTGTGTACAGCTTGCAAAGCGGCACTCTCCGAGATACTCCGAAAACTCGGGGAAGCAAAAAGGAAGCTCTTCTTTTTTTATAATTTCCGTCGAAGCTATTTCAAGCGACGAAAAGCCGGGCGTATCGGCAAGATAGCCGTCGCCGTATTTTAAAAGGCTTACCTCTCGCGTGGTATGGCGACCTCTGCCGAGCTTGTCGCTTATTTCGCCCGTCGCAAGAGAAAACCGCTCGTCAAGGCAATTGAGAAGCGAAGATTTCCCCACGCCGGAATTCCCCGTAAAAGCGGTTATACCCTCGCCTATCATAGCGCGAACCTCGTCTATGCCCTTGTTTTCCTTGCAGGAAACTGCGCACACGGGAATGCCGGAGCTTTTGTAAATTTCAAGAAGCTCCCCGGGGTCTCCCAAATCCGACTTTGAAATAACAATGCACGGCTTAATGTTCTTTTTAAAAGCAAGTGCCGTAAGCTTATCTATAATAAGCGTATTGGGATTCGGCTCTTTAAGAGAAGAAACAATAACAAGAGTCGAAATATTCGCAATGGGCGGGCGCAAAAGAAAGCTGTCTCTTTCGAAAATTTCGTCAACAGTGTTTTCCTTTCCGTCGCGAACGGTAATTTCCACCCTGTCTCCCACAAGAGGAGTAAGCTTTTTCTTTCTGAAAGCGCCGCGTGCTTTGCATTCGTAAATATCGCCCTCGGCGGTTTCCACATAGTAAAAACCGCCGATGCCTTTTATAATTATTCCGTTTAATTTTTTATCCGTTAACATCATCTGAAGCATCAACCTCTGTCTCGGGGGTATCAACAAGTCCCTTTGAAACGGTCAGGACAATTTTCGCCGTGTTGTCGATATGCGGTGCAGATGAATAGGACGGAGACTGATTTATAACAACGCCCGCCTCGTATGTGCTTTTTTCGTAAACGATTTCGACGTTATTGTAATTCGCCTCGTTAAGCGCCTTAACAGCCTCGCTTTCCTTCATTCCGACAACGTCAACGTAAAAGTTAAGCGTGTACTGCTTTATTTCCGAGAACTTTGCGGGCTCTCTTGAGAAGTTAACAACCATTTCCATATAAAGAAGGTCGTCTAAATAAACCTCTACCTCGCTTCTTGCCGAGTCGCCCTTAACCTTTAAATTATAGGTAGTGTTCTGAGCTGTGTTCACCGTCGAAACCGAGGAAACCTCGCCGTC
>CAZRXQ010000010.1:6938-20295 GCA_964604065.1 uncultured Eubacteriales bacterium | reverse complement strand
TATAGGTAGTGTTCTGAGCTGTGTTCACCGTCGAAACCGAGGAAACCTCGCCGTCGACAACAACCTTTACCGAGACATTACCGCCCGTTTTCGGCAAGGTAATCGTCTTCTCGCCGGCAATAACGCCGCTACTTACGGTAAGGATTACCGAATCGCCCTTTCTTACGGGTGAGCCCGAAGAGGGTGACTGCATAAGGATGTAATCCTTTGCAACGGTGCTGTCTGCATATTCCTTCTTTGAAAGCGTAAGCCCTTTTTCGTTTATGAGCTTCATTGCTTCGTCAACGGATTTTCCCTCAAGCTCCGGCATTTTGAAAAGCTCGCCCGAGCTTGCGTCAACCGCATAATAAAGCCTTATCGTAGAGCCCTTGAGAATCGTCTCGCCTGCCTTCGGGTCGGTTTTAATAACCTCGCCTACGCCCACATCTGACGAAGCCTCGGAAACGAGCACAACTTCAAAGCCCATACCTTCAAGCTTGTCAAACACTTCTTTGTAGCTTTCGCCCTTGAAGTCTGGAATAACCTGACCTTCGCCCTCTTTTACAATGTAAAGCTTAACCGTGCCGCCCTTTGTAATTTTGTCACCGGCATTCGGCTCTTGCATATACACACTGCCCTCTTCTGCATCGGAGAACGAAACGAAAACATTTTCGAAATTGTATTTGCCCTTATATTCCTCGTCATTTAAAATTTCCTCGTAATTTTTACCGACGAAATTATCTACAACGATTTTTTTAGCACCTAAAGATATAGTACCGTTATGAATGAGAAGTCCCAAGATAAGGGCGGCAAAAAGCACAAGCGCCGATACAACACCTATTAAAATCGGTACAGCCTTATTAGGCTGTTTTTTTGTTTCAACGTCGCTTACAACGCTTAAGGGCTTATCCTGATTTGCCGCGGCAAGCTTTTCGCGTGCTTCGGAAATTTCGGGAACGTTTGCCGTGCGAACCTTCGGTACAACAACCGTATCAAACTCCGATACGGGCTTTTTCGCCACAAGCGGATCAATGTACTTTGTGGGCTCAGTATCCGTAAAATAGCTTCTGTAGTCAAACTTAATGTTCGGGTTGCGCTTAAGCTCCTCAAGGTCAAGAAGCATCTCCGCGGCGGTCTGGTAGCGCTCACGCGGATTTTTCTGCATTGCCTTTATCGTAATCTGCTCAAAGCCCACGGGAATATCCGGATTAAGCTCCCCGGGAGGCGTAGGCTCTTTTTGAAGCTGCATTAAAGCTACCGAAACGGCACTGTCCGCTTCAAACGGAAGCTTTCCCGTAAGCATTTCGTAAAGCACAACGCCTACGGAATATATATCCGCTTTTTCGTCCGTAACCTCGCCCTTTGCCTGCTCGGGGCTTATGTAGTGTACCGAGCCTATTGCCTTTTCGGTCATAGTTCTCGTTTCACTGCGACTGAAGCGTGCTATGCCGAAATCCGTAACCTTTATCGTTCCGTTTTCGAGAAGCATAATGTTTTGCGGCTTAATGTCGCGGTGAACAATGCCCTTATCGTGCGCGTGCTGAAGCGCTCTTAATATCTGAATTACAAAGTAAAGCGCCTGACGCCACTCTATAACGCCCTGTTTTTCAATGTATTCCTTAAGTGTTATGCCCTCAATATATTCCATTACAATATACTGAAGCCTGTCGCCGAAGCTTACGTCAAACACCTTTACAATGTTCGGGTGCGAAAGAATAGCTATTGCCTTGGATTCGTTCTTAAAGCGTCTTCTGAACTCTTCGTTCGCAAGAAATTCTTCTTTTAAAATCTTGACTGCGACAACGCGGTCGTCAATGCTGTCGTACGCCTTGTAAACAACAGCCATACCGCCGACACCGATAATATCCTGTATTTCGTATCTGCCGTCTAATCTTTTACCTACATAATTATCCATATTACAACTCCACACTCATTAACATTCTGCAACCGCAACGGTTATATTATCTCTGCCGCCGCCCGAATTTGCGGCACTGACAAGTCTTTCGGGAAGCTCGTTTAAATGCTCGCAACGGGAAATTTTCCCGGCAATTTCGTAATCGGAAACAAAATTCGTAAGTCCGTCCGTACAAATAAGAATAATGTCGCCTTTATTTAAATCAACAATGTCTATATCCACATTGATGTCTTTTTCTGCGCCGACAGCGCGTGTAATGATGTTTTTGTCCGGGTGCCTTAGCGCCTCTTCCTCGGAAATCTGCCCTATATCCACAAGGTAGCGAACCATTGAGTGGTCCTTTGTAAGCTGAGAAAGCTTGCCGTCTCTGAAAAGGTACGCCCTGCTGTCACCCGCGTGTGCGATAACCGCGATTTCTTCGGTTATTACGGCGGCTACGACGGTAGTTCCCATACCGCGAAGCACCGCTCTTTCCTGCGCCGCGCCGAAAACCTCTGCGTTAGACGAGATAACAGCCGAGCACAAAAGATTTTTAAGAGAAGTTGACGAGCATTTTTCGCGGTAACCTCTTTTTATGTGTTCCGACACGGTCGAGGTGCACATTTTACTTGCAACCGTTCCGCCGGAAGCGCCGCCCATTCCGTCGCACACAACAGCCCATACACTGCCGTCTGCAAAAACCCCTACTTCAAATGAATCCTCGTTGTTTCTGCGAACCCGCCCTTTGTCCGATAATGCGAAAATCTCCACGCGCTTCACCTCACACATAAATAATTTAATATAGCATAGCTTCAGTTTTCCGAAGTCTCGGCAATTCTTTCGCGGCGAAGCTGTCCGCAGGAAGCGTTAATATCCGAGCCGAGAGTTCTTCTAACCGTAACTGTCAAGCCGTTCTTTTCGAGAATGCTTTTAAATCTCTGTATATTTTCATCCGAGCTTCTTTCGTGCGCTTTCCCGGGAACTTCGTTTGCGGGAATAAGATTAACGTGACAGAGAATTCCTTTAAGCCTTCCCGAAAGCTCCACAGCACACGCCGCTGTATCGTTCACGCCCTTAATAAGCGCATATTCGAAGGATATTCTTCTTGAAGTTTTGTCGCCGTATATTTTACAGGCTTTAAGAAGCTCTTCGATATTCCACTTTTTGTTAACCGGCATTACGGCGGAGCGAAGCTCGTCGTTCGGTGCGTGAAGAGAAACCGAAAGCGTAAGCTGAAGATTTTTTTCCAGAAGGTCGTAAATTCTCGGAACAACGCCGCTTGTGGAAAGCGATATGTGCCTCATACCGAGATTGTGCCCGTCCGCGTTTGTAATAAGCTCCAAAAAGCGCATTACGTTATCGAAGTTGTCGAGCGGCTCGCCCATTCCCATTAAAACAATATGAGAAATTCTTATGCCGAGGTCGCGCTCGGCGGCGTATATCTGCCCGAGGATTTCGGACGGAAAAAGATGTCTTTTAAAGCCGCCTATTCCCGAGGCGCAAAACGAACAGCCCATTTTACAGCCGACCTGCGTTGAAACACAGACGGTGTAGCCGTACTTATATTTCATAACAACGCATTCGAGGTATTCGCCGTCGTAAAGCGAAAACAGATACTTTACCGTATCATCATACCGCGAAACGAGCTTTTTTTCAATAGAACACGAAAAAATGACAAAATTGTCATTTAATTCGCCCACAAGAGATTTCGGAATATTCGTCATCTCTTCAAAGGTAACTGCGTGTTTTTTATGAATCCAGTCGTAAATCTGGTTTGCTCTGAAGGACTGAAGTCCCATATCCTTCATTTTAACTTTAAGCTCACTTAAGGTAAGCGAAGCAATGTCTGTTTTCTCCATATTCAATCCCTTACAAATTTTGCTATAAAAAAGCCGTCACAGTTATTTATATGCGGCATAAGCGTTAAATAATCCCCTTCATCCTTCAGGCGCTCGCACTCGGGAAGCACCTTTACCGATTTAAACTCCGGGTGCTCTTTTAAAAATGAATCGCATATTTTGCGGTTCTCGTTGGGATTCACCGAGCACGTTGAGTACACAAGCGTTCCCTTGCTCTTAACATAACGCGCACTTACCTCAAGAATTTTTCTCTGAAGCGGCAAAAGCTCCTTTATGTCGTCAAGCTTTTTATATTTGATTTCGGGCTTTTTCGAAATTATTCCGAGCCCCGAGCATGGTACGTCGCAAAGAACTCTGTCAAAAAGTCCGAGGCTTTCGTTATAAACGGAAGCATCGTTTACGAAAGTGTTGATATTAAGACCGAGCCTTTTAGCGCCGTCACTTATAAGCTTTACTCTTTGCGGATAAATATCGCACGAAACAACCTCCGCGAGATTTTCCGCTTCTTCTCCCAAGGTAAAGCTCTTTCCGCCGGGAGAAGCACACACGTCAAGTATTCTTTCGCCCTTTTTCGGCTCAAGCGCCTTAACGCAAAGCTGAGAAGCAACATCCTGTATATGAAAAAGCCCCTTCTTATACGCATTCGTTTCGTAAATCGGAACGGGCGATTTTACAATTTCAAGCGCCCGGGGAAGCTGTGACGGTGCTGTAACAACGCCCTCACCTTCAAGCTCACTCTTTAGCTCGTCTCTTGAAAGCTTAACGGTATTAACTCTTGCCGTAACTCTTTTTTCTTCAAGCGTTTTAAGAAAAAGCGCCCGCGTATTCTCTTCGCCGAAATGGTAATTGAAAAATTTCACAAGCTCAGTCGGGACGGAAAGCTCCGCAGAAATGCGTTCCTCGGGCGAAAGCTTTTCTAAAAACGCAAAGCCGTTTTCGCTTACGCGCCTTAAAACGGCATTAATAAGTCCCGAAGAATGCTTACAATATTTTGATGCAAGCTTTACAGATTCGTTAACCGCGGCTGACGCGGGAACCTTATCAAGAAAAAGAAGCTGATATGTACCGAGCCTTAAAATCGTAAGCGCCTGTGGCGAAAGCTTTGAAACGGGAAGCTTTAAATAAGGCGAAAAGGCATAATCAAGGGTAAGCTTTCTCTCGATTACGCCGTAAACAAGCTTTGAAATAAAAGCACGTTCAGCGCTGTCGTGAGCCGAAGCTCTTACAGCGCTGTCTAAAGCAAGGTTTGAATACGCCTTGTCTTTTTCTATTTTCAAAAGTGTAAGGTAGGCAACCTGCCTTGCATTTGTCGTCATTTCCTTCTGTCTCCGGTAAATCTTAAAATAAGTCTTAAAAGCTGTGCAAGGCTTACCGCAAGAGCCGCCACATATGTGAGTGCCGCCATTTTAAGCACCTTTGCCGCACCGTCTTTTTCCTCGTACGTTAAAATACCGTTTGATTCAATAACGGAAAGCGCTCTTTTGCTTGCGTTAAATTCAACGGGCAAAAGCGCAAACTGGAAAACTGAGGTAAACGCAAAGAACCCGATTCCCACCCAAACAAGCGGCTGAAAGCTGAATAAAATACCGAGTAAAAGAAGCGGTATCGAAAGCGTACTGCCGATGTTTGTTACGGGCACAAGTGCGCTTCTGACCTTTACGGGGAAATACCCTTCGGCATACTGCGCGGCGTGTCCCGCCTCGTGACAGGCAATGCCCACGGCGGCAATGGAAGAGCTGCCGTAAACGGCTTCGGAAAGCCTTATTGTATTGTCTCTCGGGTCGTAAGCATTCTCGAGCGCGTCGCCCTTTGTTGCAATGATGTTTACATCATAGATGTTGTAATACTGCAAAATCATCTGTGCAGCAGTTGCGCCCGTAATGCCTCTTGTGTTACCTATTCTGCTGTAGTGCGAATATGTGCTTTTAAGCTTCACTTGAATTATAAGCGAAATTATTATTACGGGAACAACAAGAAGAACGTAATAATAATCATAATAAAAACCGTAATACGGCATACTTAAGCCCTCATTTTCTAAAGTTTTATTTTGATTTAATTATATTCAAAACACATTAAATAATATAAACCAAATTATAAACAATATATTAATTTTGTAAAAGTATGTCGCCTTTTACCGAACGTCCTCTTAAAAAGTCCGCCGCGCTCATTCTTTTTTTGCCCTCAAGCTGAACCTCTTTGATAAGAACAACCTTGCCGTCACCGCAAACAGCATTAAGACCCGCTTTAGAAGCAAACGCAGTGCCCGCTTTCTTTTCCGAGGTTTCACCTGTTAATTCACTTGAGAAAAGCTTAAGTGTTTTTCCTTCGAAAACCGTCGTCGCAACAGGCCACGGGTCAAGACCGCGAATCTTGTTGTGAATGCTTTGTGCGCTCTCGTTCCAGTCAACGGGAGACATTGTTTTATCGAGCATCTTGGCGTAGGTGCTTTTTTCGTCGTCCTGTTTTACAGGCGAAAGTGTACCCTTTGTAAGTGCGTCAAGCGTTTTTAAAAGAACCTCAGCCCCGAGAGGCGCAAGTCTTTCGTAAAGCTCGCCCGAGGTTTCGTTCTCGCCGATTTTAAGCGATTCTTTTATGAGCATATCGCCCGTATCAAGACCCTCGTCCATTTGCATTGAAGTAATCCCCGCATACTCCTCGCCGTCTAAAACACAGCGCTGAATGGGTGCGGCGCCTCTGTACTTAGGAAGAAGAGAGCCGTGAATATTAATGCATCCGAAGCGCGGATACGAAAGAAAATCGGAAGGTAAAATTTTGCCGTAAGCCACAACAACAACCAAATCCGGTTGAAGCTTTTTTAATATTTCGAGACCGGCGCCGTTTTTAAGCGTTGTCGGCTGAAAAACCTCTATGCCGTAATTCTCGGCAACGACCTTAACGGGCGGCGGCGTTAAAACAGCCTTTCTGCCTACGGGCTTATCAGGCTGAGTAAACACGCCGACAACGTCGTAACCGTTTTCGCAAAGCGCCTTTAAGGGTGCTGTGGCAAAGTCGGGCGTGCCCATATAAACTATTTTCATTTATTCATCAACCTTTACTCTTTTTAAAACCTCGCCGTTTTGAAGCTTGTCCTTGTAAAGAATTCCGTCAAGATGATCTATTTCGTGGCAGAAGCATCTTGCCTTAAGCTCTTCACCCTTGTAAAGACACCATTTGCCGTATCTGTTCTGTGCTTTAACCTTAACGCTTTGGGGTCTTGTTACGATTCCGCAAAGTCCCGGAAGAGAAAGACAGCCCTCTTCGCCTGTTTGCTCGCCCTCTTCGAAGGTTATTTCGGGATTTATAAGCTCCAAAAGTCCGTCGCCTACATCAATAACGACGATTCTTCTTAAAATGCCTACCTGAGGTCCGGCAAGTCCGACGCCGCCGGCAGCGTACATAGTCTCCGCCATATCGTCGAGCATATCGAAAAGTCTGTCGTTAAAATCGGTTACGGGTCTTGCTGTTTTTCTTAAAATGGGATCGCCGTCTTCTCTTATTGTTCTTAAAGCCAAATTAAACACCTTCCCTGTTTATTGCGGATCTATATCGGCGCTGACTGTCACGTCACTGTTTTTCGGATCTTTCATAAACCGTTTTAAAGCATCCGAGAGCATTTCTCTGAAGCGCCTGTTGTTTTTACATTTAATCATTACTGTATGTCTGTATTTATTGTTAATTTTAAGCATACGCGGCGTAATAGGACCTAAAGCCGTAAGGTGAATATCGCCGTAGCTTTCCGTTACAAGCATCTTAAGACTTTCAAGAAACGAGGAAGCTCCCGAAAAAGACGCCGAAAAGCTTTCGCTTGTAAAGGTCAAAACGCAAAGATTGCAAAACGGCGGATAAACCATAGCCTTTCGCACGGCAATTTCCATTTTGTAAAAGCCGTCGTAATCCTGCCTTGCGGCAAGTGAAATTATGTCGTTATCGGGAAGAACTGTCTGAAGCATTGCTTTTCCCTTAACGTCACCGCGACCCGCTCTTCCTATTACCTGAGTTAAAAGGTCAAAGGTTTTTTCACTGCTTCTGAAATCGTCGTTGCAAAGCTGTTGGTCAACGGATATTATACCCACGAGCGAAACATTCGGAAAGTCAAGCCCTTTGGCAACCATCTGCGTTCCGAGCATTATGTCGTACTCGCCTCTTGAAAACGCGCCGAGCTTTTCGGAATATGCGTTTCTCGAAAGCGTTGTGTCCGCATCCATTCTCAAAATACGCGCCGCGGGAAACATTCTTTCAAGCTCTTCTTCTATTTTTTGCGTTCCCGCACCGGAATATTTAACGGCTTTACTTCCGCACTCCTTGCAGACCTCCGTATATTCCTCGGAATAGCCGCAATAGTGGCACATAAGCCTTCTGTTTGCGATGTGATATGTAAGCGGTATACTGCAATTCGGGCAGGAAATAACGGATTTACAGGAATTACAAACAGCGAATGTATTAAAGCCGCGGCGGTTCATAAGAAGAATCGCCTGCTTTTTATCGCCGATGCAATCAGAAACAGCCTTATAAAGCTCGGGGCTTATAACACCCGAGCACTCCGAGGTGTCAACCGTTTCCGTCACCGGCAAAACGCTGTTATTATAGCGCTTTGTAAGGCGCACAAGCTCGTATTTTCCGTCAAGAGCGTTTTTGTACGTCTCAAGAGAAGGCGTTGCGGAGGACAGCACCAAAAGCGAATTCGTTTTTGCGCACCTGAATTTCGCAACATCTCTTGCGTGATATCTCGGTGACATTTCCGATTTGTAGGTGTGCTCCTGCTCCTCGTCCATAACAATAAGACCGAGGTCACTAAACGGCGCGAAAACAGCCGAGCGCGTACCCACAGCGATTTTTGCCGAGCCGTTTTTTACGCGCTTGTACTCGTCAAGCCGCTCGCCTGCCGAAAGCGCACTGTGAAACACGGCAACGCTCTCGCCGAAATGCGAATAAAAAATGCCGAGCGTTTGCGGTGTAAGCGCTATTTCGGGAACCATAACAATAACGCCTCTGCCGTCATTTACAACCTTTTCTATAAGCTTTAAAAATACCTGTGTTTTTCCGCTTCCCGTAACACCGTACAAAAGCGCAACGGCAGGCTTACCGCTTGAGTAAAGGTTGTAAAGCGTGCCGTAAGCCTTTTCCTGCTCGTCGTTTAAAACAATGTCTGCGGGAGCATTCGTTTTAATATCGGCTTTTTTAGGCAGTCTGTAGCTTTCGGCGTTAAAAAGAGAAATTATTTTCTTTTTTTCAAGAGCCGCAACAACGGCGCTTGTAACACCCGTGAAATAGCATATCTCCTTAACGGAGGCACAGCCTATATCAAGAAGAAGCTTTACTACGCTTTTTTGCTTTGAAGTAAGCCCGGAAAGAAGGCTTTCCGCTTCCTCGGCACTCACACAAAGCTCAGCGTTTTTAACCGTTAAATCGCCCACCTTGCGCTTTGAATCGGCATTTGTGGACAAAAAGCCTTTTCCCGCAAGCCTTTCGGGAATAACGGAATCCTCGGGAAGCCCCAAATCGGAAAGTATTTTTTCTTTTTTTAAAAATCTGCAGCCGCCGGAAAGATAGTCGTAAACACGTCTTTCGTCGGATGTCAGCGTCGAAAGCTTTTCTTCGGAAAGTCCTTCGTTTGCAATATACGAAAGCGTTATGTTTAAAGAAAAGCCCGACGGAAGCATTGCCTTTGCCGCCTCGAAAAGCGGACAAAATGTCGTCTCCGAAAGACGGTACACAAGCGAAATTTGCTCGTCGTTAAAAAGCGGCGCTTCGTCAAGCACCGCAAAGAGAGACTTAAGCTTTCGCTCGCCGTCCGAAAAATCGCGGATTTCGGTACTTAAAACAAGCCCCTGCTTTCTTCTGTTGCCGTTGCCGAACGGAACTAAAACCCTTACCCCGGGCAAAACCCGTGAAATAAGAGCTTCGGGAACCGAATATGAATACGGCGCATCGAAATAATACGCAAGACCTTCAACGGCAACTAAGGCAACCTTCGGCATATCAGTCAAAAATTTCCTTGTGCTCCACTATATCGTACTTGCCCTCAATAAGGTCGTTAAGAGCCTCGGTAACGGGCTTTTCGGTGGAGTGGTTCTGCTCCTCTAAATTATAAAGAGCTATTGCGCGTGCGCGCTTCGCCGTTGCGATAACAAGCGAATAGCGGCTTACGCCCTTGTCGAGAATTACGTTAAGATTGGGATTAAGCATTTTTATATACCACCTTAAATTAATTTATAAGCTTATCGACAAAACTGCTCATTTGCACCCTGCGATGCGCTTCGGCATTTAAAATGTCGGAAATATCGTCGGCGCATTTTTCAATTTCGTCGTTAATAACTATGTAATCATATTCATTTGCGCGCTTCAATTCTTCCCTTGCTATTTCAACGCGCTTGTTGTATTCCGCTTCTGTTTCTGTACCGCGGTTTTTAAGTCTTGATTTTAATTCTTCAAACGACGGCGGTGCAATGAAAATCGAAACAGCATCGGGATAAAGCTTTCTTATGTTACCCGCACCTTCGACTTCTATTTTCAGCACGACGCATTCGCCGTTACCGAGCATTTTATCTACAGCCGCTTTGGGCGTGCCGTAAAAGTTTGCACCGAAGTTAACATACTCAATAAAGAAGCCCTCGGTTATTTTGTTTTTAAAATCCTCTACCGTGGTAAAGTAATAGTCAACACCGTCAACCTCGCCCTGACGCATTGCGCGGGTCGTCATTGAAACGGAACGGGATATGCCGACTTCTCTACGGGCAAGCTCAGCCAAAACGGTGTCTTTGCCGCAACCGGACGGTGCGGAAACCACCACGAGAATTCCTTTATTCCGCGAAGCCATATTCTCTGCCCCCTTTTTCATCATTAAAGCGCATAAACAGCTGCTCTGCCGAAAGAAACGATAACACAACATTGTCGCTGTCCGTAACGATTACGGATTTTGTTTTTCTTCCGTGGGTCGCATCAATAAGAAGAGCGCGCTCCTTGCTTTCCTGAATCATACGCTTTGCCGGAGCAGACTCCGGACTTACCACGCAAACAACGCGATCGGCATTAATAAGGTTGCCGAACCCGATATTAATAAGCTTCATTTTGTCACCGATTATTCAATGTTCTGTATTTGCTCTCTGATTTTTTCAATCTCGGCTTTAATGTCGATTACACGCCTTGCGATCTCGACATCCTGAGCCTTAGAGCCTATGGTGTTAGCCTCGCGGTTCATTTCCTGAACAAGGAAGTCAAGCTTTCTTCCGACGGGCACATCAGACTTAAGAAGAGAATGAAGCTGGTCTATATGACTTCTCAGTCTTACTGTTTCCTCGGCAACGGCAACCTTATCGGCAAAAATCGCCGCCTCGGTAAGAAGCCTTGCTTCATCAACCTGAGTATCGCCCAAAACCTCACGCATTCTTTCAAGAAGCTTATCGTTATAAGCCTTTACCGTTTCGGGTGAACGTTCCTCGATAAATGCTACAAGCTCCGTAATAAATGCGGCTCTCGAAGAAATATCCTCGTAAAGCTTTTCGCCTTCGACGGCACGCATCTCCGAAAAGCTTTCCAAAGCGCCGTCAAGCGTTTTTAAAACAGCTTCGGTAAGCTCCTCTTCGTCAAGCGGATTTTTCGTAACCGTCAAAACGTCGGGAATACGCGCAAGCCCGTAAGCCGTCAAATCGTTTTCAAGCGAAAGCTCATTTGCGATTTCGTTAACCGCGTTCAAATATCCTTTTGCGAGCGGAGTGTTAACCGAAACCGTAACGCTTGTATCGGCAAGCGCCTCCACCGTAACAAAGCATTCCGCCTTACCTCTTGCAATAACCGAGGCAGCTCTTTGCTTAAGCTTGTCCTCCAAAAACGAACATCCACGCGGAACACGCGAAGAGAACTCGAAATATCTGTGATTTACGCTTTTTATTTCAACTGTTATGTTAAAGCGCTCGAAGGACTCCTGCGCCCTTCCGAAGCCTGTCATACTCTTAACCATATGCACCCACACTTTTTAATGATATTTTAATAATTATACTAAAAATATACGCCGTTGTCAATCACGGTTTGAAAGTCTTTTAAGCTCGTCCTCCGAAAGCTCTCTCCAGCTTCCCGTGTGAAGCATTCCGAGCTTAACGCCGCCCACTGCTGTTCTTTTAAGGCGCGCAACCTCAAGACCCGTCTCCTCGCACATTTTTCTTATCTGCCTGTTTCTGCCCTCGTAAATAACAATTTCGAAAACACTGCGGCTTTCGCTTTTTTCAAGAAGGCGAACCTCTGCGGGAAGCGTCTGTCTTCCGTCGATCATAACACCGCCCGTAAGACTTGTGATTTGGTCCTCCGTGAGTGCCGAGCGTACCGTTACGCGGTAGGTTTTCGGGATATGCTTTCTCGGGTGCATTATATTGTTTGCGAATTCGCCGTCGTTTGTAAGAAGCAAAAGTCCCTCTGAATCGCGGTCAAGCCTTCCCACGGGGTAAACAACCGCACCCACATTCGCAACAAGCTCTTTAACGCATTTTCTGCCGAGCTCGTCACTCATTGTGGTAACGTATCCACGCGGCTTATTTAGCATTATGTAATATTTTTCCTTAACCTTGTGAACCTTTTTGCCGTTCACCGTAACTATGTCGGTTTTAGGGTCAACCTTGTCGCCTATAGAAGCCTTTTTGCCGTTAACAAAAACCTTTCCCTGCATAATAAGCTCCTCGGATTTTCTTCTTGAAGCCACCGAGCATTCCGACAAATATTTTTGTAATCTTTCCTGTGCCATATCAGTTGAATTTTTCCTTTATATCCGTAATTTTGTTTTTAAAATAATCTGCGATTCTCTTAAAGAAAGAGGCTTTCTCTTTCTTTTCTGTGCCCCTTTGCTTCGGCGCGTCAACGCTTTCCTTAGAAATAAGAAGCGCTTCGCCCAAAACAGCTCCGTTTTCGTCTTTAATTCGCACGCTTCCGACTGCATCGCCTTTTTTCACGGGAGAAAACAGTATGCTTTCGGAATATATGTCAAGTGTATACCGAACACCGTCGCCTACCGTAAAATATTCCGGCACGGCTTCGACAGAAACGGTTTTATTTTCAATTCCCGCAACGGGTATTTTAAGCGAATTTTCAAGGCAACGTACTTTTTTAATATGCTCAAAGCCGTAATCCAAAAGCTTTATGTGGTCGTTCCAATCGTCCGGCGCGTTAAGCGTGACGGCAATAAGCGTAACACCGTCTCTTTTCGCAGCCGAAACAAGACACCTTCCGCTTGACTTTGTAAAGCCCGTTTTAATGCCGAAAGCTCCGTCGTAAAGCGACAAAAGCTTGTTATGATTCGTAAAGGTACACTCGCATTCGGGCGTGCCGAAGGACACCCGTTCGGATTTTTCGGAGCAAATTTCCGTGAATTCCGGAATGCTTACGGCAAATGCGCCCAACAGCGCCATATCGTAAGCGGTGGAATAATGGTTTTCGGACGGCAGTCCCGAAGGATTGTCGAAGCTTGTGTTGTTCATTCCGAGGTCTCGCGCTTTTTCGTTCATAAGCTCGCAAAAAGCTTCGTTACTTCCCGCAACAGCCGTGGAGACGACATTCGCGGCATCGTTACCGCTTTCGAGAAGCATCCCCTTAATAAGCGTCAAAAGTGAAATTTTGTCGCCCTCTTTAAGCCCTATTGATG
>CAZRXQ010000010.1:2284-6838 GCA_964604065.1 uncultured Eubacteriales bacterium | reverse complement strand
CCCTTAATAAGCGTCAAAAGTGAAATTTTGTCGCCCTCTTTAAGCCCTATTGATGTGCCTTCCACTAAGGCGTCCTCTTTATTCACCGTAACCGACATATCGGGACTTGCGTATTCAAGCGCTACAACACTTGTCATAATCTTCGTTGTGCTTGCCATTCCCAGTCTTTCGTCCGCGTTGCGGGAATATAAAACGCACCTTGTGTCCGCGGTCATTAAAACAGCCGCGTACGCACTGATGTTCGGCTCATATGACGCGAACGCGAAAACGCCCGAATACGGCAAAATCACGCATACCAAAACGAATAAAACGATTGCCTTTTTCAGCAAACTAACCACCTGCCCTAAAAAAATATATGCAGGTGGTTAATAAATATTATTATTCGGCGTCTTGGGCGTCTTTGTCTTCGTTGCCCTTTTTATCTTTCTTTACAAGATTTGCTACCTTGTCGAACATATCGGGAACCATATTTACGGCACGCTCAACGGCATTGTCGTTTGCGGTAATGTGCTTAAGCGAAACCTCGCCGTCCTTAACGATAAGGAATGCAACGGGATTGATTGTAATTCCCGCACCGCCTGCGCCGCCGAAAAGCTCTACGTTGTTTTTCGACGGGAAATCGGAGCCGCCCGAAGCAAAGCCGTATGTAACCTTCGAAACGGGAATAATCGTAATTCCGTCGGGAAGATTAATAGGCTCGCCTATTATAGTGCTGACATCCACAAGGTCACGAACCTTTTCGATTGTTGTTTTTAAAATTCCGTTTGCTGACTGTTCCTTCATAGGAGAACACCGCCTTTATTTAATATATAAATTTTCTTTAAGCGCAAAGCGCAATTTAACTGAATCAGTTGCTTTTTGAAGATGCGTTGCCGTCCGCTTCGGTCGGCTCACCCTCACCTGCGGGCTTTTCGGCGCTTTTCTTACTTTTGGAGCTTGAAGAAAGCACCTTTAAAAGCACCTTAAAGAGAAGCTCGAATACCAAAACCACCGCGGCATTTGTAATGCGAAGCGGAGTTACACTCACCTTAGCGTGAAGCGAGGACTCTTTTTTATTAGCAAGAAAATCCGGTGAAACATCAACATCGTACTTTTTCACCTTGCAGGTAGAAGTAATTTTCCCGAGAGTCGGGAAAAGCCACGAGCAAAGCTTGCCGTACGAAATCGCGGTATCTGCGGCGTCGCTTCCCACAACCTTCATTTTAAGGAAAAACTCGTCGATTGTAAGGGTTTTGTAAAGCTTTCCGAAAAATCCGCCGAGCGACTTACCTACATTGTAAAGCATCTTTTCTATTCCGTCAATACCCAGGTCAAGATAAAGCTGTTTAACAAGGCTGTTGCCGCTTTTCGGCTTCTTTTCTTTAGGCTCTTTACTTTCTTCCTTGTCTTTGTTTTCGTCCTTCTCCTTATTTTTCTTTTCCTTTTTCGGCTTTTTCTTTTTGGGCTTTTTCGAATCGTAAACGGGAATCGTCAAAAAAAGCCATTTAATCGCGAGCGAGGTTCTTTCGCCGTAATCGACAATCAGGGAAAGCCTTATCGAAAAAAGAACGACAAAGAAAAGAATTATTCCGAGAATTATGTAAAGTGCAGTCATAAAACCAATCCTTTTGTCGGATTATTATTCTTCGTTTTCACTGTCAAACATCGAAAGCTGACCGGAATCAACATCCGACATAAGAATCTCTCTTTCGTTTTCGGGAAGCTTCGGAAGCTCCGAAAGCTCCGAAAGAGAAAAGCATCTTAAAAAATCGGGAGTAGTGCCGTAAAGCACCGGACGCCCCGGAACGTCAAGCCTGCCTTTTTCTTCGACAAGCCCGCGCTGGCAAAGCGTGTTAACAACACCCGAGCAGTCAACGCCCCTTATTTGCTCAATATAGGGCTTTGTTATGGGCTGATTATATGCGATAATCGCAAGCACCTCAAACGCCGCTTGAGAAAGCGGTGCGTTCCTTTTTAAATCAAGAACGGCGCGTATGGGTTCGATAAACTCTTTTTTACTGCAAAGCTGATATTTATTTTCAAGCTGTAAAAGCGTTATTCCGCTGTCCTCACCCGCAAGCTTTTCCGAAAGCTTTTCGAGGATTTCGAGGATTTTTTCGTCATCAACAGCAAAAACCTCGCACAGTCTTTTATATTCAAGCGGTTCTGCGGCGGCAAACAGCACTGCCTCAACCGCGGCTGTCAGTTTTTCATCCGTCAAGATGTTTCATTTCCTTCCAAAAGTTCAATTTGAGTATCGTCGCCGTCGCCGCTTAAATAAACGGATTTGTTTTTTGCAAGCTCCAAAACCGCAAGAAACGACGCAATAAGCTCCGAGCGCGAGCGCGCCTGCTCATAAAGGTCACGAAGACGGCGCTTTTTTCCGCTTTTAAGCTCTGATACTATGGAGTCTATTTTCGAAGCAACGGAAACGATTTTCTTTGCGACAATCGTTTTAAAGGAATCCACCGGCGGCGGAAGTCTTCTGAGCTTCTTACCTGCCGCTGCGATATACGCCGCAACAAGCTCCGATGCCTCGTGAAGTCGCTTATAGGACATATCGGGATCAATATCCTCGGGCTTTCTCGTCAAAAGGTCAAAGCCCTCTGTATTACCCGCAAGCTCCTTTGCCAAAAGCTTGCAGTCGCGGTACTCGAGAAGCTCTCCTGTGAGCTCTTTTTTAAGCACCTCCGCTTCCTCGTAAACGGGAAGAAGCGACACTGTTTTAATATAAACAAGTCTTGCCGCCATTTCGAGAAACTCGCTTGCAAGCTCCATATCCGATTCCTTTATGTTACGCACATATTCAGTGTACTGGTCAACAAGCGTAACTATCGGGATATCGTAAATATCGAGCTTATGCTTTGAAATCAAATGCAAAAGCAAATCAAGCGGTCCTTCGAAGACTTCAAGCTTGTAAAGGGGTTTTTCCATAAAAGTCTCCTATCAGCTCAAGCCGAACGGCAAGCCGATTAATTTAACAAGCAACGACATAAGCGCATTCGAAATGAATTCAAGCGGCACAGTTAAAATGCCGGTGAAAAGCAATATTATTAAAATCAAACTTATTTGTCTTTCGTGCTGTATAAGCTTAAAATAATACTTGGAGGGTAAAAGCGCCGAAAGAAGCTTTGAACCGTCAAGCGGCGGTACGGGGATAAAATTGAATACCGCAAGGTTTATGTTTATTGTAGCGGCATAAGAAAAGAAATACATAAACGCATATACGAATACGTTCGTACGCGGCAAAAATTTATATACCGCGCAGTAAATAATAAGGCAAACCACAGCCTGAAGAATATTGCAAACAGGACCGGCAAGCGCAACAAACGCCATATCCCTCTTCGGGTTTTTAAAATTCCTCATTCGCACTTCAACGGGCTTTGCAAAGCCGAAGCCGCAAAATATCATAAGAACCGCGCCTATGGGGCTTACATGCGCCATAGGGTTAAGAGTAAGTCTGCCTCTTAATACCGGTGTATCGTCACCGAGCGCCACGGCAACGCGTGCGTGGGCGTACTCGTGAAGCGGTACGGAACAAAAAATAATATAACAAACAGACGCCGCATAGGCAACAAGAAGCATAGGCGACGCATCGCCGCGCATAACCTCAAATAAAATACTAAGCATTAAAACACTCCCGTTCCCGAATATTTTACAATAAAATCAATAAAAGGTCAATATCTTTTTATCTTCTCAAAACCACAACTCTGTCAATATCCGCGCCGTCCTTAATAAGTCTTGCGCCGTCCGCCTTTTTTAAGAACATAGCTAAGATATCGTTTGCCTGATTTTCTCCGCATTCCATAGCTAAAGTTCCGCCCTTTGTAAGATACAAAAACCATTTTTCCGAAAGCGCCCTGTAAAACGAAAGCCCGTCAATACCGCCGTCAAGCGCGAGAACAGGCTCAAACCCGACCTCTTTTTGAAGAAACGGTATTTCCTCGGAAATAATATAAGGCGGATTCGAAAGAATCATATCGGGCTGCGGCAGGGAAAGCGCCTCGAAGCCTTCGAATATATCGCCCTTAATAACCTCTACGTTAGGCGCATCAAGGCGAAGTGCATTTTCTTTTGTAAGAGCTAAAGCCTCGTCAGAAATATCCACACAATACACCTTGCACGAAGGAAAGCGCTTTGCGACGGAAATTCCGATACAGCCGCTTCCGCAGCACAAATCGAAAATTACGCCCTTGTAGGTCTTTCGCATATTGTTAACGGCATATTCAACGAGAAGCTCCGTTTCGGGGCGCGGTATTAAAACGCCCTTTTGCACCTTGAAGGTATATTTGTAAAAATCCCATTCGCCGAGAATGTACTGAAGCGGCTCAAACGCCAACCGCCTTTTTACGCATTCCGAAAAGAACTCGTACTTTTCGGGGTCTGCGGGAGACTGCATATTTAAAAGAAGACCCGTTTCGGTATAGCCGAAGCAATGCTTAACAAGGCATCTCGCGTCAAACTCCGGAGAGTCGCACCCGCCGTCGCGAAGAAGCTTTATTGCACCTCTGTAAGCGGTGTAAATATTCATCAAAGCGCGTCGTCCTCCGGGTTGTCGGTAATTACCGCTTTTAA
>CAZRXQ010000010.1:0-2184 GCA_964604065.1 uncultured Eubacteriales bacterium | reverse complement strand
ACGAAAATAAAGCTTGTGCCGCAACGCGGGTGGAATCTCTTTTGCATTCTTACGTTTTCCACATTAAGCTCAAGCCCGTTTTCGTAGCAGAAAATCGTCTTGTGCTCCGCACCGTGATACATAAACACGCGCTTTATATCGGGAATTTTCGAAACTATTACCATATAAAGAACGAATATTACCATTCTCATTATGCCCTCAAAAAGCGGATGAATGTTACTTAAGGCGTTGTTGCAAACGTACTTGTCGAAAACATCCACAAGAAATGTCGGAAGGTAGAAGAACAAAAGAAAGGCAAGTCCGAAGCCGAGAACGAGCGCTATTGCGGAAATTACCGCCATCATCTTCGGTCCGAAGTGATCGGTGATCCATTTGTCAAGCTTAGACATTTCCTCGGGATTCACGTCGCTGTCGTCAAGTCCCGCCTTTTCCGCGGACTTTGTCATACATTTGTAGCCGAAAATCATTGTTTCGACAAAATTGAAAATTCCTCTTATAAACGGAAGTCCCGCGGGCTTAAATTTATCCTTAACTCTCTTCCAATCAACGGGCTCAACATCTATTGATTTATCGGGAAGTCTTACCGCCATTGCCGCGCCCTTGGGTCCTTGCATCATAATGCCTTCTATTAAAGCCTGTCCGCCGATGGAGGTTTTATGATATGCTCTGTTTTGTTCGTTACTCATTTTCAGTTACCGTCATCCCTTCTGTTATCGCGGGCGGCTCTTCAACCGCCACCTTTTCAACGGGTAAAATAATAGTTACCTTTGTTCCGACACCGAGCTTGCTGTCGATATCGAACACGCCGTTATGAAGCTTTATTATTTCATCAACTACGGCAAGTCCTATTCCCGAGCCTCTCACCTGAATGTTTGCCTTGTAGAACTTCTTTTTAACATTCGGAAGATCCTCTTCGGAAATACCGCAGCCGTTGTCGGTAAAATCTATTCTCAGCGTTCCGTCGGAGCAAAACGCCTCTACAAATACTCTTCCGCCGCTCTCGGTATACTTAAAGGCGTTGTCAAGAATATTTACGAAAACCTGCTTGATTCTGTTGGGGTCTGCCATCATAGGTGCGGGAATGTCCGGCACGGAATACGTAAGCTCTATTCCGTCACGCTTCGAACGCTCCTTAAATACGAAAATGGCTTCGTCAAGCTCCGCTAAAACGTCTGTCTTTTCAAGCCGCAACGAGAACTTTCCGCTTTGCATTCTCGAAAAATCCAAAAGCTCTTCAACAAGGCTCGAAAGTCGCTCGGATTCGTTTATTATAACCTCGGTTCCGCGACGGGCAAGCTCTCTGTCCTCGCCGTCAAGCTCCTTTAGCATTTCGCCCCAGCCCTTTATTGCCGTAAGCGGAGTTCTGAGTTCGTGCGATACCGTGGAAATAAAATCGTTTTTCATTTTGTCTGTTGCCGCAACCTGAGAAAGCATTGTGTTAACGGAATCGGCAAGCTCTGTTATTTCGTCGTCGTTTCCTATTTCCTCCACACGCGCATCGTAATTGCCGTCGGCAAACTCTCTTGCGGTGTCGTTGATTTTTTGAACGGGCGCAACAATAGTCTGAACGAAGAACATCCCCGAAAGCGTTACAAGCACCATAAATATTATGTATAAAATTATTACGAGCAGTGAAAAGCCCAAAAGCTGTCCGTCTATTCCTTTTAGCGACGTAATGTAACGCACAGCGCCCTTAAAGGTGTCGTTTTGCGAAGGAAAAACCATTGTAACGCTCATAATGTGCTCGCCGTCGTTATTAAAGCCCACGTCCTTATACAGGCGCGTTTTCGCTTCAAGTGCCTTTTTAATATCGTCGTTATCTACGGTGCTTTCCTCCACCTCAAAGCCCGAGGAAGACCACGTCTTGCCGTTTTTGTTAACGACCTGAACCTCAATTATGCTTTTTGCGGCAAAGCCGTCTATATACTCAAGCGCCTTCGGCTCGAAAACCTCGTCGGCTGAATCAAGATACGGCGCAAAAAAGCTCGTAACATTTTCGTTTGCGTAGCCTAAAAGAAGATTCGAAACGTAATTTCTGTAATAAAGCGTGACTGCGGAAATACAGATAACGCTAATGGCAAGAAGTATTGCCGCCGTAATAAGCAAGGTGTTTTTTGCCCATCTTCGCGTAATTCCCTTTAGCTTCATATGCACCGTCCCTTCGTTTTAATTAAGAAAATTCAC
>CAZRXQ010000009.1:17518-23225 GCA_964604065.1 uncultured Eubacteriales bacterium | reverse complement strand
CTACTCCGTTATGAAACAGAAGAATCGAACCCTCTTTTGTTTTTGACACAACGCGAGAGTACATTTCGTCCGAAGAAAGAAGCTTCCAATCGAGCGAATCGACCGACCATTGAATCATTTTCATAGCGAGCTCTTCCGAAACTTCTATACTTTCATTTGTATAATCACCGCTCGGAGCTCTTAAAAGACGGCATCTTTCACCTGTGATTTTTTCGATTTTTTCATTGCAGGCTGTAATTTCTTCGGCAATTTCTTCACGCGAAAGCTTCGAAAAGGACGGATGTGTGTTTGAATGATTTGCCAATTCGAAGCCGCTTTTGAAGAATTTTTCGGCGGCGTCCGCGTTTTTGTCGAGCCAATCGCCTACGCAGAATATTGTGAATTTTGCGTTGTATTTTTTGGCAATAGCGATTAAGTCGTCGGTGTCGTCGGCACTCCACGCGGCGTCGAAGGTGACTGCGATTTTCTTTTCGTCTGTTTTTACCGAATATACGGGAAGCTTTTTAATTCGCGAAAAAGCGCCGACTGCCTTTGCCGAACCGACACCGAGAATAAAAAGGCTTAAAACCGCGACTGACAAAAGCGCCAAGGCTTTGAATTTGATTACTTTATAAACCTTCAAAAAAATCCCCTCCGACAAAAATATATTTGCCGAAGGGGAAATATATGATTTAAAGGTCGTACCGCCATTTAACGTCTTTTATAACGGCTTCGGCGCATTTAATGCCGTCTACCGCGGCGGAGACTATGCCGCCCGCGTAGCCTGCGCCCTCGCCCGAGGGAAAGACTCCCTGAAAGCGCGTTGCCTGGAAAAATTCGTCGCGCATAATACGAATAGGGGAAGAGCTTCTCGATTCCGGGGCGGTAAGCACCGCATCGTAAAGCTTAAAGCCACCGAGCTTCCTGTCGAAATCGTCAATTGCACTGGCTATTGTATCGGTTACTTTTTTCGGAAGGCACATACGAAGATCCGACGGAGCAACGCCTGTGGGACAGGACGGATTTACACTTCCGAAGCGTGTTGTTTTTTCGCCTTTTAAAAAGTCGCCGAGAAGCTGTGCGGGGGCTGTGTAATTACCGCCGCCTAAGGCAAACGCTTTTCTTTCTATGTCGCGCTGTAAAAACATACCGGCAAGCGGATGGTCGCTGTCAAACGGCGGCTCTATGCCGACAAGAAGCGCGCAGTTTGCATTTTCTTTGTCGCGGGCATATTCGCTCATACCGTTTACTACCATACCGCCTTCCTCCGACGAAGCGGCAACAACCGTGCCGCCGGGGCACATACAAAATGTGTAAAGTCCTCTGCCGTGCGGCGGGTGACACGCAAGCTTGTAATCCGCGGCGGGCAAAAGAGGTGAGTTCCAAAGCTTGCCGTATTGAGCTTTATTAATATGCTCTTGCGGGTGCTCTATTCTCGTACCCACCGAAAACGGCTTTTGAGTTATTTCGAAGCCGCTTTTATAAAGCATTTCGAAGGTGTCACGCGAGGAATGACCGATAGCGAGAATAAGCGCGTCTGCTTCGTAATCCTTTAATGTACCGTCCTTTTTTTCTACGGTAATACCGTGAAGCGCGCCGTTTACGCATATAAGTTTTTTAAGCTTTGTTGAAAAATGAACCTCGCCGCCGAGGCATATTATTTCGTTTCTGAGATTTTTAACTACAATTTTAAGCTTGTCCGTGCCGATATGCGGCGTTGCGGAGTATAAAATCTCGGCAGGTGCTCCGAAATTTACAAACTGAATAAATACTTCGCGGCAACGCGGGTCTTTAATTCCCGTTGTAAGCTTTCCGTCCGAAAACGTGCCCGCGCCGCCCTCGCCGAACTGAACATTGGATTCGGTGTCGAGCTGTCTTTTATTCCAAAAACCGTTTACCTTCCTTGTGCGCTCGTCAACATCGTCACCGCGTTCTATAACAATCGGGCGAAGACCCGCCCTTGCAAGAGTAAGTGCGGCAAACATTCCCGCAGGACCGAAGCCCACAACAATCGGGCGAAGAGTCGAGGTTCTCTTGTTTTCAGGAAGAGTGTATTCGTATTTTTCGCATAAAAACGCCTTGTTCGGCAAAAATCCGGAAACGATATTCTCTTCGTTTAAATCGGTTTCTACGTTGACGGAATAAACAAGAAAAATATTATCCTTTTTTCTTGAATCAATAGACCGTCGCGCAATAGAAAAATCGGTTATATCCGTTTCTTTGATTTTTAACGCTTTTGCCGCGGCAAGCTTTACCTCTTCGTCGGTACTGCCGAGGGGCATTTTTATTTCATTAAGACGTATCATTTTGTTTTGTCCTTTTTAATTAAATATTCTACTGCGCTGTCTCCTGCGAGTCTTCCGCTTGTGAAGGCAAAGTGCAGGTTATATCCGCCGCAGTCGCCGACGGCATCGAGAATCTCTCCGCAAAAGAAAAGACCGCCGTGCTTTTTCGACATAAGTGTTTTTGTGTCTATTAAGTCCGCGTTTAAGCCGCCGCTCATAACCTGCGCTTCCGTGAAGTCGCGAGTGCCCGTGACTTTGAATTCAAGGTGCTTGCACATCCGGGAGAGCTCGTACAGCTTTTTTCTGTCGATTTCGCAAAGCTTTGTGTGCTCTTTTATTTTACATCTCGCAATTAACGCGAAAGCGGCTTTTTGCGGCAGAAATCCGCAAAGTGAAGTTTCGAGCTCGCGGGCGGGGAAGTGCGTTTTTTGCTGATTCAAAATATTAAATAAATCGTCCGCTGAAGCCTCGGGGAACATATCGACTGAAATTTGCCGACCGCTTTTTGCGAGATATGATAGATTAAAAGCGGGAATTCCCGAAACAGCCTTTTCGGTAAATTGGATTTCGCCGCTGTCTTCTCCGAGCTTTTTTTCGCCGTCATAAAGAGAAAGCGCGCCTTTAAGTCTGGTGCCGGCTAAAAGCTTTAAGTCTTTATTAGAACAGGTTATTGCGGTGAGTGCCGGGTAGAGGGGTGTGAAGCTATAGCCGAGGCTTTTTAAGACAGAATAAAACGAGCCGTCCGAGCCCTGCTTTTCGGCGGCTTTTCCGCCGCACGAGACAATAACCGCATCGAAATATTTGCCGTTTAAAGTAAAGCCTTCGGAATTTTCTCTAAAGCGCAAAGTGTCAATTGTACTTTCGCATTCTATATTAATGAAGAGTCTTTCGGTTTCCGACAAAAGCGCGCCTCTTACCGCTGTCGCCTGTTCGGATCGTGGATAAATTCGCCCGTCTTCAATATAGGGGAATATCCCGAGGTCGGAAAAAAACCTTGTGATATTCGAAAATTCACACGAGAGCACGCTGTTTATAAGCTGTTTGTTCCCGTGATATTTAAAAGCGGATGACTCGGTATTTGAAAAATTGCAACGCCCGTTACCGGTTACGAGCAGCTTTTTTAAGGGCTTGTTAAGATGCTCGAATACTGTTATTTCATACGGTGCGTTAAGACTGCGAAGCTTTCTTGCGGCTTCAATCGAAGCGGCAGTACCGGAAGCTCCCGCGCCTATTACGGCGATTTTTAACGGTTTCAAAAAATACCGCCCTCCGAATTCAGACTGGATTTTGCTTTAGTACCGAACATTATACATTATTTTTATTAAATATACAATAGTTACAAAGCGAAAATCATATTTTAATATACCGTGGGAATTGTTAATATTCACAAATTTTCGAGCTGTATTTAGCTATTTTAAACAAATCTGAAAAAATAATAAAATACCCTTTTTTTAATAATTGTTTTGTGATATAATCATACGGTATAAATGCCTTTGAAAGGGGTTTTAGCCTTATTATGAAAAAAATTTCCTTAATATTGGCTGTTGTGCTTGTTTTAAGCGCTCTGCTTTTCTCTTTTACAGCCTGTTCTTCGGACGCTTCCGAGGAGGATGTTGAAAGCACAGCCGAATATGAGTATGTTGAGAGTGCTACGCCTGTTAAGACGAGCAGTGAAGAGGTTCTTCTTTATTTTAACGAGCTTCTCAATAACATCAAAACAGAAAAACCGGCTGTTTCGTACAGAATCGAAAAGAGTGTTCCGAACAGCAGTCTTCGCGTAACGAAGAAGGGCGAAGAAAATGCCGAGGAAACCGACTCTTCTCTCGATGCTATTAACGATGCCGCAAAGGGTCTTAAGGATATGATTTTGGAAAAAATCAAAAAGACCACCGGTAAAATCAATTACGGCGAAGAAAATTCCGATATCCTTTTTGTTAAGGGCGAGTCGTGGGCATCAAAGCTTACCGACAACGACATTATGTACGCCTCTATGAAAGAGGTCGGCGACTTCTATTACATAACAATTGCCTTTAATACTCTTGACAGCGCAGAGGCTCAGGAGGTTCTTACAAAGGCTTTTGACCTTCGCGACAAGGATGACATTTTAAATTCCGAGGAATTTGCAAAGACCTCCGCATATTTAAAGCTCAACGATTACGACGTTGTTTACGAGGGTTGCACAATCACCGCAACGGTTAACCGCTTTACGGATGAGCTTACAAACGTATATTATTACAAGGCGGCAAATGTTACTGCCGATATGACGGGTCTTGACACGCTTGAAAATTACGGCGATGTTTCCGTTATGTTTACTCTTGAAGACAAGGCAAACTTTGATATTACGTGGACCTCCGACTATCCGGTAAGCCCGCTTGATACGACAGAAGGATAAAATTATGAACGAAAGAAAATTTATTATTACAATTGTTTCTTTAACACTTGTACTTTTCACTGTATTTTCGGCTTGCGGCAAGGACCTTTATACCGACCCTCAAACGGGTAAGGAATACATTCTCGTAACAGACGAAAACGGCGAGAAGGTTCGTTCGGAGGACGGCGAGCTTCTTGTGTACGTTACAAACGAAAACCACAAGATAGTTAAGGATGAAAACGGCGAGCCCAAAACGGAAATTCACGGCTTTATAGGTCAGATTGAAGATGTTAAGGGCGTTGTAGAGGATTACGCTTACACCGTAACGCTTCCCGAGAATTGGGAAAGCAGTGACAAAAAGGGCGTTTTCAATAACACAAAAACCGAAGAACGCTTTGATATAAGCATCGTTCAGTACACATATGACGATTATGTTAAGAGATTCAAGAGTGTGTACGACGCCGCTTTGGAGCAGAACGCCGAAAGCGCAACTGGCGACGATGAATCTACCGTTGAGTACGACGTTACCTGGACCGAGGATGTTGAAATTCCCAACACCGACGGCGTTAAGGGTATTCGTATGACGCTTTTCGCGGGAGAGTTTGAAGGCTATTATTACGTTTACGAAGAGTCCGGAAACACATACAAGCTTATTATGGAGCTCTCTTCTAAGAGCGGTAAAAACAATGATGAGGTTGCAAATGAGCTTCTTTCTTCGTTGACATATAAGCCTTACACTTATTATCCCGATGTAACATCCGAGGATGATTCGGAATAAAAAGCCGATAAAACAAACAGCATAACAAAAGAGTCGAGCTTGCGGGTTCGGCTCTTTTTATGTCTTGATTTAATAATTCGCGTCGTCTCTTTTCGAGACTTGCTATATTGCGGTTTACCGGAAAACAGCGGAATTATCGGATTGGGAATGGCGGGCGAGAGGTGAGGGGGGGTATAATATAACAGTAACGCCGACAAGCTGTAAAAGCCTGTCGGCGTCAATTGGTATTGATTTTAACTTTATTCGATTGTAATACCGGCTTTTTCGCGTTTTTCGCGAAGCTCTTTTTCCATT
>CAZRXQ010000009.1:2624-17418 GCA_964604065.1 uncultured Eubacteriales bacterium | reverse complement strand
TTATTCGATTGTAATACCGGCTTTTTCGCGTTTTTCGCGAAGCTCTTTTTCCATTTGCGGCTTGATGTCGTCTATCTTGTAGAAGAGCATAGGTAATGCACAAAGGAGAAGCGATACACCGGGAACGATTGAAACAAGTGAGAACATTGCGAAGTTCTGGGTTTTGGTAAGCTCCGTTGCGGCTACAACTGCCGTACTGCTGAGCATCTGGGCGGGGTCAATGTCAATGAACATATACATAACAACAATTCCGCAGGTTGCGAAGGCATTGCCGAGCTTGTTTACGAAGCCCTGGCAGGCAGAGCCGAGAGCGTTGTCTCTGAAGCCCGTTTTAAGCTCCATATAGTCAAGACAGTCGCCTATCATAGCATACGAAATAACATTAAGAACGCCTAAAGGTATGCACGAAATAAGAAGGAAGGGAATGCAAAGGTAAAGATTCGATGTGAACCAACCTATAAGAGTAGTGAATACCGCGGCAACCGCACCCGCAAAGCACGTTACGAGAACTATCTGTTTGTAACGGAACTTCTTCATAAGGTAGGGCATAAAGAGCATTGCGCCGAACATTCCGACGATTGCGCAAACCTGGAAAATCGTTTTAACCGAGGAAACGCTTGCGGCAATTGCGGCTGTGCGCTCTTCAAGAGAAAGTCCTTCAAGGTCCGGTCCTATGTAGAAGGCGTAGCGCGCAACGTGAACTGCCGCCGCCTGAACCATATATCTGCCGCTTGAAAGAATACCCATTATAATAACAAGCATAAGGGGCTTGCATTGGAAAATGCGCTTGAGTCTTGAGGGCTCGCCGGGAAGGGGCTTTCTGTCGGGGATTATAACGCGCTCTTTAACGTGGAAGTAAGAGTTTGCGTAAAGGGCAATACCGATTACAACGCAGATTGTTGCAATAATAAGGTATTTCTGCTTGTCGAATTTTAAGGGGTCGGAGGTGTCGAGCACAAGCGGAAGAACAAAGCCTGCCGCAAGGAAAAGAACCTCGGGAATTGCCGAGCCTATGCCGTTTACGGTTCTGCCGAGGGAAATAAGCGAGCCGCGCTCTTCTGCGTTGGGCGTTAATACGTTCGGCATACTCCAGAAGGGAACGTCTGCCATGGTGTAAATCATACCCCACGAAACGTAAACGATTGCCGAATAAACCATTAAAGAGGTTTTGTCAAGGTCGGGGCTTAAATACATAAGCACCGTTAAAATGCCGATCGGTATAGCGGCGTAAAGAATGTAGGGTTTCATTTTGCCGCGCTTGAGAGTTTTTCTGTCAACAATAATGCCCATAAGCGGGTCGTTTATTGCGTCCCAAACTCTTGCCAAAAGCATTAAAAGAAGAACAAACATCAACGGGAGCTGTAAAACATTTACGTAATAGTCGCTTATGTAGCTTGACATCATAGCGTAAATCATACCCTGTCCGCCCGCTCCGAGTGCGAACATCATAAGTTCTTTTTGCGGAACATACTTACCTTTTTGTAAGTTCGCGCTTTTTTGTTTTTTTGCCATTACCGAACCTCCGTCAGTCAATGAATTTGTATGCATAAAACAGCTTTTTTGCCTCTTCGGAATACTCGCCGTCATCGCCCTCTATATATAAAGGCGGGCTTATTCTGAAGCCGGGCGCGGCACCTTTTTTGCCTTCGAGTAAAATCAAATTGGGCTCTTTACCCTTGCGCTGAATTACCTCGCGCATAAGCTTAGGCTCGATTTTACATTCGCGCATTGCCGAAAACATATCAGGCAGGCGCTCGGGGCGTTGGCACATACAGTAACGACCGCCGAATTTCAAAAGGTAAGAGGCGGCAAGTGCCGCATCCTTTAAGGTGCAAGTGAATTCGTGACGTGCGTTTTTGTAGTCCTGTGCTTCGTTTGTGATGCCTGTTCCAAGCTTTTTATACGGTGGGTTGATTGTAACAACATCGAAATATTCACAAGGCAAAACGTTTTTAAGGCATCTTAAGTCGGCGTGAAAAAGCTTGATGTCAGTTATGCCGTTTAATTCAAGTGATTTTTCGAATAAGCGTACGGCGGAATCGCTGAGTTCAACCGCGAAGCTTTCCGCAGGTGAAAAGTCACGTTTCCAAAGAAGCGGTATAATACCGTTACCTGTGCCGAGATCACAACACTTATCTTTTCTGCGCGGTTTTGAAAAATCCGCAAGCAAAATCGCATCCGAAGTGAAAATGTGCGCTTCGCTTACAAATATTTTCATACTTTTCGAAAGCGCCTCAGTACGCTCCTCTCTTGAAGCCATAAATACTCCTTGCCAACCCGAAGTCGATTCGGGCAGTAAAATTCCCTGTGTTAAATCGTAACATTACAATTTTAACACAAGGAAGTAAAACATTCAATAAATTAAATTAAATATATATTTTTTTGTAAAAACTGCACATTTTGAAGTGCGAATTTTTATTCATTCTTCCATTTGCTTTCCCAAAAAAGAGGCGGCTACCTGCACAAGCTTAACCTCGGTTTCGGTGGGTATTGATGTTTTTTCTCCTGAGAGAAAAATAACCGAGCCGAGAATATCACCCGAGCCGATAATCGGTGCGGCGATTTCGGCACGAATTTCCGAATTGTCAAGAGGGAAAAAGGTGCGCTTGTCACGCTGTGAGCGGATGTACATCTCGCGGTCCTCCATTAAAATTTCAAGCTGCTTTGAAATTTTTCTGTCGAGAATGTCTCTTTTCTGTATCCCCGAAACGGAAATTACACGGTCTCTGTCGGTGATTATAACGGGATACCCGGACGAACGGCTCAAAACCTCCGAATACTGCCCGGAAAATTCCGAAATCTCATTCATCGGCGAATACTTTTTAAAAATAACCTCACCGTCGCTTGCCGTGAAAATTTCAAGCGGGTCGCCCTCGCGGATTCTTAAGGTTCTTCTTATTTCCTTCGGAATAACCACGCGCCCGAGGTCGTCTATTCTTCTTACAATACCGGTTGCCTTCATATATTCAATTCTCCTTAAATTACAAACTTGTGTTGTTATTATCTGTAATTAAAGGGGATTTATACTTTTAATTGTACTTGACATTTTAGGGAACATTTGATATGATAGTCGAAGAGAAAGTTCCCTAAAAGGAGTTTTGGTATGAATAATTACCCCGAAATACAAGAGCTTTTGCAACAACGTGCGGATTTGAATGCACGTCTTAATTTGCTTCCTTATGAAGGAACGCCGGAAATCAAAGAAAATAAAAGCGGTAAATATTTATATGTTCGCCGCCGTGTCGGAAGCAGGACGACCTCTACCTATGTTGATGTGTACTCTGACACATTGTATCAATTTTTGCTTCGCAATAATGCCGAGGCAAAAGAACTTCGAAAGCAGCTTCGCGGTGTTGAAAAAGCACTTGCCGAGCTTGGCTTTACAGACGGCGAGCTCTCGCCCGAGGTGATGCTCAATCTTGATTTTGCCCGAATCAATATGAAGATGTCAATTTACGAGCAGGCAGTTTTAGAGGGTGTTGCAACGACCTTTCCGCAAACCGAGGATATTATAGATAACGGCAAAATCAACGGTGTAAGAGCAAGTGATGTGCAAAAAATATTAAACCTTAAGCATGCGTGGGAATTCGTTTTAGATAAAGATGTATTACAGGTTAAAAGCGATTACTCCGTGCTTTGTCATATTGCAAAGCTTGTAAACGAAGGCTTTTTCGAAAACGGCGGCAGAATTCGCGGCGTTCCCGTGGCTATAGGCGGCACTTCGTATGTTCCGCCGTTACCGATTGAAACTGTGGTTATTGAGAATATTTCGGATATTATTAATTCCCGTGCCGAAGCTGTCGATATTGCCGTTGAGCTTTGCCTTTACTGTATGAAGACGCAAATATTTAACGACGGCAACAAGCGTGCGTCGGTCATTTTCGCTAATCATTATTTAATTTCGAAAGCGGGTGGCTTGCTTGTTATTCCGGAAGCTAAGGTGCCCGAGTTTAAAAAACTTCTTATAGGATATTACGAAGATAAAGATAACGGTGAAATAAAAAAATTCCTAAAACAATACTGTCATAGGAATTTCAGGTAAAACAAATTTATACCCCTTCAAGATTGAACGGGGGAATGTATTCTTCCTTTGCAGATGACAGCTCTTGCATAAAGCCGTCCTCTATGCCGCTTTCGAAAAGATAGTCGGCGGCTTCGTTGTATTCTTCTTCGGTAAGTCTTCTGTAAAGCTCGTCTTCTTTACAAGAGGAAATGGGTGTGAACTGGCTCATAAGGCTGAAAAGCACTTCTCCCGGCTCAAATTCGTTTTTCACCCAATCTATAACCGTTTTTGTGTTCTTTAGCTGTCCCGGCAAAATCATATGACGTATAATTACGCCTTTTTTCATTATTCCGTTTTCGTCAAGCTCGTAGCTTCCTACCTGCCTGAACATTTCTTTTATTGCATTTGTTGCCGTTTCGAAATAATCGGGGGCGGCGGAATATTTTTTTGCAAGAAGGTTGTCGCCGTATTTTAAATCGGGAAGATATATTTGAACTTTCCCTTCAAGAGCGCACAGCGCTTCAACGCTTTCGTAACCGCCGCAGTTGTAAACAACGGGGACGGGGAGCGGCGGCGTGAGTGATTCGGCTATTGCCTCGCAAAAATGAGTGGGTGTAACAAGGTTAATGTTGTGTGCACCCTTTTCTATTAATTCGAAATATATTTCTCTCAGGCGCTCTGTGGAAACAACCTTCCCGAAAGCGCCCTTGCTGATTTTTTCGTTTTGGCAAAAAACACATCTTAAGTTGCATCCGCTGAAAAATACCGTGCCGCTTCCGTTTTCGCCGCTGATAGGCGGTTCTTCCCAAAAATGAAGACCCGCTCTCGCGATTTTCGGAAGCGTTCCCACGCCGCAAAAGCCCCTGCCGTCCTCGGCGAGGGGTTCTCTTTTTATGTTACATTTTCTCGGACAAATATTACAGTTGCTCATTAATTCACTTTCTTTATTCGGTGTGACGAGAGTAGAGCCCCGCGGAGTTCAACACGCACATCTAACTGTTTAAAAAATGATACTATCATTTTCTGTTATTGTCAAGCGGTATAAAGCGGCATATATTGCGGAAATTGTCTTTATGTTCAAAAAAATATCGTTAACAATGTGTAAAAACAACATATTTTTGTTGTATTTACATATTCCTTGTGATATAATAAGTTGATAATTTGTGTGTGGTGATGGCGTGGTAATTTTCGGAATAGACCCCGGCTATGCTATTGTCGGCTGCGGTGTCGTAAGATATGAGCGAAACGAGTTTTCTCTTATAGGCTACGGAGCTGTTACGACTGACAAGGATATGCCCTTTAACAAGCGTTTGAAAAAAATTTACGACGATTTGTCGGAGCTTCTTTTGCGCTTTAAGCCGGATGCCGTCAGTATGGAAAAGCTGTACTTTAACACAAACCAAAAGACCGCAATTAACGTGGCGCAGGCTCGCGGTGTCGCGGTGCTTGCCGTGGAAAACGCGGGAATACCGCTGTTTGAATACACGCCGCTTCAGGTTAAGCAAAGTATTGTCGGCTACGGCAGAGCGGAAAAAATTCAGGTTCAGAATATGACGAAAATGTTTTTGAAGCTTGATGCGATTCCGAAGCCGGATGATGCCGCCGATGCTCTCGCACTTGCCATTTGCCACGGTCACGCAAGCGGCTCGCTTTATTCGGGAGGTTAATTTATGTTTTACAGCCTGACGGGAAAAACCGTATTTAAAAACGAACAGTTTGTCGCAATTAACTGCGGCGGCGTTGCGTTTAAGTGTTTTACAACGAGAAATACACTTGCCTCTCTTCCCGATAAAGGAACAGATGTTACGCTTTACACTTACTTAAGCGTCAGGGAGGATGCGCTTGATCTTTTCGGCTTCATTTCCGAAGAAGAGCTTGAGTGCTTTAAGCTTCTTATCGGCGTTTCCGGCGTCGGTCCGAAGGCGGCTCTTGCAATTCTTTCCGAGCTTTCGCCGTCTGCTTTTTACGGTGCGGTCAGCACGGGGGACGCAAAGTCAATTACCGCGGCAAACGGTGTCGGTCCGAAAATCGCTCAACGCATTATTATGGAGCTTAAGGATAAAATCGGCTCGTTTGCGTTTTCTTCGGATGGCGCTTCGCCTGCAGCACCTTCTGCCGCCGCCTCGGGCTCGGGGTATCTCGAAGCCGTTTCGGCACTTGTAGCTCTCGGTTATTCGCAGGCGGAAGCCTCGGAGGCTCTTAAAAATGCCGACCGCTCGCTTCCCGCAGAGACACTTATTAAGGAAGCACTTAAAAACCTTGTAATAAGATTTTAATTGAATGTGGTGTAATAATGGATGATTTTTTTGTTGCCGATAACGAGCGTGTGATAGTCCCCGAATTTACCGGCGCGGACAGCGAGATTGAAACCTCCTTAAGACCGCACGCCTTGAGTGAATACATCGGTCAGGAAAAAGCGAAAAGCAATTTAAAAATATATATCGAAGCCGCAAAAAAGCGCGGAGAGCCCTTGGACCATATACTTTTGTACGGACCTCCGGGCTTAGGTAAAACAACGCTTGCGGGCATTGTTGCCGCGGAGATGGGTGTTCAAATACGAATAACCTCCGGTCCTGCAATAGAAAAGCCCGGCGACCTTGCGGCACTTCTTACAAGTCTTAATGACGGCGACGTTCTTTTTATTGACGAAATTCACCGCCTTTCAAGAAGCATTGAAGAAATTCTTTACCCCGCAATGGAGGATTTTGCGCTTGACATAATAATCGGCAAAGGTCCTTCGGCGCGCTCGATAAGACTTGATCTTAAGCATTTCACCTTAATCGGTGCTACCACGCGTGCCGGTCAGCTTTCAGCCCCCTTGAGAGATCGCTTCGGTGTAATATTAAGACTTGAGCTTTATTCGCCCGAGGAGCTTTCGCGAATAGTAACAAGAAGCGCGGGTATTCTTAATATCGGTATAAATAAAGAGGGCTCTCTTGAAATAGCTTCGCGCTCAAGAGGAACGCCGCGTATTGCAAACCGCCTTTTAAAGCGTGCAAGAGACTACGCCGAGGTTATCGGTGACGGTGTTATCGACTTAAAGGCTTCGCAAACCGCTCTTTCCAAAATGGAAATCGACGAATTGGGTCTTGACCTTGTTGACAGAAACCTTATGCGTGCGATGATTGAAAATTATAACGGAGGTCCTGTCGGTCTGGAAACCATTTCCGCGATGATCGGTGAGGAAGCCGTTACAATAGAGGATGTTTACGAGCCGTATCTTATGCAGCTCGGGTTTATTGTCAGAACTCCGCGTGGGCGCAAGGTTACGCCGGCGGGCTACAGACATTTGGGGCTTGTTTCCTCGGAGGAATCCGAAAACGAAGCTTACACATTATTTTAACGGAGGAATTTTTGTATGGGTAGATTATTCGGAACAGACGGCGCAAGAGGTGTTGCAAACTCGGAGCTTACCTGCGAGCTTGCCATGCAAATAGGCAGAGCCGCCGCTATGGTATTAACGCAGGAGACAAACAAAAAGCCGAAGGTTCTTATAGGTATGGACACAAGAGCTTCTTCGCAGATGCTTGAATCGGCTATTTCCGCGGGACTTTGCTCAGTCGGTGCGGACGTAATGCTTTTGGGCGAGATTCCCACACCTGCCGTTGCGTACCTCGTAAAAAAATACGAATACGATGCGGCTGTTATGATTTCCGCTTCTCACAACCCCTGCGAATATAACGGAATTAAAATATTCAGGGGTAACGGCTATAAGCTTCCCGATGCGCTTGAAGAAGAGATTGAGAGCATTATTCTCGATAAAACTCAAGTTCCGCCCGTTAAGGTAGGCGGCGATGTCGGCAGAATCACGAAATCGAAAACAGCCGCAAGGGATTATATTGAATACCTTCGCTCCATTGCCGAAAGCGACCTCGAAAGAGCCGGTCTTACCGATTTTTCGGGACTTAAAATCGCGGTTGACTGCGCTAACGGCGCTTCGTCCGTAACAGCACCGGAGCTTTTTATGAGCCTTTGCCCCGATTGCTTCTTTATGGCTTCTCATCCGAACGGAACGAATATAAACGACCGTTGCGGTTCTACGCATCTTGAAATGCTTAAGGATTTTGTTGTAAGAAACGAATGCGACGCGGGTCTTGCCTTCGACGGCGACGCAGACCGCTTTTTGGCTGTTGACGAAAACGGCAACGAAATAGACGGCGACAAGCTTATTTCCGTATTCGCAAAAAGTATGAAGGCAGAGGGTACTCTTAAAAACGACACTGCCGTTGTTACCGTTATGAGTAATATGGGCTTTTTCAAGTTCTGCGAGGAAAACGGAATCAATTGCGAAAAAACAAAGGTCGGTGACCGTTATGTTCTCGAAAATATGCTCGCAAACGGACACAACATCGGCGGCGAGCAGTCGGGACACATAATCTTCCTTGACCACGCAACAACGGGTGACGGCGAGCTTTCCGCTTTAAAGCTTCTTTCGATTATGAAAAAGAGCGGCAAAAAGCTTTCCGAGCTTGCAAACGAAATGACGGTATATCCGCAGACGCTTGTTAACGTAAGAGTTTCCGATTTCGGCAAGGCGCGCTTCCCGCACGACGAGGAAATTAAAAATGCGATAAAGGCTACCGAAAAAGAGCTCGGCGCCGAGGGTAGAGTTCTTGTAAGAGTTTCCGGTACAGAACCGCTTGTAAGAGTTATGCTTGAAGGCAGTGACGAAAAGAAAATCGCAGTTCTCGCAGAAGAGCTTGCACAGGTAATTAAAGAGAGGTTGCTTTAATGCGAATTTCCGATAAATGGACCGATTACGAGCTTATTGACTGCTGTGACGGTGAGCGTCTTGAAAGGTGGGGCGACATAATCCTTATTCGTCCCGACCCTCAGGCGATTTGGCAAACACCTAAAAAGAATCCGCTTTGGTACAATGCCCACGCAAGGTACATTCGCTCAAGCTCCGGCGGCGGAAGCTGGCAGTTTTACAAAAAAATCCCCGAGGTTTGGCAGATTAAGTACGACGATTTAACCTTTAACCTAAAGCCGATGGGCTTTAAGCACACGGGCGTTTTTGTCGAACAGGCGTGCAATTGGGAGCTTGTAAGAGATATTATTAAAAAAAGCGGCAGAAGCGACGTTCGCGTGCTAAATCTTTTTGCATATACGGGTGCTGCAACCGTTTCGGCTTTAAAAGCCGGTGCTTCGTGCGTTCACGTGGACGCTTCAAAGGGTATGGTTCAGTGGGCAAAGGAAAACGCCGCCGCAAGCGGTGTTGCCGACAAACCGGTTCGCTGGATTGTTGACGACTGTATGAAGTTTGTCGCCCGCGAAATAAGACGAAATAATAAATACGACATAATTATTATGGATCCGCCTTCGTACGGCAGAGGTCCCGGCGGCGAGGTGTGGAAGCTCGAAAACGAAATTTACACCTTTGTGTCTGAATGCGCTAAGCTTCTTTCCGATTCGCCGCTTGCCATGCTTATTAATTCATATACCGCGGGTATTTCTCCGGCGGTTATGAGCTACATAATTAACAGCGTTGTTACTCCGCGCTTCGGAGGAAATGCCGTTTCCGATGAAATCGGTTTAAGAGTATCCGAAAACGGCTTGGCTCTTCCCTGCGGTTCGACAGCGGTTTGGACAGTTTAAAATGGAAAAAATTATTGAATTTAAAAATGTCAGCTTTAAGTACGAGGACGAAGCAGACCTCGTTTTGAAGGATGTCTCACTTGATTTTTACGACGGGCAGTTTACCTGCATTCTCGGACATAACGGCTCGGGAAAATCAACACTCGCAAAGCTTATGAACTCTCTTCTTGTTCCGACAGGCGGCGAGGTGCTCTCCTTCGGTATGGTAACGTCCGACGAGAAAAACGAGCTTGACATAAGAAAAAACGTCGGAATGGTGTTCCAAAACCCCGACAACCAGATTGTAGCAACCGTGGTTGAAGATGATGTGGCTTTCGGTCCCGAAAACCTCGGTCTTTCGCGTGAAGAAATAAGAAAGCGCGTTGACGAAGCGCTTCGCATTACCGATATGACCGCTTTTCGCTTAAGTGAGCCGCACAAGCTTTCGGGCGGGCAAAAACAGCGCGTGGCAATTGCCGGTGCAATAGCCATGAGAACAAGGTGCATAGTTCTCGACGAGCCCACTGCCATGCTTGACCCAAAAGGCAGGCGTGAGGTTTTGGCGGCACTTAAAAAGCTTAACAAGGAAATGGGCATTGCGGTTATTCTCGTTACTCATTTTATGGACGAAACGGTTGACGCAGACAGAGTAATTGTTATGAACGACGGTGTTGTTGCGCTTGACGGCACACCATGCGAGGTGTTTAAAAATGTGGGATATTTAAGAAAAATAGGTCTTGATGTCCCGAAGGCTCTTGAGCTTTCAAACGAATTGGCAAGCTGTGGCATAAATCTCGGAAAGGGTATTCTCACTTCCTCGGATTTTGCCCGTGAATTTAAAAAATACGTATCGGAGAAAAAGAAATGAATGTGCTTTCAACGCACAATTTAATATATGAATATTCCAAAGGGACGCCCTTTAAAACAGGCGCTCTTAAGGGCGTTTCGCTTGATTTCGAAAAAGGCGAGATAGTCGGAATAATCGGTCATACGGGCTCGGGCAAAAGTACGCTTTTGCAGTGCCTTAACGGACTTTTAAAGCCTGATTCGGGCGAGGTTTTGCTTTACGGTGAGGATATAAACCGTTCAAAGCAGGCTGTTCGCGATTGCCGCTTTAAGGTGGGTCTTTGCTTTCAGTATCCCGAATACCAGCTCTTTGAATCGACGGTTTACAAGGATGTTGCCTTCGGACCGAAAAATATGAAGCTTTCCGAAGAGGAAACAGACAGACGTGTGCGTTCCGCAGTCGGGTTTACGGGGCTTTCTCCCGATTATCTCGAAAAGTCGCCCTTTGATCTTTCCGGAGGCGAAAAAAGGCGCGTCGCTATAGCGGGTGTTCTTTCAATGGAGCCCGAGGTTCTTATTTTGGACGAACCCACGGCAGGTCTTGACCCCATGGGTAAAAAGGCTCTTTTGGCGCTTATTAAGGAATATAACAAAAAAACGGGGCATACGGTAATATTCGTTTCTCACAGTATGGATGACGTTGCGCTTGTCGCAGACCGTGTAATTGTTATGAGTGACGGAAAAGCGGCACTTTCGGGAACTGTTGAAGAGGTTTATTCAAAAGGCGAGGAGCTTACAGCTCTCGGTCTTGACGTTCCGGAAATTACGAGAATCTTTTTAAAGCTTCGCGAGGAAGGCTTTGAAGTTCCCGCTAATGTTTATACGGTAAGTGATGCGAAGGATGTTCTTTTGCGCTACATAAACGAAGGGAGTGCTTTAAATGGTTAAGGATATTACCTTCGGTCAGTATTTTCCGATTGATTCCTTTGTTCACAAATTAGATGCGCGAACAAAAATTGTTTTGACCTTCTACCTGATTGTTTTGTCGTTTGTTTGCAAAAACTTTTGGTCTCTCGGTCTTTTGGCGATTTTTTCGGTGCTGGCGTTTGTGTTTTCGCGCCTTTCCTTTAAGCTTGTTTTAAAGAGTGTTAAGCCGCTTTTGCCTATAATTCTTCTTACCTCGGTTTTACAGCTGTGGTACAACAACAGCGGCAATGTAATTTTCGAATACAAAAAGCTTGTGATAACCGACGGCGGCATTTATACAACTGTTTTCATAATGCTCAGAATCGTACTTCTTCTTGTAATAAGCTCGCTTCTTACATACACCACTTCGCCGACGGAGCTTACGGATGCAATTGAAAAGCTGTTTTCACCCTTAAAGCTTTTTAAGGTCGATATACACACATTCGCCATGATGATGACGATTGCGTTGCGCTTTATCCCGACGCTTATTGACGAGATAGACAGAATTATGTCCGCTCAAAAGGCGAGAGGTGCGGATTTCGAATCGGGTAATATTATTGAGCGCATTAAAGCTCTTTTCCCGATATTTATTCCGCTTTTCGTTTCCGCGTTTAAGCGTGCATTTGAGCTTGCGGATGCTATGTCGTGCCGTTGCTATTCGGGCGGCGAGGGCAGAACAAGGCTCAAGGTTATGAAATTTACATTCCGCGACGGTATAACGGCGGCTGTTACGGCGGTATTTACATTCGGTATTATCTTTTTAAATATTTATTTTAAGAAGCTGATATAATTACAGAGGTTTCGGTTTGAGAAATTTGTTATTCAAAGCCGCATTTGACGGCTCGGGCTTTCACGGCTGGCAACAGCAAAGCAATGCAAGAAGCGTTCAGGAATCGGTTAAAAAAGCCGTTAAAGCGCTCACGGGCGAGGATGTCACCGTTATAGGCTGCAGCAGAACAGATGCGGGTGTCCACGCGAAAGAGTTTTATTTTAATTTCAGAACGACTTCGACTATCCCCACGGGAAATTTTGTGTTCGCTTTAAACACTCAGCTTCCGAAGGATGTTGCGGTATACTGCTGCCGCGAGGTGCCGTATGAATTTAACGCACGCTTTGACTGCATTAAAAAGGAATATGAATATGTAATTTACAACGCGAAAATAATGTCGCCGTTTCTTACCGATTACGCTTATTTTTACAAGCGTCCGCTTGACGAAGAACTTTTGTCGAAAGCCGCACACGAGTTCGTCGGAACGTATGATTTTTCTTCGTTTTGTGCCTCGGGTGCACAGGTAAAGTCAAAGGTCAGAACGGTGTTCGACGCCGACGTTAAACGCGACGGCGAAAAGGTGATTTTTTCCGTTACCGGTGACGGCTTCCTTTACAATATGGTAAGGATAATGGCAGGTACGCTTATTTTCGTAGGCGAGGGGAAAATCGCGGCTGAAGACATTAAAGGTGTTATTGAAAGTAAAGACCGCACAAGGGCGGGGGTAACCTTACCGCCGCAGGGGCTTTATCTTAAAAAGGTTTTTTACGGAGGCGATATTTTTGAAAAAGCTTAAATTAACGGAGCTTAACAGCGGCTATGAGGTTGTTGCGAAAAAAGAAGCATCACCTAAAAAAAAGGCTCTGAGAATAACCGCTGTAGCGCTTATTGCGGCTTTTGCCGTAACTTTTGTTGCGGCTTATGTAGGAGTGTTGCCTATCGATGCGGTTTCGGCACGAATTTTCGGCGGTACTGCCGATTATAGTGTCGCGCTTGAAACCGACAGTGTTGTTAATATAAAAAATCTCGGTGACAGCATTCTTGTGCTGACTGACAAAAGTGCCGTTGTTTACGGCAAAAACGGTAAGGCGGTTTACGAGGCTCTTCACAGCTTTACAAAGCCCGCAGTTTCCGTGGACGGCGGCAATGCCGTGGTTTTTGACAGAAGCGGTAAGGGCTTTATGCTGTTAAATGAAAAAAAGACCGTGCTTTCAAGCGAGGCGGAGGGCGTTGTTGTGAGCGCAACCTACGGTAAAAACGGCGTTTATGCGCTCTCTACACGCGGCGAAGCTTCTACGGGCACGCTCACCGTTTATAACAGGCAGTCCGATGTTATTTTCAAGTGGAACTGCGCTTACGAAAATATTACCTCGGTTTCGCTTTCCGACGGGGGAAAGCTTGTTGGCGTTTCGCTTTTGGGTGTTAAGGACGGCGAGTACTACACAACCGCGAAGATTTTCGGATTTGACTACAGCGAGGAGCTTGCCTCGGCAACCGTTACGGGTGCGGCGCCGCTTGCGGTTAAATTCACTTCCCGTGACAGACTTACCGTGTTTACCGATACCGGTATTTACGGTCTTTTGAAAAAGTCATCTGAGCTTGTTACGGTTGCCGAATATTACAGTCCCGAATTCAATTCGTTTGCGACGCTTTCTTCGGGAAGCTTTCTTCTTGCGATTGCCGACCACGGCAGTACAAACTCTTTTACCGTTAAATTATTCGATAAAAAATACAACGTAAAAACAGAGCTTTCGCTCAAGGAAGAGCTTAAAAGTGTTTCTTTGAGTGATAAATATATATTTGCTCTTGCCGAAAATGAAATTTTGGTTTATAATTTCAAGGGCAGACAAGTCGGTTCGGTAGATATTTCGGGCAAGCTTTATTCGATTTACCCGAATGATAAATATATTTACATATATTCGCTTGATAAACTTACAAGAGCCTATTCGTACGGTGAAAGCGCCGTATCCTTGGGCTGAAGGAGGAATTGCTTTGAATTATGTTATCGACATTATCCTTATTCTTCTTGCGGTTCTGATTATTTCCGCTTCCGCTAAAAAAGGATTTTTGTCATCGCTTTTAGAAAGCCTGTCGCTTATTATTTCGGCAGCGGTTTCGTATTTTATAACACCCGGCGTGTCGGAGTATATTTACGCGAAATTTGTTTATAACAGCGTAAAAAACAAGCTTGCCGCGGCACTGTTATCGGTTTCTTCGGGAGAATCTCTCGGGGATAAGGTAACAAAGCTTGTGGGAAGTCTTCCCGAGGGTGCTTTAAGGCTTGCCGAGAGTGTTGGTGTAGACGTGAATTCACTTGCTACCTCGGTTTCGCAGTCGCCGGTCGGCACAAACGAGGCTCTTGTTAATACCGTTACCGATAATATAGCCTACAATATTTTAATCATCGCGATTGAAATTGTTGTTTTCCTTGTGCTTTTTGTACTTCTTTCGGTATTAATAAAGCTCTTTTCAAAGCTTTTAACGAAAATTATGAAGAAGCTTCGCCTTATGGGCTCTGTTAACAAGGTTCTCGGCGCGGTGCTCGGTATTATAAAAGCCGCGGTTGTAATCCTTGTTGTTTGCACGGTTATGTTTATAATAGCGGGCTCTTCCGATAACGCGACTGTGGTAAGCACTATCGAGGCTTCGAAAATTTACGAATTTATATCGGCAAACAATCCGATTCTCAACTT
>CAZRXQ010000009.1:0-2524 GCA_964604065.1 uncultured Eubacteriales bacterium | reverse complement strand
TACGCTCAATTTAAAGAGCGCTTTAATTGGGGCAAAAAATAAACAGATATTTCGCAAAATTCTCAGGAGAAACTAATGGATAACAAACTTATATGCTCAAAATGCAAAAAACGTCCTGCCGTGATTTTTGTATCGCGAATCGACGGCGACAAAACAACTCAGGAGGGCTTTTGCATAAAATGCGCTATGGAGCTTAACATCGGCCCCATAAAGCAAATGATTCAAAATATGGGTATTTCCGAGGACGAGCTCGAATCCGTAAGCGAGCAGTTCGGCGATATGCTTGACGGTCTTGAAGGCTTTCAGCCCGGCGGTGCGGGAACAATGCCCTTTATGCAAAACTTTATGAATGCTGCATCGGGCGGTGAAAAACCGCTCGGCAATACGGAAGAAGTCGAAGAGGATTCCGAGGCTTCGGATGATAAACCGGCAAAGAAGGGTAAAAAGAATAAAAAACGCACAAAGCGTAAATTTTTAAATCTTTACTGCACCGATCTTACGGCTAAAGCACGCGACGGAAAAATCGACAGAATAATCGGTCGTGATACGGAAATTTACCGTGTTATGCAAATTCTTTGCAGAAGAACGAAAAATAACCCCTGCCTTATAGGCGAGCCCGGTGTAGGTAAAACGGCAATTGCCGAGGGACTTGCGCTTAAAATTGCCTCGGGCGATGTACCCGCGAAAATCGCCGATAAGGAAATACACCTTCTGGATCTTACCGCACTTGTTGCGGGAACTCAGTTCAGAGGTCAGTTCGAAAGCAGAATCAAAGGGCTTATCGACGAGGTCAAACAAGAGGGCAATATAATCCTCTTTATTGATGAGGTTCACAATCTTGTCGGAACAGGCGATGCCGAGGGTTCTATGAATGCCGCTAATATATTAAAGCCGGCGCTTTCAAGGGGAGAAATTCAGGTTGTGGGTGCTACCACCTTCAACGAATACAGAAAGCATATCGAAAAGGATGCCGCGCTTGAAAGACGTTTTCAGCCCGTAAAGGTTGAAGAGCCGTCTATTTCCGATGCGTACAATATGCTTTTGGGTATTAAGAGCTACTACGAAAATTACCACAAGGTTTCAATAAGCGATTCGCTTGTTTACAAAACCGTTGTGCTTTCCGAGCGCTATATAAACGACCGCTTCCTTCCCGATAAGGCAATTGACCTTCTTGACGAGGCGTGTACCTGCGCAAATCTCAGAAACGTTGCCATAAGCGATTATGAAAAGCTTCAAAACCGTCTTATTGAGCTCGGCGAAGAGGAAGAGGATACCGTAAATATCACCGAGGGCGAAATCGACTACGAAAAATTAGCGAATATTAAGCAGGAAAGAATGAAGCTTGAGGCAAGCGAAGCCGAGCTTAAGGAAAAAGCCGCCGATAATGCCGTTACCGAAGGCGATATTGCGAAGGTTATAAATCTTTGGACGGGTATACCTGTTTCGAAGATAATCGAAAACGATATGAAAAAGCTTTCTTCTCTTGCAAATAAGCTTAAGTCACGCATTATAGGGCAGGATGAAGCTATTGAGGTTCTTTGTGCGGCTGTCAGAAGAAGCCGCGTTCAGATCTCTCCCGTAAGGCGTCCTGCGTCGTTCATATTCGTAGGTCCTACCGGTGTCGGTAAAACCGAGCTTGTTAAACAGCTTTCGAAGGAGCTTTTCGAAACACCCGAGACGCTTATTCGTCTTGATATGTCCGAATTTATGGAGAAGCACAGCGTTTCAAGGCTTATAGGTGCGCCTCCCGGATATGTGGGCTACGATGAAGCGGGTCAGCTTACAGAGAAGGTAAGAAGAAAGCCGTATTCCGTTATTCTTTTCGATGAAATTGAAAAGGCACATCCCGATGTTTTGAACATCCTTCTTCAAATTCTCGATGAAGGTAAAACAAATGACGCCCAGGGCAGAACCGTAAGCTTTGAAAATACAGTTATTGTTATGACTTCAAATGCGGGAAGCGAGCTTAAGGAGACTGCGCTCGGCTTTAACAGAGACGCTTCCGTGGCTTCTAAGGACAAGGCGCTTAAGGCATTGCGCGAGTTTTTAAGACCCGAGTTTATAGGAAGAGTCGATGAGATAGTTGTGTTTAACCCGCTTACAGAGGATAATCTTGTTAAGATTTCCGAGATTCTCGTAAACGAGCTCAAAGCTCCGCTTAAGGATAAGGGCATTCTTCTTAAGGTCGGCGAGGGCGTTTTCGAAATAATCGCAGAAAAGTCTCAAAACGGCGGCAGGGGAGCGCGTGATATAAGACGAAACATCAGAAAAGATGTTGAGGATAAAATCGCGGACATTCTCATTAACAATGCCGACACGCCTATCGGTGTAATAGAGCTTACCGCTGTTGAAAATAATATCGAGGTAAGCTTTTCCTGAGTGAAATTTGATTGAATTACGGTGGGGATGTGAAAATTAGTCGTTTTTACATCCCCGCTTTTTTAAAGGAGCTGCTTATGCATATACCTGTTTGCGAAACAAACGAGCTTGAAATTTTGACATTTGAAGATGCCTTGAAAAAAGA
>CAZRXQ010000008.1:16206-23414 GCA_964604065.1 uncultured Eubacteriales bacterium | reverse complement strand
TGCTGTCATTCGGTAAACCTTCTTATTCAGAAATTCTATCCGAATGAGCTTTCGTGCCTTGCCGATGTTTTATCGCCGATGCAGGCGCACTGCAAGGATATTAAACGCAGAATGCCGGGCGCAAAGACGGTGTTTATAGGTCCGTGCGTTGCGAAAAAGGACGAGGCTTCTTATTACGAAGGGCTTGTTGATGCCGTTTTGACCTTTGACGAGCTTACGAATTGGCTTAAAGCGGAAAATATCGAGCTTCCCGTTTCGCCCGACCGTGACGAGCACAGCAAAACGCGCTTTTTCCCGACAACGGGCGGCGTTTTGAAGTCTATGGATCTTTCGAATACCGACTATACCTATATGGCAATAGACGGCGTTGAGAACTGTATGGCGGCTCTTAAGGACATTGAAAACGGAGATATTCACCACTGCTTTATAGAGATGTCCGCTTGCGTGGGCAGCTGTATAGGCGGACCGGTTATGGAAAAATATCACCGCTCGCCGGTTAAGGATTACCTTGCCGTGGCGCGCTTTGCCGGAGATAAGGATTTCGCAGTTGAACAGCCGGATTCTCTTACCTTAAGAAAAGAGTTTTCCGTTATCGAAAGAAAGCTTCTTCCTCCGTCGGAGTACGAAATTAAAGAGATTCTTCGTCAGATGGGCAAGGTTAAGCCCTCGGACGAGCTTAACTGCGGCTCTTGCGGATACGACACCTGCCGCGAAAAGGCAATTGCCATTTATCACGGTAAGGCAGAAATTTCCATGTGCTTGCCGTATCTTAAGGACAAAGCCGAAAGCTTTTCGGATATTATGGTTAAGAACACGCCCAACGCGCTTATTGTTCTTAACGAAAAGCTTGAGGTTCAGCAGATAAACAAGGCGGCGCTTAACCTGATGAATATTCGCTACGCCGACCACATTTTGGGCGATCAGGTAGTACGCATTCTCGACCCCGCCGATTTTGCGGAGGTTCTTTCGACAGGAAGAAGTATTCACAACAAGCGCCTTTATCTTGCGGAATACCAAAAATATGTTGAGGAAACCGTCGTTTACGACAGAGAGCACCGACTTATTGTGTGCATAATGCGTGACGTAACCGAAGAGGAAACTCAGCGCGAAAAGAAAGAAAACATAAGCCGTCAGACTGTTGAAATAGCCGATAAGGTTATTGACAGGCAGATGAGAATCGTTCAGGAAATTGCTTCTCTTTTGGGTGAAACGGCGGCTGAAACGAAAATAGCCCTTTCAAAGCTTAAGGAGTCAATAAGTAATGAATAATCTGTGCGCGGATATAGGCTACAAAAGTATAAATCACGAAGGCGAACAGCTTTGCGGTGACCACGTCGATATAATTGAGCAGAACGATAACTCAACTATTATCGTTCTTGCCGACGGGCTCGGAAGCGGCGTTAAGGCAAGCATTCTTTCAACGCTTACAAGTAAGATTATTTCCACTATGATGGCTGAAGGCTTGCCGCTTGAAGAGTGCGTTTCGACAATTGCCGCAACGCTTCCGATATGCTCCGTGCGCGGTGTTGCATATTCCACCTTTACGATTATTCATCTTATTAATAACGAGACGGCGGAAATTATACAGTACGACAATCCTCCCGTTATTCTTTTAAGAAACTGCGAGGTTTACGATTATCCGAAGAGCGAGCTTAATATCGACGGTAAAAAGATTTTGAAGTCGGTAATAAGTCTTCAGGAAAACGATATTTTCATCGCGATGAGCGACGGATGCCCCCATGCGGGAATAGGTATTGCGTTTAACTTCGGCTGGAAATGGGAGGACATTGCCGCATATATGAGCTCCTTTGCGCATATAGGCTATACCGCGAAAACGCTTTCGACGATGCTTGTTGACGAATGCAACAAGCAGTACGGTTATCACCCCGGAGACGATACGACGGCTTGCGTAATCAAAATCAGAAAGCGCGAACCGATGAATCTTTTATTCGGACCGCCGAGAAACAGAGATGACTGCGACAGAATGATGTCACTGTTTTTCTCAAAGGAAGGCAAGCATATCATCTGCGGCGGCACAACGTCTTCAATTGCCGCAAAATATCTCGGAAAGCCCGTTAAAGCAACGCTTAATTTCGAGAGAAGCGACGTTCCGCCTATTGCGGAGATTGAGGGTGTTGACCTTGTTACCGAGGGCGTTATTACGATAAATAAGGTTCTTGAGTATGCAAAGGATGCGCTTGACAAAAACGAGCTTTACGAGCATTGGTCGTTTAAGCACGACGGCGCTTCGCTTATTTGCCGCCTTCTTTTCGAGGAAGCCACGGATATTAACTTTTTCGTGGGAAGGGCAATGAACCCCGCACACCAGAACCCCGAGCTTCCCATTAACTTCAATATTAAAATGAATCTCGTAGAGGAGCTTTCAAAGTGCCTTAAAGAGATGGGCAAACGCATAAAGGTTAGTTATTTTTAAATTTTACAGGCAAATTATTAAGGAGAGAAGATATGCGAAAATTCGATACAAAGGTACAGCATTTAAAGTACAAGGTTCTTCGCGAGGTTGCACGCCTTGCGTGGAAGGATGAACTCCTTGAGCATATGCTTGACATTCCGAAGAATATAGTTCCCGGCAATGAGCCCACAATGCGTTGCTGTGTTTATAAGGAGCGTGCGATTCTCGCGGACCGCGTTAAAATCGCAATGGGCGGCGACAAGGAAAACCCGAATATTATTGAGGTTATAGAGACCGCTTGCGACGAGTGCCCCATGGGCGGCTACGAGGTTACAAACTCTTGCAGAGGCTGTCTTGCCCACAGATGCGAGGATGTTTGTAAGTTCGGCGCGATTGTGTTTGACCAGAATCACGTTGCGCATATTGATAAATCAAAGTGCAAGGACTGCGGCGCGTGTGCGAATGTTTGCCCGTATACCGCGATTATCAACCGCAAGCGCCCGTGCGAGAGCGCCTGCAAAATCAAGGCTATTACAATGAACGAAAACAAAGCCGCCGCCATTGACAACAACAAGTGCATTCAGTGCGGTGCGTGCGTTTACCAGTGCCCGTTCGGTGCCATTACGGACAAGTCCTTCATTCTTGATGTTATCGACATTATTAAAAAGAGCGAGGACAACAAAAAATATAAGGTTTATGCCGTTGTTGCGCCGTCCGTTTCGAGCCAGTTTACATACGCAAAGTTAGGGCAGGTTATAACCGGTCTTAAAGAGCTTGGCTTTTTCAGCGTTGTAGAAGCGGCTCTCGGTGCGGATATGGTAGCCTTTGCGGAATCGAAGGAATTAGCGGAGAAGGGCTTTTTAACAAGCTCGTGCTGTCCCGCGTTTGTAACATACGTTGAAAAGAATTTCCCGAAGCTTGTTCCCAATATTTCTCACAACCTTTCTCCCATGGCGGCAATTGCCAAGTACATTAAGGAGAAGGACGATAACGTTAAGGTTGTGTTTATAGGACCGTGCACGGCGAAAAAAGCCGAGGTTTTGAAGGAAAGCGTACGTCCGTATATCGACGCCGCAATGACCTTTGAAGAGCTTCAGGCGCTTTTCGACAGCAAGGATATAGATATAACAGAGCTCCCCGAAAGCCCGCTTGACAATGCTTCGTATTTCGGCAGAATCTTCGCACGAAGCGGAGGACTCAGTGATGCCGTTAAGCAGGGACTTAAGGAACAGGGACTTGACGGCGCGTTCGAGCTTAAAGCCGTTTCGTGTGACGGCATTGAGGAATGCAGAACGGCACTTCTTAAAAAGAACGTAAACAAGCTTGACGCGAACTTTATCGAGGGTATGGCTTGCAGAGGCGGTTGCATAGGCGGCGCGGGCTGTCTTACACACGGCGAGAAGAACAAGTCCGAGGTTGACAAGTACGGTATGGAAGCGTACGAAAAAACAATTGCGGAGGCAATTTCCGTTCTTAAATAACAAAAGTTGCCGTTTTTGAAGAATATTTTTAATATTGAGAAGCATTCGATAAACATTTGAGAAACATTTTTCGTTTTTTTTCAAAAAACTCTTGCATTTTTGCTCGCAATGTGATAGTATTCTCCTGCTAATATATTTATATTCTGTAATGAAAAAGCCCAGTCGCACGTCAAACGGCGGTTCGGCATACTAAAGAGGTGACATTAATGAAAGAAGGACTTCATCCCAAATACGCACCTACGCAGGTTAAGTGCGCTTGCGGTGCGGTATTGGAGACAGCTTCCACAAAAGACGGAATGCGTGTTGATATTTGCTCAAAGTGCCATCCGTTCTTCACCGGTAAGCAGAAGCTTGTTGATACCGGCGGACGCGTTGATAAATTCAACAAAAAGTATAACCTCTCAAAGTAAGTTATATATCTGCTCAGTTGGCGGTGATAGTTCTATCAACCGCCTTCTTTTTCTATATGAATCTTTGAAAATATAAATTTCGGAAAAGCGGTGAAACGGTATGCAAAAAGCATATAAAACCTTAAAGCAAAGTGCAAGCGATGAGTGCGAAATCAAGCATTCGCGCTTTATCGGGTATGCCTGTCCCGTGGAAAGCGAAAAGGCGGCACTTGAGTTTGTTGCCGCAATTAAGAAAAAGCATTGGGACGCTACTCATAATGTTTTTGCTTACCGAATCAATGAAAGCGGCGCTATGCGCTTTTCGGACGACGGAGAGCCGCAGGGAACTGCCGGGATGCCTGTGTTGACTGTTTTGACGGGTGAGGATATTACCGATTGTGTTGTTGTGGTAACCCGCTATTTCGGCGGAACTCTTTTGGGCACGGGCGGTCTTGTCAGGGCGTATTCCGAGGCGGCAAAGCTTGCGGTTAATGCGGCGGGAATCGTCAGCGCCGAGCCTTGGAGTCTTTATAAAATTACGGTGGATTATTCACAGTTTGCACGCGCCGAAAGCCTGATTAAAGAATTCGAAGGCGTGTGCGACGATACCGTTTTTACAGACAAGGTGGAAATTTCCTTCAGCGTAAAATCGGAAAAAAGCGAGGCGTTTTTAATTTCTCTTGCAGATACCTTCGGCGGCAAAATAGTTCCCGTTGCTCTCGGGGAAAAAACATTTATTTGAATTTATTTTATCCCTAACATCTTTTTTGCCGAGGTTTTAGCTTCGGCATTTTTTGCATTTTTAAAAATTTTTCGAAAAATTTGTCAAAAAAATAAAGGGTAAACCGAAAAGTGCGGTTATATATAATTGAGAGGTGATTTTTTTGGGCGATTCAATACGCGAGAGAACACTGAAAAGAGAAAGAGAAACTCTTTCAGAATATGCAATGCTTTGTGAAAACACAAAGGGAAGATTACGAGCGGAAGAGCCGTGTCCGGTGAGAACCGATTTTCAGCGCGACCGCGACAGAATTCTTCACTGCTCGGCGTTTAGGCGTTTAATTAACAAGACCCAGGTTTTTTTGGCACCCGGTAACGTTCACTACAGAACAAGGCTTACGCACACTCTTGAGGTTTCGCAGATTGCAAGAACAATTGCGCGCTCGCTTGCATTGAACGAGGATTTAACCGAAGCCATTGCTTTGGGGCACGACCTCGGGCACACGCCGTTCGGGCACGCGGGAGAAAGAGCGCTTAACGATGTTTTCCCCGAGGGCTTTACGCATTTCAATCAAAGCCTAAGAGTTGTTGACAGACTTGAGCGTGACGGCGAAGGCTTGAACCTTACATACGAGGTGCGCGACGGAATTCTTTGCCACACAAGAGGCAAGGAAGCGGACACGCTTGAAGGAAGAATTGTAAAAATTGCCGATAAAATCGCTTATATAAATCACGACATCGACGACGCCATTCGCGGCGACGTTATTTCGGAGGACGATTTACCGTTTTCCACACATCTTGTTTTGGGCTTTACAAAGGCACAGCGAATAAACACGCTTGTTATGTCGGTAATAGAAAATACCGCAGATGAAATCAAAATGTCCGACAATGTTGCGGAGGCTTTCTCGGAGCTTCACGACTTTATGTTTCAGTCGGTGTACACTAACCCCGTTTGCAAAAGCGAGGAAAGCCGTGCCGATTCTATGATAAAACAGCTTTATAAATATTTTTCCGAGAACCCCAAAGAAATGCCGCAGTTTTACTATGACCTTTCGAAGTCGGACGGCGCACAGCGTGCCGCCTGTGACTATATTTCGGGAATGTCCGATAATTATTCGGTAGAGGTTTTTACGAACCTGTTTATTCCGAAATCCTGGAACGACTGACGGCAAAATATTAATTCAATTGAAGGAGAGGCGATAATTTGGCAATGAGATTTTCCGAGGCTTTTCTCGGAGAGCTTCACGATAAAAACCCCGTGGAGGAGGTAATCGGAAGCTATATTCAGCTTAAAAGAAGCGGAAGAACATTACGGGGGCTTTGCCCGTTTCACAATGAAAAAACACCGTCATTTTTCGTGTATCCCGAAACCTCATCTTATTATTGCTTCGGTTGCGGCGCGGGCGGAGACGTAATTAACTTTATCCGTTCGATAGAAAATCTCGATTATATAGACTCCGTAAAGCTTCTTGCGGACAGGGCGGGAATGTCACTTCCCAGAGAAGACGGCACTGCCGAAGAATACCGCACCTTAAGAAACAGAATTTACGAGGCGAACCGTGCCGCCGCAAGGTTTTTTCACGAGACGCTTTTTACCGAAAAAGGCAAGGAGCAGCTTGAGTATTTAACACGGCGCGGCGTTTCAAAGCAGATGATAACGCACTTCGGTCTCGGTGCCGCACCCGATGAATGGCAGGCGCTTTTGGACTTTTTAACGGCAAAGGGCTTTAAAAAGGATGAGCTTGTTGCGGCGAACCTTGCGCGTGTTTCCGAAAAAAACGGCAGAAAGCACTACTTTGACGCCTTTAGGGGCAAGGTTATGTTTCCGGTAATTGATATAAGAGGAAACGTTGTGGCGTTCGGCGGAAGAGTTATCGACAACAGCAAGCCGAAGTACATAAACACCTCCGATACGCTTGTTTATAAAAAGAGTAACGAGCTTTTCGCGCTTAACTTCGCGAAAAACGGAAATAACAGAAAGCTTATTTTGTGCGAAGGCTATATGGATGTTATAGCGCTTCATTCGGCAGGCTTTAAAAATGCCGTTGCGGGACTGGGTACAGCGCTGACACCCGAGCAGGTGAGCCTTATTTCGCGCTATGCCGACGAGGTTGCTCTTTGCTACGACAACGACGAAGCCGGGCAAAAGGCGGTGAGAGCCGCGCTGAATCTCTTTTCCAAAACGGGAGTTAAGGTTAAGGTGAT
>CAZRXQ010000008.1:14271-16106 GCA_964604065.1 uncultured Eubacteriales bacterium | reverse complement strand
CGCGAACGAGTGCGGCAAAAATCGACACTTGAAAATTCCGAAAAGCAGAACCGTATGCTTAACAATGCGCTTGATAAGGAACGCAACAAAAACATCCGTGCCGCAAGAGCGGAGGACATTTTACTTAAAACGCTTTTGAATAACGGCTCGTTTTACCAAAAGCTCAAGGACGAGCTTGAAGAAGGTCTTTTTATAACACCCTTGAATAAAAGACTTCTTTCGGTTATAATAAAACGTCTTGAAAACGGGGAATCGACCGAGCTTTCGTATCTGTCGCAATTCATAACCGCGGAGGAATCGGCGGCTGTGGGCAGACTTTTTTCGGACAAGCTCGTTGTTTCAAACACGCTCGGCGAATGCCGTGACTGTATAAAAGTTTTAAAAGAGGAGTGGGAAAAAATAAATCAACCGAATCCGGCGGCTTTAAATGATGAGGATTTTAATAACCTTATTAAACAAATGGCAAAAAATAACGAGCAGTAAATAATCTACCGCTCAAATGTGAAGGAAAAGAAAGGCGAAAAATTATGGATTTTATTGAAAAGAAACCGCAAATCAAAGCCCTTATCGAAAAAGGTAAAATCAGCGGCAAGCTTACGACAAACGAAATCGACAGTGTTATTCTCGAAACGGAGTTTGATATTGACGAGCTTGACAAGCTTTACGAAACGATTGAAAGCAACAACATCGAAATAATCGACGACCTCGGTGACGAAATGCTCGACGCGCTTTCGATTGACCTTGACGCTTCCAAAAACGCAGAGGACCAGAACTCCTCCGACGTTAAAAACGTTACGGTTGATGACCCGGTTAAGGTTTATTTAAAAGAAATCGGCAGAGTGCCGCTTCTTACCCCCGAAGAGGAAATCGAGCTTGCAATGCGAATCAGCAACGACGACAAAGAAGCTAAAAAGCGTCTTTCGGAAGCAAACCTCAGACTTGTTGTAAGCATTGCAAAAAGATATGTCGGCAGAGGAATGCAGTTTTTGGATCTTATTCAGGAGGGCAACCTCGGTCTTATTAAGGCTGTAGATAAGTTCGATTACACAAAGGGCTTTAAGTTTTCGACATATGCAACGTGGTGGATTCGTCAGGCAATTACGAGAGCTATTGCAGACCAGGCGAGAACAATAAGAATTCCCGTTCATATGGTTGAAACCATTAACAAGGTTAAAAAGACAAACGTACAGCTTCTCCACGAAAACGGCAGAGATCCGACTGCGGAAGAGATTGCCGAAAAGCTCGATATGCCCGTTGAGAAGGTAAGAGAGATTTTAAGAGTTGCCCAGGAGCCTGTTTCTCTTGAAACGCCCATAGGCGAGGAGGAGGACAGTCACCTCGGTGACTTCATTCCCGACGAGGACGCTCAGGCGCCTGTTGATGCGGCTTCTATGGCACTTATGCACGAACAGCTTACCGAGGTTTTAAAAACACTTACACCCCGTGAAGCGAGAGTTTTAAGCCTTCGCTACGGTCTTGAGGACGGCAACCCCAAAACTCTTGAAGAGGTAGGCAAGGAGTTTAACGTTACGCGTGAGCGTATAAGACAGATTGAAGCTAAGGCTTTAAGAAAGCTCCGTCATCCTTCAAGAAGCAAAAAGCTCAGAGATTTTCTTGATTAATTATTAAATTAAGCCGCAACCTACACCGGGAGGTGTAAGGCTGCGGCTGAATTATTATTTGAAGCATTTGTCAGTCGATTACGCTCGTTTTAATTCTGTTTTCGGGGATTTCGCGAAGTGTGTAGGTCTCGTCGGTTTTTCCGAGCGCTACGGCACAAGAGGGGGCAAAGCCCTCGGGAAGAGAAAGCTCTTTTAATATTTCGGGACAGCCGC
>CAZRXQ010000008.1:0-14171 GCA_964604065.1 uncultured Eubacteriales bacterium | reverse complement strand
GAGGGGGCAAAGCCCTCGGGAAGAGAAAGCTCTTTTAATATTTCGGGACAGCCGCCGAGGGCGATTACGGCACCCCATATGTGACATGCGCCCACGCCGAGTTCTGTCGCGGCAAGAGCGATATTTTGAGCGATTATCGCGGCATTTGAATACGATACGTTGCGCATACCTTCTGCTTCGGGAAGCTTTACGGAAATTAAAAGAAGCAGGGGCGCGCCGTAAAGAACATTTGCATCGGGCTTTCCGAACATTTTCGCACCGGCGGTGTTGATTTTTTCGAGAAGCTCCTTTTTTGTTATAACGGTAAGGTGAACATCCTCGTATCTGCCCATACCGACGGGTGAGGCGTAAGCTGCCTTTAAAATCGCGGAAAGCTCGTCCTCGGAAAGAATTTCACCTGTATATGTTCTGACTGATTTTCTGCTGCAAATTGTTTCGAATGTATTCATAGTGCGTCTCCTTGTGTTTTTATTTTAATATATATTAAATCCGTCCGAATTTCAAGATAAATTCAAGATAAATTTTATTTTAATTAAGCTACAATATCTTGCATTTTTCTCCTGCGTATGTTATCATATAGACTGAATATGGGGAATTATAATTGCATAGTTCCGCGCATTGATTTTTTATCGGAGGGAACGAAAATGTCACTCGTAAAAAAAGAAGCTTACTTTAATTCTTCTACCGGTGTAAACAAGATTCGTACGCTTATTTGGTACGATGATGAAAAAGAGCCCGTAGGTGTTTTTCAAATTGCTCACGGTGTAAGCGAGCATATAGGCAGGTACGACGGCTTTGCGAGATTTTTAGCCGAAAACGGCTTTGTCGTTTGCGGTAACGACCACATCGGTCACGGAAAGTCCGTCGAAAACGAAGACGATTTGGGCTTTACCTGCGAGGAAGAGGGCTACATAAGATTCGTTGACGATATGCATATTCTTCACAATATTATGCATAAGCGCTATCCGACACTTTCGTATTTTCTTTTCGGTCACAGTATGGGCTCGTTTTGCGCACGCCTTTATGCGGGCACGTTCGGAAGTGAGCTTTCGGGACTTATTATCTGCGGAACGGGTCAGATTCCTTCGGGACTTGATTTTCTTGTTAACACGCTTTCGGATGCGGCAAGAAAATTCGGACCGAGAAAGGTTAACCACACAATTGCTTCGTCTCTTAATAAATTCTCCTGCTTCGGCATTAAGGATAAAACCTCCGACCTTGACTGGCTCAGCTTTGACAAGGACAATGTAGAAGCGTATAGAAACGACCCGCTTTGCGGCACAGAGCTTTCTCTTGCCGGCATTCGCGACCTTTGCTCGGTTGCGATTCTCGCGTCAGACAAGCTTTGGCCCGCCACAGTTCCCACGGATTTACCCATATTCATAATTTCGGGTGCAAAAGACCCAATAGGCTTTAACGGTAAAGGTCCCGTTGCGGTTGCCGATGCGCTTAAGCTTTCGGGTCACGAGCCGGAGATAATTCTTTATCCGCATTGCAGGCACGAAATTTTAAACGAAGGCGAGTATAAGGATAAGGTTTATTTCGATATACTTTCGTGGCTTAACAGCGTTCTATTTTAATTTTTGAGGTTGATTCATTTTGCAGGATAAAAACGTTTTTGTAAGCGCAGAGGAAATGTTGCGCCAAAACGAATATAAGGACAAGGTACGCACCGTTCTCGGCGCGAGATTCAAAACCGCACCTAAGGCATTTATTCATACATACGGCTGTCAGGGGAATGTCGCGGACAGCGAGCACATTAAGGGTATGCTCACCCAAATGGGCTACGAGCTTTGCGACGAAACGGAAAAAGCGGACATAATAATATTTAACACCTGCGCCATAAGAGAGCACGCCGAGGACAGGGTTTTCGGAAACGTAGGGGCTCTCAAAAAGCTTAAAGCCGAAAACAAAAACCTTATCATCGGTCTTTGCGGCTGTATGATGCAGCAGGAGCACATCGCAGAAAAAATCAAAAAAAGCTATCCGTTTGTCGATCTTGTTTTCGGAACTCACGTTTTGCACCGACTTCCCGAGCTTCTTTCAAAAGCGCTTTGCTCCGGCAAAAGAGTTTTTTGTATTGAAAATTCCGACGGCGTTATAGCGGAAGGTATGCCGAATGCGCGTGACAGCGGCGAAAACGCCTGGCTTCCGATTATGTACGGCTGTAACAACTTCTGCTCTTACTGCGTTGTTCCGTATGTTCGCGGAAGAGAAAGAAGCCGTGAGCCCGAGCTTGTTTTAAAGGAAGCAAGAGAGCTTATTAACGAAGGCTACAAAAAAATCACGCTTTTGGGGCAGAATGTTAATTCCTACGGCAAGGGCTGTGAGTGGGGAGTCGATTTTTCCGACCTCTTAAAACGCATTGACGAAATCGAGGGCGACTTCACTTACGACTTTATGACCTCGCACCCGAGGGACTGTTCGGAAAAGCTTCTTGATACCTTAGCCGCTTCAAAGCATTTTTGCGGTCATCTTCATTTGCCCGTTCAGTCGGGAAACAACCGCGTTTTAAAAGAAATGAACAGGCACTACACACGCGAAAGATACCTTGAGCTTATTAAATATGCGCGTGAAAAAATGCCCGATGTTGACATAACAACCGATATTATCGTCGGCTTCCCGGGCGAAACCTACGAGGAATTTCTCGATACGCTTTCTCTTGTTAAAGAGGTTCGCTACGGCTCTATGTTTACGTTTATTTTCTCACCGAGAGTCGGAACGAAGGCGGCTTCTATGGACGACCCCGTTTCAAAAGCCGAAAAAACAAAATGGTTTTCGGAGCTTCTTGCAGTGCAGGAGGAAATTGCCGCGCAAAACACTTAATACGTTAATTAACAATTCACATTGTTTTTTATGAAAAAATTTTAAAGGAGTTATTTTAAAATGACAGTAATCGAACTTACAAGACAGCTCGGTGCCGCAATTCAGGCAGACGAGCGCTACCTCGCGTTTGATGCCGCAAAAAAGGCTAACGACGAGGACAAGGAGCTTAATGAGCTCATCGGTCAAATCAATCTTATTCAGCTTTCTTATCAGAACGAGGCTGCTAAGGGCGAGGGCGCAGACCAGTCTAAGCTTGAGGGCTTCGGCACGGAATTCGAAAAGCTTTACCGTGAGGTTATGCTTAACGCCAATATGGCAAAGTTTGAGCAGGCAAAAACGGCTATTGACGATATGATGAACGAGATTATGAGCATTCTCGCTCTTTGCATAGACGGTCAGGATCCCGCAACGTGCGAGCCCGAGCACAACCATGAGTGCGGCGGCGAATGCTCCTCCTGCGGCGGTTGCCACTGATTAATTTAAATTTTACGGTGCTGAGGTAAGAAAATGGGTAAGCTTTCTCCGATGATGGAGCAGTATTTTCAAATTAAAAACGACTATCCCGATACGATTTTATTTTTCAGGCTCGGCGATTTTTACGAAATGTTTTTCGAGGATGCAAAAATTGCGTCCAAGGAGCTTGAACTTGTTTTAACCGGTAGGGATTGCGGTCAGGAGGAGCGCGCACCGATGTGCGGCGTTCCCTTCCACAGCGCCGACAGCTATATAGCAAAGCTCGTAAGCCGCGGCTACAAGGTCGCGGTCTGCGAGCAGACGGAAGACCCCGCGGCGGCTAAGGGAATAGTAAAAAGAGATGTTATAAGAATTGTAACGCCCGGTACGGTTATAGAAAGCAGTATGCTTGAAGAGGGCAAAAACAATTACCTTGCCTCGGTATATATTACCGCCACAGAATGCGCCTGTGTATTTATTGATATTTCCACGGGCGAGGTTCATCTTGATTATTATACCGACGGCGATTCCGATGTAAGAATCATAAATCAGCTCGGAATGTTTAAGCCCTCGGAGGTGCTTTTGAATAAATACGCAGCGTCGGTTAAAAGCGTTACGGCTTTTATAACGGACAGATTAGGCGTTAAATTCGAGGTTCAAAAGGAAGAGTCTTACGACCTTGACGGTTGCACCGAGGTTGTTATTTCGCATATTAAAGACGAAGCTTACAAAAAGGTACAGGGAAAAACAGGGCTTGTGTTAGCGCTCGGCACTGCCGTGAAATACCTTGAGAATGTTCAAAAGAGCGAGCTTGAAAAGGTAGAGGACGTTGAGTTTTACAGTGAGGACAACTTCCTTTCGCTTGACATAAACGCAAGAAAAAATCTTGAGCTTACGGAAACTCAGCTTCGAAGAGAAAAAAAGGGCAGTCTTTTGTGGGTGCTTGACAACACAAAAACTGCAATGGGCAAACGCCTTATAAGAAATTGGATAGAACAGCCGCTTGTAAATTATTCCGCGATTGTTCGCCGTCAGAATGCGGTCGAAGAGCTTTTTTCGAATACGGTGCTTCTCACAAGAGAAATGCAGGCTCTTTCGAAAATGTATGACCTTGAACGCATTATGACGAGAATCGTTTTCGGCACGGCAAGTGCAAGAGAGTTAAGAACACTCAGCCTTACGGTTGACTGTCTTGCACAGATAAAAGCCGAGCTTTCGGGAGTTAAGTCGCAAATGCTTACGGAGATTTATAACGAAATAGATCTTCTTGACGACATTAATTCTCTTATAAAAACAGCCATAACTGATGATCCGCCGCAAACCGTGCGTGAGGGCGGAATGATAAGAAAAGGCTACAACGAAGAGCTTGATTCGCTTCACGATATTCTCGATAACGGCAAGGATTATTTAGCCGCTATTGAGCGTGAAGAGCAGGAAAAAACGGGAATCAAGAAGCTTAAAATAGGATATAACCGTGTATTCGGATATTATATAGAGGTTTCAAACTCCTTTAAGGAGCTTGTGCCCGAAACGTACATAAGAAAACAGACGCTCAGTAATTGCGAACGATATATAACCGAGGAGCTCAAGACCCTTGAAGCCAAGGTTTTGAGTGCACAGGAGCGTATTGTAAGAATAGAATACGAGCTGTTTACGGAAATAAGGCTTAAAATAGCCGACGAGCTTCAAAGAGTCCGCACCACCGGACGAGCCGTCGCAAGGCTTGATGCATTGTGCTCGCTTGCTTTTGTTGCTTCGAAGAACGGATATTGCCGCCCCGAGATTGACACCTCGGATGTTATAAGCATTAAAGACGGAAGACACCCGGTTGTTGAAAAAATGCTTGACGGCGCACCGTTTGTGCCAAACGACACATACCTTGACTGCTCGCTTTCGAGAACCGCGATTATTACAGGACCGAATATGGCAGGTAAGTCGACATATATGCGTCAGGTTGCGATAATCGTTTTAATGGCGCAAATAGGAAGCTTTATACCAGCATCCTCTGCGAGAATAGGTATTGTGGACAAAATCTTTACGCGAGTAGGCGCTTCGGATGACCTTGCCGCGGGACAGTCCACCTTTATGCTTGAAATGACCGAGGTTGCGGATATTCTTAAAAACGCAACATCGAAAAGTCTTATCATATTCGACGAAATAGGCAGAGGAACTTCTACCTACGACGGAATGAGCATTGCGAGAGCGGTGCTTGAATACACCGCCGACAAGAAAAAAATCGGCGCGAAAACGCTGTTTGCCACGCATTACCACGAGCTCACGGAGCTTGAAAAAACCGTTGAAGGTGTTAAGAATTACAGCACCTCGGTTAAAAAGCGCGGCGACGACATTACCTTCCTTCGAAGAATCGTAAAAGGTCCTGCCGACGGAAGCTACGGTATTGAGGTTGCGCTTTTGGCGGGTGTTCCGAAAAGTGTGGTCGAAAATGCCAAAAAGATTTTAAAAACACTTGAAAATCAGCAGACGGTTTCGCTTTCGCGTGATGTTGCCGAAGCGAAGGAACAGCCGTCCGAGGAAGAACAGCTTTCTCTTTCCTTCGGAAGCGCGGGCAATCTCGTTGACGATATTAAGTCGATTGACTTAAACACATTAACGCCGATTGAAGCGTTAACAAAGCTTTACGAGCTCCAAAAAAGAGCAAACGAAATTTAATTTATTTTAAGAAAAAAGGAGGGTGCTTATGCCGACTATAAATGTTTTGCCGAAAAATCTTGCGGACCTTATTGCCGCCGGTGAGGTCGTTGAGCGCCCTTCCTCCGTTATTAAGGAATTTGTCGAAAATTCGATTGACGCCGGTGCGAAAAGCATTATAGTTGAAATCAACTGCGGCGGCAAAACCTTTATCCGCGTTACCGACAACGGTTGCGGCATTGCGCGTGAGGACGTTAAAAAGGCGTTTTTAAGCCACGCCACAAGTAAAATTAAAAATGCCGACGACCTTGAGAGTATTGCGACTCTGGGCTTTCGCGGCGAGGCGCTCGCTTCCGTTTGCGCCGTTTCGCGTGTTGAGATGCTTACAAAGCCCGCGGGCGAGGAGCTCGGTACGCGCTACGTTATAGAGGGCGGCGAAGAGCTTCTTATCGACGAAGCGGGTTGCCCCGACGGAACTACGCTTATAGTAAGAGATTTGTTTTACAACGTGCCCGCGAGAATGAAATTTTTAAAGAAGGACGTTCAGGAGGGTAATCAGGTAGCTTCCGTTTTGGAGCGCGTGGCGCTGTCTCATCCCGAAATTTCCTTTAGATTTTTACGCGACGGAAAGCTGCAGTTTTTAACTCCCGGTGACGGCGAGCTTAAATCCGCGATATTTGCGGTGTTCGGTGATAATTTCTCCGAGTCGCTTACGCCCGTTTCGTTTTCGCAGGACGGAATTACCGTTTCGGGATTTACTTCTAAGCCTGCATTCGGGCAAAGCAGCAGAGCAAAGCAGATATTTTTCGTAAACAAGCGTTATGTAAAAGTCCCGATTTTTGTTACGGCGCTTGAGACCGCTTACAAAAACGCAATGCTCGTCGGTAAATTTCCGCCGTGTGTGCTGTTTCTCGATATGCCCTATACGGCAGTTGACGTAAACGTACATCCCGCAAAAACCGAGGTTCGTTTTTCGGATGAAAAGCGTATTTTCGATTGCATATACCGTGCCGCTCTCGGTGCTGTTGAGGGCACAACGCAAAGACCGCAGGTAACATTTTCCGAAGCGAAAATCTTTTCACCACAAAAGCTTCGGGGCGAGCAGCTGACTATCGGCAGTGCCGCGGGAATTAATACTCACGAAGAAAAAGCCGAGGATTTTGAAAAAACGCAAAAGCCCGCGAGTGAAAATTCGCAAAAAGTCAGCTTTAAATTCCGTGAATACGGAACGCCTGTAACGGGAAGAGACAATGTATTCCGCGATTCCGACAACGGCGAAAAGGCATTCGACTTTCTTTTTGACGAATATATGAAGCCGAAGGAAAGCGTAAAGGAATATAATGTTCCCGACAGCAGTGAGTACCGAGCTTCGAAAAACGAAGAAAGCGACAGTCTGTCTTCCGACGAAAACACTTACGAAAGTTCTTTTGATTCTGCGATTTTTGAAGAGCCGAAGGAAGAAAAGCTTCCCGAAAGCCCGCACTTAGATGACGGCGGCGAAATGGGTGCTGTTTATTCTCCCGTACCGGAGTTCAGAATAATCGGCGAAGCGTTTAAAACATATATTTTCGCAGAGCTTCAGGGTAAGCTTCTTCTTGTTGACAAGCACGCGGCGCACGAAAGAATTATCTTTAACAGATTAAAAGAAAACGCAAGCTCGTCGCAACAGCTTCTTTTACAGCCGCAGGCTGTAAGGCTTTCTCCCGATTTGTACGAAGCGGTTATCGAAAACCTTGATATTCTGTACGAAGCGGGATACGACATTTCCGATTTCGGAGACAACACCGTTAAGGTTTCGGCGTGTCCGTCGGAGCTTACCGATGAAAACATTTCCGATACAGTCGAAGAAATCGCACAGTATCTTTCGATGAATATTAAAACGGTGATGCCCGAAAAGCTTGATTGGATTTACCATTCAGCCGCTTGCAGAGCCGCCGTTAAGGCGGGAAACGATACCTCGCTTCCCGAAATGGAGGAGTTAATTAAATATCTTCTCTCGCACGATGAAATTAAGTGCTGTCCGCACGGAAGACCCGTTGCGGTGGAAATTTCAAAATATGAATTGGAAAAGTATTTTAAGCGAATTGTATAAATGGAAAACAACGAAAACACTAAGGTAATCGCAGTAGTAGGCCCTACAGCCTCGGGTAAAACGGCGCTGGGTGTAAGTCTTGCGAAAAAATTCGACGGCGAGGTAATCTCCGCGGATTCAATGCAGATTTATAAGGGTATGAATATTGCCACGGCAAAGCCCGACATAAACGAAATGTGCGGAATACCGCATCATCTTATTGATTTTCTTTCTCCCGAAGAGGAGTACAGCGTCGCCTCGTTTTGCGAGGATGCGAAAAACGCCGTCGAAATTATTTCGGGAAAAGGGAAAACGCCTGTTATAGTCGGCGGCACGGGGCTTTATGTTGACAGCTTTCTTCAAAATATTACATTTTTCGAAGAAAAGGATAAAACGAATATTCGAACTCTGCTTTCAAAACGCCTTGAAGAGGAGGGCGGCGACGCTCTTTACGAAGAGCTTTTAAGAGTCGACCCCGAGGCGGCAAAGAAAATTCACAAAAATAATTCGGTTAAAGTGTTAAGGGCGCTTGAGGTTTATTACGGCGAGGGTAAAACCATTACAGAGCAGGTTGAGCTTTCGCGCAGGAATCCGCCCCTCTTTGACGTTTTATATATAGGAATTAATTATAAAGACCGTGAAAAGCTTTATTCGCGCATAAATAAACGTGTAGATATTATGCTTAGTAACGGACTGCTTAAGGAAGCCGAGGAATTTTATTCCGGCAAGCTTTCGGCAACATCAAATAACGCCATAGGCTATAAGGAGTTAAAGCCCTTTATAGACGGCGAAAAAACTCTCGATGAATGCGTTGAGCATTTAAAGCGGTCTACACGTCGGTACGCAAAGCGACAGCTTACCTGGTTCGGACGAAACAAGGACGTTAACTGGTTTTATGCGGACGAATACGACAGCGTGGACAATATGTACGACGATATATTTTCTCTTGTAAACAAATTTTTCGGAAGGTGATAAAATGAGCGGTAAAACAACAAAAAGTGTGGCGCTTGTGCTTGTTCTTTGTCTTGTTTTATCATATGTGATTTATCAGGTCGTTGTGTTTTCAAAGTCCGATATTCAAACTCAAACGGCTTTAAGCGAAACGGTGTACGAGACTATTGAAACAAAATGCTTTGTTTTAAGAGACGAGGAATATATTGAAAACAGCACAAGCGGAACGATAGTTTCCTTTGCGAAAAACGGCGAGCGTGTTGCCGCGGGCGATACGGTTTCGATGATTTTCAAAAGCTCCGAGGACGCGGACACATACCTTAAAATAACAGAGCTTGAAAAGGATATTTCGCATTACGAGGATTTAAGCAGTCAGGCAAACATAAGAACTCTTGACCTTACATCTCTTGAAGCGAAAATAAACAATGAGCTCAGCGAGTATCTCGACTGTGTTGATGCGCTTGAATTTTCAGATGCGTTTTCATATGCGGAAAAATTACGAGATTCGCTTACGAGCAAGCAGATTGAAACGGGTATGCAGATCGACTATTCCGAAAAGCTTGCAACGCTTAAAAGTCAGCTCTCGGAATTAAAATCGAAAAACCTTTCGTATTCTGCTGTAACAACCGCTGAGTCGGGATATTTTATAAGCGGATGCGACGGCTACGAAAAAACGCTTGATTTTGCGTCGCTTGAGAGCATTACGGCAGAGGATATTAAAAATGCCGTAAAATCAAAGCCTTCTACCGTTTCTTCGAATGTTATCGGACGTGCCGTAGCAAGCTTTAACTGGTATGTTTTATGTGTCGTTCCTACCGAAAAAACCGTGAACCTCGAAACAGGCGAGGATTTAAGCCTTAATTTCCCGTATTCGGGTATAGAGCTTCTTCCGGTTGAGCTTGTGAGAATAGGCGACCGCTCGGGTGAAGAGACGGAGCTTATATTTAAGTGCGACCTTATGAACGAAAATCTCACGGATATCAGAATCGAGGATATGGAAATTGTTACCTCAAAGTATACGGGCTACAAAATCAGCAACAGTGCGATAAGAACGGTTGATGACGTTAAGGGCGTGTACGTTGTAAGCGGCAACATTATTTCGTTTAAAAAAGTCCATATTCTTTATGCAACCGACGAATATTCCATTGTCGATAATCCGGACGGTGAGTCGGGCTACATAAAGCTTTATGATAAAGTTGTTACGAAGGGAGTTGAGCTTTACGACAACAAGCTTATATGATGAAAAATTCGCTTCGATTAAGTCAAACCTTCAGGTGATACGCGAAAACATTGCGACAGCCGCCGCAAACAGCGGCAGAAGCGAAAGCGATGTCAGGCTTATGGCTGTTACGAAAACCGTTGACCCCGTATTTATTAATTATTCCATTGACGAATGCGGCGTTGACCTAATAGGCGAAAACAAGGTTCAGGAGCTTCTTTTAAAAAAAGACAGCCTTCATCTTGACGGCGTTGAAAAGCACCTTATAGGGCATCTTCAAACGAATAAGGTGGGCAAAATTATTTCCGAGGTAGATATGATTCAGTCGGCGGACAGTCTTCATCTTATTAAGGAAATTTCAAAAAGAGCGCTTTCTCTCGGGAAAACGTCACACATCCTTCTTGAAGTGAACATAGGTGACGAGAATTCGAAAACCGGCTTTGACAGGGGTGCGCTTTATGAAGCGTTATTCGAAATATCACAGCTTCCCTTTGTTGAAGTCAACGGCATTATGACAATACCGCCGATATGCGAAGACGAAAAGTTTCTTTGCGAATACTTCTTTAAAACGGGCGAGCTTTTCGGTGATATTAAAGAAAAAAAGCTTGACAATTTCAATATGAATATTTTATCAATGGGAATGTCGGGCGATTACGAGCTTGCTATTAAGTACGGCTCTAATATGGTTAGAATAGGCTCTGCTATATACGGAGCCAGAATATACAAAAATAAATAATTCGGAGGAATTTATTATGGGCTTTAAGGATATTATAAACAAGCTTATGGGCGAAGAGGACGACGGTCTTTTCGATACCATGGAGGAAGAACAGGAAAACGACGCCGTTACATACGGCAGAAACGATTCGTCTTCGAGATATCAGGATTACGAAGAGGACGATTACAGAGAGTCAAGACGCACGCAAAGAGCTGCACGACGCGCACGTCCCGCAGAGGAAGACCCCAACAAGGTAGTTAACATTCACACAACGGCAAAGCTTCAGGTAGTGCTTGCAAAGCCCGAAAGATTTGAGGATGCAAGAGAAATTGCCGATCATCTTAACGAAAAAAGAACCGTTGTTTTGAATCTCGAGGGCACAAACAAAGAGGTTGCAAGACGTCTTGTAGACCTTCTTAACGGCGTTGCATATGCAAACGGCGGACAGCTCAAAAAGGTTGCCAACAATACATTTATCATCACTCCTTACAATGTCGATGTAACGGGTGACCTTATCGACGAGCTTGAAAATACAGGTGTATTTTTCTGATTCGAATAGACTATTTATGTAAGGTAACGGAAGCGGGGAATTATTATGATGACACCTTCTCAGGTGAGAGAGTACGAGTTTAAGCAATCGGGCAGAAACGCTTACAAGGCAGATGATGTTGATGCGTTTTTGGCGGAGCTTTCCGTAGATTATGAAAAAATGTTCAGAGAGAACGGCGAGCTTATTAAAAGAGCAAGCCTTCTTGCGGACAGACTTGAGAAATATAAAAACGACGAAGGCGATATTAAAAGCGCCGTGCTTTCCGCACAGAAAGCCGCCGAGATGATTATTAAGGATGCGGAAAATTCCGCAAGCGAAGCGAAATCCGAAGCAGAGGCTGTTCTTTCAGCCGCAAAAAGCGAAGCGGAGCTTATTAAAGAGGACGCAAGAAAGCAGGCAATTGCCGATTCCGAGCTTCTTCTTTCTATGACACGCGACAAGGCGCAGGAGATTATTAAAAAGGCTAAAGAGGAAGCGGGCAGTATTATACTTAACGCAAAATCTTCGGCAAGTGATAAGGTCGGCGCCGCAACAAGAACCGTTACAAGCGAAACGCTTCTTTTCGATATGCTCAAAAAAGAGGTTTCCGATTTTAAGGCAAGCATACTTTCGCAGTACAAGGCGCACATAGAGCTTATTTCAAAGCTTCCCGAAATTGCAAGCGAGGAAGCGCAAAAGATCGAAGAAAGAGCAGAACAGCCGATAATCACGCCCGAAAAGGCGGCTGAGATTATTGAGGATGTTCCTTTTGAAGAGCCCGAAAACGAAGCGCACGAGGAAGCGCCGCTTGAGTTTACCCAAAGCTTTGACGAGCCCGAGGATGAGGCTGAAGCCTCCGACTCCGACGAAGCGGGAATTTTAGCGGAGCTTGAAGCGGAGAGCGACGAGTTTTCGAAAAGCGCCGCGGAAATAGTATTCGGCTCGGCTGAAAAATCAGACGTTGAGCTTAACGCATCCGAAGAAGCCGAAGACGATATAGAAAGCTTTGAAGAAGCAGCCGAGGAAGCGGTTGAAGAAAACACTTCACCTGTGACCGAGGAAAAGACCGAGAGCGAGCCTATCGCTTCCGAATTTACTGTGTTTTCCGGAAGCTTCGATATCGGCGCGGAGGATATGAGCGAAACCTCGTTCTTTGACGCCGATGACGAAAAGGACGAACAGTCGCTTCCCACACACGGCTCGGAGGATATTCCGATATCGGGCGGCTTTGCAATTAATCGTGATGTGCTTGAACGCTTTGAAAATAAAGCCGAGGTTAAGGATGACGATGACGACGGCGAAGAAAAGAAGCGCGGCTTCTTTAAGCGCAGAAGATAAGGGTTAATATGGCAGTTGTTATTTCACTTGTTGCTGTTGCCGCACTTGTCGGCGTAGATCAGCTTATTAAGTATTTTGTTGTTCTTTACTTAAAGCCCGTAACCTCTGTAGAGATTATTAAGGGTGTGCTCAATTTCACATATGTTGAAAATACGGGCGCGGCTTTCGGTTCGTTTTCCGCATATACGGCGGCGCTTACGGTAGTTTCTTTGGGACTTCTTGCCGTTACCGTTTATTTTCTCATCACGAAAAAAAGCGGCTCGCGCTTTGCGGATGCTTGCCTTATTTTGATGATATCGGGCGGAATAGGTAATATTATCGACAGAATACGACTTCATTACGTTGTCGATTTTATCGAGCCGGTATTCGTTGATTTTGCCGTGTTCAATTTTGCCGATTGTCTTGTTACGGTTGGGGCGTTTGCTTTGATTATATACCTTTTTGTCGGTATGTTTAAAGAGCGCAAAAACGCTTCGGCAGAAAATAAAAACGCGGAGAAGAATTAATGAACACGCTTACCTTAACCGTTACCGAAAACGAAGCGGGCGAGAGAATAGACAAAGCGGTCGCAGTTCTTTCAGACAGACTTTCGAGAAGCGCGGTGCAGTCGCTTATTAAAGAAGGCGGAGTGTTTTTAAACGGGAAAGCGGTTCAAAAAAGCGTTGCCGTTAAAGCGGGTGACGTAATCACCGCCGAAATTCCCGACCCGAAAACGCTCTCCTTAGAGCCGGAAAACATACCGCTTGATATTCTTTACGAGGATGAATACCTTCTTGTGGTTAATAAGCCCAAAGGTATGGTCGTTCATCCGGCGGCGGGAAATTTTGACGGTACGCTTGTTAACGCGCTTCTTGCGCACTGTAAAGACCTTTCGGGCATAAACGGCGTTATAAGACCGGGAATAGTTCACCGAATAGATAAGGACACAAGCGGACTTCTTGTTGTGGCAAAAACGGACGAAGCGCACATCGGACTTTCCGAGCAGATTAAAGAGCACTCGTTTACAAGAGAGTACAGAACCGTTGTTGTAGGGAACGTAAAAAGCGACACGGGAACGATCGACGCACCGATAGGAAGAAACCCGAAGGACAGAAAAAAACAGGCTGTTACCGAAAAAAATTCGAAAAATGCCGTTACTCATTACGAGGTTTTAAAGCGATTTAATGGCTTTACATATCTTAAGGTTCGTCTTGAAACGGGCAGAACTCACCAGATAAGAGTGCATATGGCTTACAGAGGAACACCTGTTGCCGGTGATGCCGTTTACGGTGACCCGAAAAAAACATACGGACTTTCGGGGCAGTGCCTTCACGCGGCAAAGCTCGGCTTTGTTCACCCCAAAACCAACGAATATCTCGAATTCAATTCGCCGCTTCCCGAATATTTTGAAGACTTTTTGAAAAGGATAGATAAATGAACA
>CAZRXQ010000007.1:20720-23636 GCA_964604065.1 uncultured Eubacteriales bacterium | reverse complement strand
ACGGCTGGAGCGATCAGCTCGGCTACGGCATAAGAGTTCCCGGCTCCAAGTTTACTCAGGCGCACGGCGTTCCGCTTTACATTTTCAAGCACACTCAGGAGTTCTTCCCCAACGACCTCGATTCTCTTGAAAGAACACTTAAGTTAAACCAGCTTCGCGGCGGTACGGCTGCCGTATTTATAGAGCCCGTAGGTCCCGAAAGCGGAACAAGACCGCTTGACAAGGACTTCAACAAGGGCGTTGAAAGACTTTGCCGCAAGTACGGCGCGCTTCTCGTTTTCGACGAGGTTGTTACGGGCTTCCGTATCGGTATGGCAGGCGCTCAGGGCTACTACGGCGTTTCTCCCGACCTTACCATTTTCGGCAAGGTTATAGCCGGCGGCTACCCGGGTGCGGGCGGCATCGGCGGCAAGAAGGAATATATGAAGTATCTCGGTGCGGGTCTTGACGGTAACCAGAAGGTTCACAAGGCGCTTATAGGCGGTACTATGGCGGCAACTCCCATTTCCTGCGTTGCCGGCTACTACACCCTCGAAGAAATCGAAAGAACAAATGCGTGCCAGGTTGCCGGTCAAATGGGCGACAGACTCACAAAGGGTCTTCAGGAGCTTATTAAAAAATACAACCTTCCGTTCGTTGCCTTTAATCAGGGCTCTATTTGCCACCTTGAAACAGTCGGCACAATGCACTTCTCGATAGATTGGCACAAGCCGTGGCAGATTCCGCACGTTTTGGACGAGACAAACGTAAGAAAAGCCGAAATGACTCATATGGGCGCGGCTTATATGGCAGAGGGTCTTGTAACACTTGCGGGAAGCAGACTTTACACAAGTGCCGCATACACTCCCGAGCTTATCGACGAGGCTCTCGTAAGATTCGAAAAGGTATTTAAGAATGTTGCTCAAAAAGCATAACGGTAAATAAATCGGTTTGCGCTGTGTGCGGCGGCTTTGTCGCCGTATGCGGCGCAATATTTGTAAGAAAGGATTTAAATATATGGAAATTCTTGAAGCAAAACAGCTTGTTATAAAGGCGGGTCACGAGCTTTTGAAGACGGGACTTATCGCAAGAACGTGGGGCAACGTAAGCTGCCGTGTAAACGAAAAGCAGTTTGTTATAACTCCGAGCGGCAGAGCGTACGAGGATTTAACGCCCGACGATATTGTTCTTGTTAATATAACCGATCTTTCTTACGAGGGAGACGTTAAGCCCTCTTCGGAAAAGGGTATTCACGCTTCGTGCTACGAATTAAGACCCGAGTGCAATTTTGTTATTCACACGCACCAGAAAAACGCTTCGGCTGTAAGCGCTCTTTGCGTTGATATAAATAATTTGACAGGCGAAGCAAGAGAGCTTATAGGCGACTGCGTTCCGTCTGCCGCATACGGTCTTCCCGGAACGGGAAAGCTTCGAAGCGGCGTTGTTGCGGCGATTAAAAGAAGCTCTTCAAAAGCAATTATTATGGCGCACCACGGCGCGGTTTGTCTCGGAAACGATTACGACGATGCGTTTAAAATCGCAAACGAGCTCGAAAATGTTTGCGAAAAATATATTGCCGCACGTTGTGCCGGAATTTCGGGAAAAGCCGTGGAAACCTTCTCGGAGGTTAAGGACTTTGTAGCCTCCGTTATTACCGCGGACGAAAAATATAAGAGTGCAAAGGAATTCACCCCGTGCGACAGTGTTCGTAAGGGCGACAGCTTTTACGTTGCGCCCAAGGGCGAGGCGGCTTCGATTATCGACGTTAAAAGCGGCGCGTGGATAGGCGGCGCCGAAATTCCCGACAGTGCCGAAATGCACTATGCCATTTACAAAAAGCGCGGCGACGTTAACTATATTCTTCATTCCGACAACGAATTTGCCGTTGCGGCTTCAAGAAAGGGTAAAACGGTAAAGCCGCTTCTTGACGACTTTGCACAGCTTGTAGGCCCGTTTGTGAAAACAGCCGTGTTTGACCCGTCGAATACCTTAAAGACCTCTAAAAAGGTCGCAAAGGCGCTCGGAAACAAAAACGCCGTTCTTATAAAGGACAACGGCGCGGTTTGCGTTGCGAAAACTCAGTACGACGCAGAGGCTGTCGAAATGGTAATGGACAAGGGCTGTAAGGCGCTCGTAACAGCCGAGCTTTACGGTAAGGTTAAGCCCATTAACCCCGTCGAAGCACACCTTATGAGAATTATTTATCAGAAAAAATATTCGAAAAAAGCGGGGAAATAAAGTTTTCTTATGACAGGTATTATTGATGTCGGCGGCGGAATGCGCGATATTTACGGCGCGGGCGTGTTCGACAGACTTCTTGACGACAAAATAGAGATAGACAAGGTCGTCGGCATTTCCGCGGGCAGTGCAAATGCGATTTCCTACACCGCGGGACAGCGCGGCAGAAATTTCAGATTTTATACGGAATATTCCTTCAGAAAGGAATATATGAGCCTTGAGAATTTCGTAAAGGACGGCTCGTATGTTGACCTTAATTATATTTACGGCACGCTTTCGAATGCGGGCGGCGAAGACCCTGTTGATTACGATCATATGAAAAACAGCAAATCGGAGCTTTTTGTTATTGCTACAAACGCGCTGACGGGCGAGGCTGTTTCGTTTAAAACGGAGGATATGAGCGAAACCGATTACTTTCCGCTTATGGCGTCCTCCTGCCTTCCCGTTGTGGGAAAGCCGGTTTTTAAGGACGGTGTTCCGTATTTTGACGGCGGTATGTCCGACCCCGTGCCTGTGGATATGCTTCTTAATATGGGCTGTGACAAAATAATTCTCGTTTTGACAAAGCCGAAGTCGGAGCTTCGTCACGCGGGTAAGGATTTTTACGCCGCCGAGATTTTAAAGCACACATATCCCAATGCCGCCGACGGTCTTTACAGACGCTACAGACGCTACAACACGGGCGTTTTAAAGGCGATG
>CAZRXQ010000007.1:0-20620 GCA_964604065.1 uncultured Eubacteriales bacterium | reverse complement strand
CGACGGTCTTTACAGACGCTACAGACGCTACAACACGGGCGTTTTAAAGGCGATGCGTCTTGAAAAAGAAGGAAAAGCGCTTATACTTTCGCCCGACAGCTGTGAGGGTGTTGATACCTTAAAAAGAAATAAAGAAAGTCTTGAAGCTTTGTATAAAAAGGGGTATAATGATGCCGAAGCCGTAAAGGCGTTTTTAGAAAAATAAACGGGGTGTAAATTATGAAGCATTGCAATGATTATTTTTTACTTATCGAAGAAAAATGCGAATTTCCCGATGTTGCGCGAAAGGAACTTGAGGCTCTCGCAAAACGTCTTGACGACGAGCCCGAGTTCGGTAAGGAGGTAGACAGATTAAGAAATCTGTTTATGTTCCCGAAGGCGCACAATCTCGGAAGATATATTAAAATGCTTGCGGAGGTTTCCGAAAAATACGGCGCAAACGTATACACGATGAATCTCGTATTCCTTATGTGCTGTACCGAGCTTTTACATAAAAGGCACAAAGACGCGGGCGTTTCGGACGAGATTTTTTGGGCTTCGATTAAGGATTACAAATACAAATTACTTGAATGTATGGAATGCAAGGGCGTTGTAGGTACGTTCGTTCCCGGGTGGTACGAGGGCTTTTTCAAGGTTGACAGATTCGGCATCGGAAGATTCCAGTTTGAAGCACGCACATTCCCGATGGACTTTACCACAAGCGCCGGCATAAAAATCAAAAAAGGCGAAAAAGCGGTGAACATACACATTCCCTCGTCGGGCGTTCCGCTTACGGACGAGGTGCGCTTTGAGTCTTACAAAAAAGCTTACGACTATTTTAAGGATTGCCGTGTAGACGGAAACATTTATTTCATTTGCAACTCCTGGCTTCTTTTCCCGAGACACACGGAGTTTTTACCGGAGCATCTTAATATTCTCAAATTCCTCGGAGATTTCGAAATTTTCGAGTGCCGCGAAAGAGCGGGCTTCGGTGACGACTGGCGCGTTTTCGGTCACTTTACCGAATTGCCGCTTTCACAGTGGCCCGAGGATACCGCTCTCAGAAAAGCATATAAAAACCGACTTCTCGAGGGCAAAAGAACGGGAAGCGGACACGGCGTTATCGTCTTTGACGGCGAAAAAATCGTACGTTGAAAAACCATTTATATAAAACTAATTCGCAAGGAGCTATTTATGCCGAACACAATTATTCTCAAGTCACAGCTTACAAGGCGAGTTTCGCACTTTAAAAAATACGATATAGAAGTACCGAAAAACCTTCTTGAAAAGAAACCGAAAAAGCCCGATCTTACGGACTTTCCGTACCCTCTTCCCTGCAAAAAAAGCAGCTATACCTGCTTTTGCGAGGGGAAGAACGGCGTTATGTGGTACGGCGGCGAGGGCGGCGTTACTCGCTTTGACGAAAATGCCGAAAGCATTTACGACAAGGTAATGTACTTCGGCGCACGCCGCGACCTTTTGGACAATTCGGTTACGGCGCTTGAAGCAGACGGCGACGGCGTTTGGGTTTTGTCTTCAAAGGGCGTTACGCACATAGAAATGGTGAAAATGTCCATGGAGGAAAAGGCGTATGCGCTCCTTCGCGAGACGTTAACATATGTACAGCGCCACGGTATGGTAAGCCAGAAAATGCTTTCCGAAAGCGGCAATATCAAATCGGTACTGCCCTACGGTCATTCCGATAACGACGGTTGCTTTACCTCGGGCTTTGCCATAGGCGAAATTTTCCGTTATGCAACGCTTAAGCGCGAAAAAGGATCGTATGCACCCGAGACACTTGCCGCGTTAAAAACGGCGATAAGAGCGAGCGAAGCGTGCCTTCTTCTTATGTACATCCCCGGCAGAGGCGACGGCTTTGTTGCGAGAACGTATCTTACGAATAACGAAATAGTTCCCGATGAGGGTATGTTTTTCAAGAAAAACGGCAAGACGGCAGTGTGCCTTAACACCGCAGGCGCAAGAGCGAGAAAGGCTGTGGGTCTTGAGGTAAAAGCCGATGCGCCCATTCCCGAAAGACTCAGAAGGCTTTACACCTCGGAAGGGTACGACGATACGGATATTACATACAAGGGCGACACAAGCAGTGACGAAATCACGCTTCACTATCTTCACCTTCTTGTCGCGCACGAATTTTTGGGGCGCGAAGACCCCGAGCTTGACGAGCTTATCGTGACGGCGGCAAAAGCAACGCTTGACCATATAATCGACCACGGCTTTGAGCTTTACGAGTGCGACGGCAAGCCCACAACCTGGGCTAAATGGAGCGAAGAGTACTTTAACTCCGAAATGGGCTGGGCGGATGCCTGCCTTAACGCCGCGGAGCTTATGATGTATTTGCAGGTTACAATGCATATATCGGGTGAAGAAGGACGTTACAGAAAGGTTCTTTCGGAGCTTGAGGATAAGGGCTATCTTGAGCTTGTGACAAAGCACCGCGACAGATTCACGCAGGTTTCGCTTGCCATGGGCGTTGAGGACAGAGAAGAAATAATGTACGGCGACCATATGCTTGCGGTTGCATCGTTCTTTGCGCTTATCTCTCTTGAAAAGGACGAAAAGAAAAAAGAGATTTTAAAAGAGGGCTTCAGAAGCTGGCGCTATTCGCTTGCTCCGGAGTTCAACCCCGGCTACGATTTCCTTTACTTTGTTTCCGATCCCGGTGTAGAAGAGCCCGACGAGGAAAGAATCAAGACGTGGTTCTACCGCTTCGGCGTTTCGCGTCTTGCAAGCGGAGTTTCTTTAACAGAAAGAATAGACATACCGAAAAAGCTTCTTATGGGCGGTTATCGCGAAACAAGCGTTCTTCTTCCCAATGATGAGCGCTTCATAGCAAAATATGACAGGAATCCGTTTGAATATAAAAACGAGGACAGCGGCGGCGCATTTTGCGTTGAAAGCTGTTACCCCTTCACCTTCGCCTATTGGATAGGCAGATATTTCGGAATTATAGCGGAGGAAGACGTATGAAAAACGATATAAAGCTTATCGGCAACGCACACCTTGATCCCATATGGCTTTGGCGCTGGCAGGAGGGCTGCGGCGAGGTGCTCCAGACCTTCAGAAGCGCACTTGACAGATTAAAGGAATACGACGATTTTGTATTTACGTGCTCGTCGGCATCATATTACAAATGGGTTGAAGACATCGACCCCGATATGTTCGAGGAAATAAGAGAAGCCGTAAAAAGCGGCAGATGGGTTCCCGTAAACGGCTGGTGGGTTCAGCCCGACTGCAATATGCCCTCGGGCGAGAGCTTTGCAAGACAGGCGCTTTACAGCCAGCTTTACTATTACGAAAAATTCGGCAGAATTTCAAAAACCGGCTACAACGTAGATTCGTTCGGTCATAACGGAATGCTTCCCCAGCTTCTTTTAAAGGGCGGTATGACGGCATATGTTATGATGCGCCCCGGTATGCACGAAAACGCAAATATCCCCGAAAATACATTTTGGTGGGAAAGTGCCGACGGCTCGCGCATTCCGACCTACAGAATCCCCGACGGCTACGGCACATCCGGTCAAGAGAGCCTTGACAAAGCCCGCGAGGATTTGTCGAAGCGCGCAGAAGCTACGGGACACGGAATGATGCTTTTCTACGGCGTCGGAAATCACGGCGGCGGACCTACAAAGGGCGATATAGAATATCTTAAAAGCAACCTTCACACGGAAGGCTACTGCGATATGGCATTTTCGTCTCCCGACGAATTTTTCAAGGAGCTTCTTTTGGATGAGCTTGATATGCCCGTGTGGAAGGACGATCTTCAGCACCACGCAAGCGGTTGCTACAGCGCGACCTCGCTTGTAAAACAGCTTAACAGAAAGTGCGAAAATCTTCTCGGCGCGGCAGAAAAATGGGATACAATAGCTTCCGTTGTAACAAACAGCAAGCCCTCCACGGAAAAATTCAAGGAGGCGTGGCGCGACGTTTGCTTCAATCAGTTCCACGACATTCTTTGCGGCTGTTCGATTAAAGAAGCTTATGACGACGTTGCGGAAAGCGACGGCGAGGCACTGACTATAGCTTCGCGTGCATATAACGAGGCTTGCCTTAAAATATCAAGGCGTATTTCCACCTGGATAGACGGCGTAAGCGATCCCGTGCTTCTTAATGCGCGTAACCATACGGCTATGAGTCTTGATTTCCCGAGACCCGTTGTTGTATTCAATCCGCATTCGTATCCCGTAAAAATGCCCGTAAGAACATACCGTCCGTCAAAATCCGTAAAGGATTCAAACGGCAACGAGGTTCTTTTCCAAAATGTTCGCTCGTCACGCTCAAACGACGATCACCTTGATACGCTTTTCGAAGCCGAGGTTGAGCCGCTCGGCTATGCAACATATTGGCTTGAGCGCGAAAGAGGCATAAAAGCTCCCGAAAAACCCGAGTGCGAGCAGAGCTTCTTTATGGAAAACGAATTTATAAGCGTAGAGCTTGATGAAAAAACAGGCTTTATTAAGCATCTTTTCGATAAGGAAAGCGGCACAGAGCTTGCGGGCGACAAATATCTTGCAATACCCACGGTTATTGAGGATTCAAAGACCGATACATGGGCGCACAATGTATTTAAATTCCACGATGTAAAGGGCATACCCGAGCTTGTTTCGATTACCCGCGTTGAGGACGGCGCTCTCAGAAGCGTTGTCCGTACCGAGCATAAATTCAACGATTCTCATCTTGTTCAGGAATTTATCCTCTCAAAGGGACAGCGCACGCTTCGCGTTGACTGCAAGGCGTTGTGGCAGGAAAAATTCACTATGCTCAAATTTGCCTTCCCCATAGGCGGCACAAAAGAGATTTCGACCTACGAAATTCCGTGCGGCTTTATTAAGCGTCCGTGCGACGGTGACGAAGAGCCCGCGCAGAATTGGGCGGACCTTACCGTTACGAAGGGCAAAAAGAGAGTCGGCATATCCGTAATGAGCGATTCGAAATACAGCTACGACTGCCCCGGTGCGGAATTAAGGCTTACGGCGCTTCGTAATGTGATTTTTGCCGACCATTATTCCTACAGACCCGATGCGAATTTCAACTTCACCGATGAAGGCAAGAGCTACTTCTCTTACGGAATTTACGTTCACTCCGGCGAAGCCGAAAACAGCGACGTAGTAAAGGAAGCGCATCTTTTCAACAACAATATCGTTACCGTTCCCGAAAGCTACCATAAGGGCGAGCTTCCCGAGAAGGCATCCTTCCTTACGGTTAATGCGGACAACGTAGTCGTTACCGCGCTTAAACGCTGTGAGGATCAAAGCGGCGACCTTATCATAAGACTTTACGAAACAAAGGGAGTTCCGTTTACGCACTGTATGCTTATGAGCAGGCTTTTCGATAACGGCTTCTGGTTCGATATTAAAAAACACGAAATAAAAACCTTCAGAGTATCGCACGACCTCCGCGTTACGGAGACGGATTTCCTTGAAGGCATTGTTAAGGGCGAATAATTATGAAAGCTAACGAAAAAAAGAAGGGCAGAGGCTTCGCCTTTGTCCTCGGGCTTGTAATACTTGTGTTTGCGGTAATCGGAGCGGTTTCTGCGGTAAAGGGTATTTCGGGCGCGGTATCCGAAGCGAAAGGCTCTTTAGCGGACTATTCCGCATACGGAAAATACCTTACGTGGGTAGTGGGCATTGATCCCGACCCGTTTACGGATATTACAAAGGCGAACAGCGACGACCTTTTGAATATTGCGCTGTGCTCGCTTCTTACAGACGGCGTTAAAACAGGGCAGTACGAGGTTACCGACGGCGGACTTATCGTGCCGGCAACGGACGTTGAAGCATACTTTACCGAGATGTTCGGAAGCGATGTTGCAATAGTTCATTCAAGCGTTGTCGGCTACGGCTACAGCTTTACCTATAACGAGCAGACAGCCTCGTATACAGTCCCGCTTACGGGCGTTACGCCGCCGTTTTCTCCGAGAATAGAGAGCGCAAAAAAGACGGGAAGCCTTGTTGTTCTTAAGGTGGGCTATATCGGCACAAGCTCTATAGAGGTTGGGGTTGACGGTACTGTAGGTGCAGCCCAGCCCGATAAATATATGGAAATAACCGTAAAAGAAACCGACACCGGCTACAACCTTATATCCATAAAAAACCTCTCACAGGGAGAATATGCGCAGTAAGCTTTCAAAGCTTGCTCCCGCAAGTTGACGATTTTATTTAAAAAGAAGGTGCGAATATGATTAAAGGCGCGGTATTTGATCTTGACCATACGCTGTTTGACAGGTATAAAACGCTTGAAAAGGTTATACCTATGTTCCGCGAGCATTTTGAAATTTCAAAGGATGTTTCGGACGAATACTTTTTAAAGGAATTTATTTGGGCTGATAAGCACTATGTTCACCGCGGTTGGGAAGAAATTTTAGCGCACCTTGTTTCGTGCGGTATTTTTAAAACAGCACCGTCGATTGAAGAATATACGGAGTTTTTGCTTTCGTGCTTTAAAAAAGTTGCCGTTCCGTTCGATTTTGCCGCGGGTATGCTTGCAGAATTAAGAGAAAGCGGCATTAAAACGGGGCTTATTACAAACGGCGGGCACGAGATTCAAACAAAAAAGCTGGAAATGCTCGGGCTTTCTAAGAGTTTTGACGCCGTTGTTATAAGCGGCGATTACGACTTCAAAAAGCCCGACATAAGAATTTTCGAGGAAGCGGCAAGACAGCTTTCCTTAAAGCCCGACGAATTGCTTTACATAGGCGACCATCCGCTGTTTGACGTTGACGGTTCGAGAAAAGCAGGCTTTACGCCCGTTTGGGTGAAAACGACGGGCACGTGGATTTATCCGGAAATAGAAAAGCCAAAGCTCAGTGTTGAAACGACAGCCGAAATACCGGGACTCATTAAACAGCTTAACAACATTTAACGGGAGATGTATTTTATGATTTTAGACGAGCTTGTTGCTTTTTCGAATTATTACGGTCAAAACGAAGAGCTTGTTCTTGCGGGCGGCGGCAACACCTCCGCAAAGGACGGCAACCTTATGTACATAAAAGGCTCGGGAACGGCGCTTAGCACCATTACCGCAGACGGCTTTGTTAAAATGAACAGGCAAAAGCTTTCCGAGGTATTTTTAAAGGAATACCCGAAAAGCGACAAGGAGCGCGAAGCACTTTCTTTGGCGGCGCTTTTTGAGGCGCGGGCAGACGGTGAGGAAAAACGCCCGAGCGTGGAAACGCTTCTTCACAGCCTTTTTGAATTCAAATTTGTTTTACATCTTCACCCGGCGCTTGTTAACGGACTTACCTGCTCAAAAGACGGCGAAAAAGCATCGAAAAGACTTTTCGGCGAAAAGGTTCTTTGGATTGAGCCGTGTAAGCCGGGCTATACGCTTGCGAAAATCTGTCTTGATGCTTTAGACGAATACAAAAAATCGACCGGTACACCGTGCGATATGATGCTTCTTGCAAATCACGGCGTGTTTGTTGCCGCAGATACGGTAGAGGGCTTAGACGAAAAGCTTTCGTTTATTCTTGACACGATAGCTTTAAACAATACGAATATGCCCTCTCTTACAACGGGTGAATTTTACCCGGACGAAACAAACGCGGCGTTTGAGAAAATCAGTGAGGTGTACGAAAAGCACGGCGAATACATAGTTCTTTCCGATCCGAACGAAGAAAGTCTCGAACTTGCAAGGTCAAGGGAAACCGCCGAAAAAATTCTTACCTTTACGCCCGACCATATTGTTTACTGCAAGCCCTCCCTTCTTCATTGCGAAAGCGCCGATGAAATAGAAAACGGCGTGGAGGAATACCTTAAAAGAAACGGCTTTTTGCCGAAGATTATTCTCGTAAATAAATGCGGATATTTTTCCGTTGACAAATCCGTGAAGAGTGCCGAAACCGCTTCAATGCTGTTTTGCGATGCGCTTAAAATCCTAAGCTTTTCAAAGAGCTTCGGCGGACCGCGCTTTATGAGCGACGAGCTTACCGATTTTATTGTGAATTGGGAAGCGGAAAGCTACAGAAGCAGTAAAAACTGAGATTTTTAAGAGTTAAATTGTACAAATAAATAACCGTCGCTTTGTATATTTTTCCGAAAATTCAAAGCGGCGGTTTGTTTTGCTTTGTTTAGTTTGATTTTATGAAAAAATGTGTTAAAATGAGTATACATCCTAATTCAAACGGAGGAGATTTATTTGTCTAAAAAAACCGAAACGGGAGGACCTAAGCTTGATTATAAAAAGACCGTGTTAACGGGCTTCGGCTTTCTTGCCACTTCAATCGCTTGGGCTATTTACGATCCCTACATAACAAAAATTCTTAACAACCTTCTTTCAAACAGCGCTACTATCTCCGCCTGGAGTAATGCGCTCGTCGAAAAGCTCCCCATACTCGCGAAATTTGCCGAGGCACAGGGTGAGGAGGTTGCACTTGTAGGCGGCGGCTTTACGCTTGTACCGCTGTTTATAGGTATTATTATGACCTTTGATAACATCTTCGGTGTTATCTTCCAGCCTACCTTCGGTAAGCTGTCGGACAATTGCCATTCAAAGCTCGGTAAGCGCCGTCCGTTCATAGTTGTCGGTGCACCTGTTTCGGCAATTCTCTTTTTCCTTATCCCCATGACATTTATTAAAACACACAGTCTTCCGCTTACAATGCTGTTTATTATACTGTTTGTTTTCGTAATGTCGCTGTGGCGCGCACCTGTTGTTGCGCTTATGCCCGACTTAACACCTCCGTCGCTTCGTTCGGAGGGCAACGCCGTAATCAACCTTATGGGCGGCTTGGGCAGTGCCGTAGGTATGGTAGCCGGCACGCTCGGTATTGCACTTTGCACAATATTCTCGGGCGTTACAAAAGCCCAGATTACCGCAGACGAAACACTTTCGTTCCCCTATGTTTTCGGCATAGGCTCGGTTGTTATGATAATCGGTATGCTCGTTCTTCTGTTCTTTGTTAAGGAAGAGGACACAAGCATAAAGCTCAAGGGCGAGGCTAATATGTACGCCGACGCCAAAGCGAGAAAAGCGGCTGAAAAAGCCGAAAAGAAGCGCGAAAAAGAAGAAAGAAAAGCTGTTAAGCTTTCAAAGGGCGAAAGAAGGAGTCTTATATTTATGCTCGGCTGTCTTTTCTTCCTCTTCTGCGGAACAAACGCAATTACAACCTTCTTCTCGCTTTTCGCTCAGGAAATCCTTCATATGATTACCTCCGAGGCAACAATAATTATGCTTATATTTGCCGTTGTTGCGGGTATTTCCGCTCTTCCGGCAGGTAAAATGGGCAAAAAGTTCGGCAGAAAGAAAACAATAATCGCAGGTCTTGCAATATTCCTTTCGGCATTCGTAATCTTCTTTGCGATTTTCGTAGGTATGCTCGGCGCGAAGGAAATGTCCATAAACAACTATGTTACCGTTAACAACGCTTACATTGCCGTAAACGACGAAATCAACAATTACAATTCGACTCTTTCGGCAGAAGCGAAGGATGCGGGTATAGAGCTCCTTGACAGCGACGTTCTTTCAATGGAAGAGTATATTGCCTACAGAGTAGATGCCGACAACGGCAAGGCTTCTCAAGAGCTTTCCGAAAAATATGCCGACTTTGAAGCACAGCTTCGCGAAACACATCAGGGCGTTGACGAAAGCGTTGTAAGAATCGCAAACGAAACTCTCGGACTTACCGAAATTTCAACCTTCGGCGAGGCACTTAAAGCACTTTCCGATTCCGTTGCCGATATCACAAAGATATTAAGCATCCTTATTTATCCCGTTCTTATTCTCGGCGGCGCGGCTAATATGTTTATTACCGTAAACACACTTCCGCTCGTTCTCGAAATAGGCGGCGTTGATAAGGTAGGCACATTCACCGGTTATTACTACACCGCAACCTTCTCGGCACAGATTGCATCGCCCATTCTTTACGGCGCAATAAGAATGGTAAGCGGAACGTATATGTCCCTGTTCTACTATTCGCCGATAATGTTCGTAATTTCCGTCCTCTGCCTTCTCGTTGTTAAACACGGCGAAGCAGTCCCGGACGAAATCATAGAACAGGTTAAGCTCGAAAACGAAGACTGATTTAAAAATTAATTAAAATAACCAACTACCCCCAACCGCAACCGATTAATTCGTCGGTTGCGGTTAACTCATTGACAAAAGCGATGTTATGTGATAAATTTAAAGCAGTAATTTTCAAGGAGGCTTTTACACAATGAAAAGCAAAAAAGAAAAAAAGCCCGTTTCAAAGGCAAAGAAGACCGTGAAGGGCATACTTATTGCGGTTCTTGTAATAATACTTATTCCCGTGCTCATTTTAGGCACATCTGCACTTACCTGCACATTTTTGCCGGGTAAAGAAGCGGATGCCGCGGATATTTCAAATCCCTACATATCGCTTGACAGAACGCTTGTTTCGGCGCACCGCTCCGGTGGCGGAATAGCTCCCGAGAACACGCTTATGGCGTTCCAAAACTGCATTGAAAGCGAAAACTTCAATGTTGATATTTTCGAATTCGACCTTCACATTACAAAGGACGGAAAGCTCATTCTTCTTCACGACAGCACGCTTGACAGAACAACAAACTCCGTTGAGGCGTACGGCGAAGAGGAGGTTCTTCCCATAACCAAAACTTACGAAGAGCTTCGCGAGCTTAATTTCGGCGAAAATTTCGAGGATGAAAACGGAAATTATCCTTACAGAGGTCTTCGCGGAGACGATATTCCCGACAATCTCAGGGCACTTCTTTTGGAGGATGTTCTTGATTACCTTACTTCAAAAGGCGATTTCGGATATATAATCGAAATTAAGGACGGCGGCGAGGACGGCTTCAGAGCCGCAGATGAGCTTTACAGAATCCTTAAAGAAAAGGACCTTTTAGGCAGCGTTATTTTCGGCACGTTTAACGGTGAGGTTACCGACTATGTTGACGAGCATTGCCCGGATATGATGCGTTCGGCAAGCATAAAGGAAACGGTGATTTATTATCTTGCCTGCTCCTTCGGAATTAATATGGGCGAAGACTTTTATAAATTCGAGGCTCTTCAAATTCCCGCAAACCAGTATGTTGTTTTCCGTCTCGGCACACAGCGTGTTGTTAATTACGCGCACCGCCACAATATCGCGGTGCAGTATTGGACGATAAACGACCCCGAGGATATTGAGCTTTTAAGTGATATAGGTGCGGATTGCATTATGAGCGACGTGCCCGACGAGGCATACGAAATAATTAACAGCTGAAAACCGTATGAAAAAAACAACTCAAAAAATAACGGCGCTTTTGCTTGCGACGGTGCTTGCGCTTTTTACATGCGTTACGGCATTCGCCGCCGACGGTGAAACGTCCGACGCCGTTACGTTTTATATTAAAGGTGAAATAAACGACAACTACGCAACAGAGGTTCTTTCTCAGCTTAACGCTTTAAGAGCGAGCCTCGGAGTTAATGAAGTTCGTATGAATTCGGTATTGTGCGACATTGCCGCACAGCGCGCCGCGGAAACAGCCGTCTATTTTTCGCATATGCGCCCCGACGGAAGAGACTGCTTTTCTTTTGCAATACCCGGGTGTTATGCTGCCGGCGAAAATATCGCAATAGGTCACACATCACCCACTGCCGTTATGGAGGGGTGGACAGAATCAAAAGGACACTACCGCAATATGATAGACGCCGATTACACCGATGTGGGCATAGCCTGCTTTAAGTCGACGAACGGCTATCTTTGCTGGGTGCAGTATTTCGCAAACTGCACGTCCTCGCCAATAGAAAAAAGCGGCGTTTCGGAAAAAACGTTTAAAATAAGCGCCACAAGCGAATATGTAAACCTTTTCCCGTCAAACGAAAATTATCATTTTTCGGGCGCAAATGCCGACGCACGCTTTACGTTTGATATTTTCAATGAAAATATAGGCTTTGAGTATGTGCGCCAGGCGATTCTTCCGAAGACCGTTTTGTTTTCAAGCTCCGACGAAACAGTTGCACAGCATCTTGAAAAAGATATTTTCAGAGTTCGCGGCTACGGGGAAACGGAAATTTACGCTTCGCTCGGGTCTCTCGGAACGGTAAGCGCAAAGGTTTACGTTCAAAAATCAGGCGCTTCGGACAGTGACTTGCTGTTTGTTTTAAACGACAAGGGCGACGGCTATATTCTTTCGGATTGCGCGGAAAGTGTAAAGGGTGCGGTTACCGTCCCTTCTTACCATAACGGTCTGCCCGTAACGGCAATAGGTGATATGGCTTTTTACGGCTGTAAGGAGCTTACCTCGGTCACTCTTCCCGAGAGCATAGTATCAATAGGAAGATTTGCATTTTTCAATTGCACGGCACTTTCTTCCGTAACGGTTCCCGGTAAAGTGACATTTATCGGAATGAATTCGATGGGCTACAGCGAGGAAAACGGCATTTTCACTCAGAATAAAAGCTTTACCGTAATTTGCGAAAGCGGCTCTGTTGCAGAACAGTACGCGACGGAATGCGGGTTTAAGTGCATTTTAAAAGATAAAATCCTTTTCGGCGACGTAAACGGCGACGGCGCACTCACACCTTCGGATGTGGTTCTCTTACGACGCTATTTCGCAAATTACGACAGCGAAACGGGAACCTCGACAATTGAAGTGTTCCCCGGCGCAGACGCAAACGCCGACGGCAACCTCTCCCCTTCGGACGTGGTCCTTCTAAGACGCTACTTTGCAAATTACGACAGCGAAACAGGAACATCTACGATTGTTCTCGGGAAATGAAATAGCCCGGCAATGGTTTATAAAAAACTGATTACATCAGATAATAGGCAAGCGTAGAATTTATCGAAGATTCACTAAATCTAAATCTTTAAATTGAAAATAGTTATTTAAGTATCTGTTCCGTTTTATTATATTTAGGTAAACGTTTTAAAATAATCGAACGCATTGGCTTTGATATGTCGAAAAAAGGCTCTGAGTACTGTTTTTGGTACTCCGAGCCTTTTTCGTTAAAAAGTTTTTGTTTAGCTCTTGATTTTTTTGCGGATGAATGGTATAGTGGATTTAGCTGAAAAAATTTGTGAGGAAGGTGGGGATTTTGGTGAATTTTCCTGCACACATACGAATTGATTCGAAATGCTGTGAGCAGTCGTGTGAGAGACATTCACGGGAGGCGGCGTTGATTTCGGCAAAGGCACTTGAAAAAGTCGGGCTTTCCGGGTGCGGATATTTTGCGGGGCTTTTGCACGATTGCGGTAAATTCAAGCCCTCGTTTAAAGAGTATATAATTGCGGCTTCGCGTGGAGAAAATGTGCGAAGAGGTTCGGTAATACACACATTCGCAGGGGCACGGTATATTTTAGAGCACTTTCATTCCGAAAACACAAAAAATCTTTCGTACGGTGATATCGCCGCCGAGATGCTTGCCTATTCCGTAGGCGCGCATCACGGATTGTTTGACTGTGTTAACGAAGACGGTGAAAACGGCTTTCTTTACAGATTAAACAAAATTCCCGAAGGCGACGACTGTGCCGTTAAAAATTTTCTTGCGGAGTGCGCAGACGAGAAAGAGCTTGAGCAGCTTTTTAAAAAAGCCGAAAAAGAAATCGCTGCTTTTTTCGGAAAAATTCTTGATACCTGTAAAGACGGCGAAGACAACGGCGAGATTGAATTTTTCTCGGGGCTTCTTGTTCGGCTTTTACTTTCCGGCGTAATGGAGGGCGACAGGCGCAACACCGCGGAATTTATGACCGACTCGCGCTTTCCGCCCGAAGCGGATGAAAAGCTGTGGACGTGTCTTCTTAAAACTGTTGAAGAAAAGCTTGAAAAGCTCCCGTGCGATACACCAATTAACAAGGCGCGAAGAAAAATCTCCGACCTTTGCCGCGAAGCCGCCGAAAAAGAGTCGGGAATTTACAGACTTAATGTACCGACGGGCGGCGGAAAAACGCTCGCATCACTGAGATACGCATTAGCCCATGCGGCAAAATACGGAAAATCCCGTGTGATTTTCACATCGCCGCTTTTGTCAATACTCGAACAAAACAGCAAGGTTATTCGGGAATATATCGGTGACGACAGCCTTGTATTAGAGCACCATTCGAATATATTGCACGAAGGAAAAACTCAAAAAGAGCTTGACAGATACGAGCTTCTTTCGGAAAGCTGGTCGTCGCCCGTAATAATTACAACGCTTGTTCAGCTTTTGAACACAATGTTTGACGGAAAAACCGCATCGGTAAGAAGGTTTCATGCACTTACAAATTCGGTTATAGTAATCGACGAGGTGCAAACCGTCCCCTCAAAGCTTATTACGCTTTTTAATCTTACAATTTCCTTTCTCTCGAAATTGTGCGGCGCGACGGTGATTCTTTGTTCGGCAACTCAACCGCCCTTCGAAGAAACCGCGCATCCAATCAGAGCGGAGGTTCTTGATCTCATAGAGCTTTCGAAAGAAATAACCGATATTTTCAAACGCACAAAAATTACCTATTCGGGCGAATACAAAATCGACGAAATTGCGGATTTTGCAAAGGACAAGCTTGAAAACAAGGACAGCCTTCTTCTTGTTTGCAACAAAAAATCCGAAGCAACAAAAATTTACAACCGACTTGAAGCGGAAAACGAAAACATAAACACATTCCATTTGTCGGCTTCAATGTGCATAGCGCACAGAAATCTCACACTTGAGAACATACGAAAATCGTTAAAAGACGAAACGAAAAAGACGGTTTGTGTTTCCACCCAAGTTATAGAAGCGGGCGTTGATATTTCTTTTTCTTCCGTAATACGGCTTGCCACGGGTATGGACAGCATCATTCAAGCCGCGGGTCGCTGTAACCGCAACGGTGAATGCGAAAACTCGGGCGACGTTTTTGTCGTAAGCGCCGCGGATGAGGATTTGTCAAGGCTTTGGGATATTCATCTTGCAAAACAGGCAACGCGAGAGTTGATTTATAAATATGAAGCGGATAAAAAGCTTTTTGATTTTGATTTGTCTTGTGAAAAAGCCGTGAACTATTATTACAGGCGGCTTTATACCGCGCAAAAAGATCTTGGCAAATTTTGCCACGAATTCCCGGTTAAAAACGGCAAGTCGCTTTACAGTCTGCTTTCGGAAAATAAGTCGTTTTTAAAAGATGATTCATTCGGTAAAATGTATTTTTACATCAATCAGGCATTCGAAGAAGCAGGTAAGCAATTCGAGGTTTTCGACAGCAACACAACAGATGTTATTGTGCCCTGGGGCGAAGGCGAAGAAATAATGCGACAGCTTATGACCGAAAAAGCCGAATACGATATATTATTCGTAAAGGAGCTTTTGAATAAGGCAAAGCTTTATACGGTATCGCTCTATTCATATCAAAAGAAAATGCTTGAAAAAGAAGGTGCGCTGTTGCCGCTTGCAGGCGGCACGGTGCTTGGACTCGACAAAGCTTTTTACGATAATTCCACGGGATTACAAATACTTTCAAAGGAGGTGTATGACGGATGCAATACCCTAATATGGTAGAATTTGAGGTTTACGGAGATTACGGCTTGTTTTCCGATCCGCTTACGCGTGTAGGCGGCGAAAAAACCACATACCACATTCCGACATACGAAGCGTTAAAAGGAATTATTTCTTCGGTCTATTGGAAGCCGACTATAATATGGTTCATTGACGAGGTGCGTATAATGAACCCGATAAGCACCGAGGTCAAAGGTGTTAGACCGATAAAATACAACGGCGGTAACGATCTTTCATATTATACATATTTGAAGAATTGCCGATATCAGGTCAGGGCTCATTTCGAATGGAATTTGAACAGACCGGAGCTTTCTGCCGACAGAGACGAAAACAAGCACCACAACATAGCAAGACGTATGATTAAAAAAGGCGGTCGTCGCGATATCTTCTTAGGCACTCGCGAATGCCAGGGATATGTCGAGCCGTGTGTATTCGGCGAAGGCGAAGGCGCATACGATAATCTTCCCGAGCTTTCATTCGGGCTTATGTATCACGGAATAACGTATGCCGACGAAGCTTATTCGGATGAAACTTCAGGGAAAATGACTGCGTCATTTTGGTATCCGATTATGAAAAACGGTGTGATTAAATTTCCCAAGCCAAATGAATGCGCGCTTAAGAAAACACTGCGCGAAATGGAAATGAAAAAATTCGGCGAGGAATACGGAAACTTCAGTACGCTGAAAGAACTCGGGGAGGTGGAGTGAATGGGCTTGTTTCAAAAAGCGTACGAAACGTATGAGGCAAATGAAAAGAAAGCAGGTATATATGAGGAAGGTATGGAACCCTTAGCACCAGTATCTCATATTGTTACCAGTGCAAAAATAGAAATTACCGTTAATAAAGACGGAAAGTTTGTTTCGGCAGAGCTTGTGGATAAAACCAAGGAAAAAACAATTATTCCCGTTACGGAAGAATCCGCCGGCAGATCTGGAAAGAACCCACCGCCACATCCGCTTTGTGACAAAATTGCCTATGTTTCGCCTGCAGATATCCAAAAATATAATGGATATAAAGAACAACTTACACAGTGGGTCACTTCACCATACAGTCATCCGATGCTTTTACCGATTTTAAAATATGTTGAAGGCAAAACAATAATGTCCAACCTCGAAGAATCGGGAATAACAAAGCTTTCTAAAGAAGATAAAATACGCTGGCGCGTTATAGGCTTGGATGATGACGCGAGCGGATATTGTCATACAAACAAAACACTTTTTAAGTTGTTTGAACAATACTATATGTCGCAAAAGGAAAATGACGAAAAAGTTTTTTGCATGGTAACCGGAAAGTTTGTCCCTATAGCAAGACAACATTTAAAAGGTGTTGTTTCCGTAAACGGAAATGCGAAGCTGATTTCCGCAAACGATAAAGCAAATTTTACTTACAGAGGGCGCTTTAAAGACGATGCGCAAGCTGTAACAGTAGGTTACGAGGCTTCGCAAAAAGCGCACAACGCATTAAAATGGCTGTTGGCAGACCAGGCGACAATTATCGGTACGCGTGCGTATTTATGCTGGAACCCAAAGGGGAAAGAAATCCCGAAGGTTACAACTCCGTTCAGACCGAAAGAAGAAGCGCCCGTTTTTGATGCCTCCAATTATAAAGCGGAGCTTTCAAAAACACTGCTCGGATACAAAAGTCACTTCTTGCCGACAGATGATGCCGTTGTTGCGGTGTTTGATGCGGCAACGAACGGCAGGCTCGCATTCACTTATTACGCAGAACTTCCCGTATACGATTTTCTCGAAAGACTTGAAGCGTGGGATGAAACCTGTTGCTTTAAGCATAACAGATTCGGCATACAGTCGCCGTCTCTTGAAAAAATCGTTCGCTATGTTTTCGGAACTCCGAGGAATAACGGTGTTGAAGTTGATGACCGCGTAAAAAAACAACAGCTTCAAAGATTGTTTGAGTGCCGTGCAGAGGGTGGCAAAATACCGTATGACTTTATGAGGGCCATAGATGTTAAATCGCGTAAAATGCTCTCGTACCCTGAAAAGGTGAGCGATAAAAAATCGCACGATAAATATTTGCGCGATGATTTATTGTTTACCGCTTGTGCGGTCATAAGAAAATATTATATCGATCATAAGAAGGAGGAATTTAAAATGTCTTTGGAAAAAGAAAAATTCGATATCAGCTACCAATATGGCAGATTGCTGGCTGTTCTCGAAAAGGCCGAACGTGACACATATGAAAAAGACGAGAGCAGAGATCCCAACGCAATAAGAATGCAGGCTGCTTTCTCTTCGCAACCTGCAAAAACCGCAAAGAATGTTATTGAACAGCTTAAAACAGGCTACCTGCCAAAGCTTAAGCCAGGCGCGAGAGTTTATTATGATAAGCTTATAGGCGAAATATATTATCAAATTTCGCTTCACCCGGAAAACACGTGGAATATGCCGCTTAAAGAGACATATATAATCGGCTACTATCTTCAGAAAAACGAGCTTTATACAAAAAAAGATAATTCAACAACGGAGGATGAAAACAATGATGACTGATCTTGAACACAAAATCGACTTTACGGTGCTTGTTTCCGTAAATATGGCAAACGCAAACGGCGATCCGCTTAACGGCAACCGCCCCAGAACGGATTATAACGGCTTCGGCGAAATGTCCGATGTTTGCATTAAAAGAAAAATCCGCAACCGTATGCAGGATATGGGCAAAAAAGTATTTGTTCAATCCGAAGACAGAGCCGATGACGGCTTCGGAAGCCTTAGCGAGCGCGCCACGAAAACCCTCGGAAAAACGAAGGATAAAAACGAATATTCCGAAAAGGCGTGCGAAGAATGGCTCGATGTTCGTGCCTTCGGACAGGTGTTTGCATTTAAAGCCGACAGTGTCTCGGTCGGTGTAAGAGGTCCCGTTTCCGTTCATCAGGCGGTAAGCGTATCGCCCGTAGAAGTTCAATCAATACAAATTACAAAAAGCGTAAACGGAGAACCTTCCGAAAAAAGGTCATCCGACACCATGGGAACAAAGCACTTTGTACGCTTCGGACTTTACAAAATAAAAGGCTCGGTTAATGTTCAGCTTGCGGAAAAAACAGGCTTTTCAAAAGCCGATGCGGACGTTTTGAAGGAATGTCTGAAAACACTTTTCGTAAACGACGCTTCCTCGGCAAGACCAGACGGCTCAATGGAAGTCGTAAAAGTATATTGGTGGGAGCACAACTGCAAAGACGGGCAATATTCCTCTGCAAAGGTTCACAGACTTTTAAACATAGAATTAAAAGACGGTATTGCCGAACCCTCGTCTGTTGAAGATTATAACATAACACTTGACGAGCTTCCCGATCTCTCGTGCGAGGTTATAAATGGAATATAACGAAGAAAGCTATTTAATGCTTTCGGGAATACAGCATTTTGCTTTTTGCCGCAGACAGTGGGCGCTTATTCATATTGAGAATGTTTGGTTTGAAAACTCCAGAACCGCCGAAGGACACATATTGCATAAAAATGTTCACGAACATTACCGTTCGGAATCGCGATTTGATGTTGTAATATCGCGTGCAATGCCGATTTTTTCGCGTGAACTCGGACTTTCCGGTGAATACGATGCGGTTGAATTTCGTAAAACCGATAATAAAGACGGAGTTGAAATTCACGGTCGTGAAGGAAGGTATACGGTATATCCCGTGGAATATAAACGCGGTTCTCCTAAAGGTGATATGTGTGATGTTTTACAGCTTACAGCTCAGGCTATGTGCCTTGAAGAAATGCTGTGTTGTGAAATTAAAGAAGGTGCGTTGTTCTATTTTGAAACAAAACACAGAACAAAGGTTATTTTCACGCCGGAATTAAGAATAACCGTGAAATCGTTTGCGGCGGAAATGCACGAATATTTTGAAAGGCGATATTTGCCGCGGTCTAAACGCACAAAAGCTTGTAATGCATGTTCTCTTAAGGAATATTGTATGCCTAAGCTTGAAAAGCTTTCGGCAAAAAAATATAATGATGTTAACCTTTGGGAGGAGAGTTCGTGTGAAAAGGCTTAGAAATACCTTATATATTACAACGCCGAATGCATACCTCGCTCTTGACGGAGAAAATGTCGTTCTTACCTTGGAAAAATCGAAGTTCGGAAGAATGCAGCTTCATATTCTCGAAGATATTGTTGTCTTCGGCTATGTGGGAGCCTCTCCGGCGCTTATGGGAAAATGTGCGGAATATAACATTCCGATAACATTTCTCAGCCCGTCGGGTAAATTTCTTTCGCGAAGCATAGGAAAAGTGCACGGAAATGTAATAGTGCGGCGAGAGCAATTCCGGGTGGCGGATGATGCGGAAAAATCGTTGCATATAGCGCAAAATATAATTTCCGCAAAAATGAACAACAGCTCGGCTGTACTTAGAAGAGTCTTAAGCGATCACGCTTCGCGTGTTGATTGCCGAAAAATCGAAGCTGTTGCCGCGGAATTAAAAAGCACGGCAATAAGTGTGCGCGATGCGGAATCGGCAGACGCTTTGAGAGGTCTTGAGGGTGAATGTGCAAGCCGCTACTTTTCGGTCTTTGATGAACTGATTCTCGCGCAAAAAGAAGATTTTGAATTTTCTCGCAGAAATCGCCGTCCTCCGCTTGACCCGGTAAATGCCATGCTTTCGTTCGGCTATTCGTTAATGACTTCGGTGTGCGTTTCCGCGCTTGAAGCTGCCGGACTTGATCCGTATGTAGGATTTTTTCATACCGTGCGCCCGGGCAGATGTTCGCTTGCGCTTGATTTACTTGAAGAATTCAGAGCGCCGTTTGTTGACAGATTTGTTTTAACAATGATAAACAAACGAATTGTCTGTGCAGACTCTTTTTATACAAAAGAAAACGGCGCCGTTATGCTGACCGATGATGCGCGAAAAGAGTTTTTGACTCAGTGGCAAAAGAAAAAGCACGATGAAATTGTTCATCCGTATATTAAAGAAAAAACCGAGTGGGGTATGATACCCTTTTTGCAGGCGATGCTCTTGGCAAAATATATCCGTAAAGATATAGATGATTACCCGCCGTTTATATGGAAGTGAGGAATAAATGCTTGTTCTTATAACATATGATGTGAATACTCAAACCCCGTCCGGTAAAAAGCGTCTTTCAAAGGTTGCAAAAATTTGCGTGAATTACGGACAGCGTGTTCAAAACTCTGTGTTTGAATGCTCGCTTGATAATGTTCAGCTTACTGTTGTGCGCAACAAATTGAAAAGCGTAATCGACGAAG
>CAZRXQ010000006.1:17503-23691 GCA_964604065.1 uncultured Eubacteriales bacterium | reverse complement strand
TTTAGCTGTTAGGGACGAACCGCTAACGCGGATGATCCTTTGTTCATCTATATTATAACACATTTTCCGATGTTGTCAACACCGGAGATTTTATTTTGTTCGCGTCACACTCCCGAGTATGCGGAGAAGCCGCCGTCTACGGGGATTATTACGCCTGTTACGAATTTTGAATATGTTTCGTCGGAGAGGTATAAAAGCGTTCCCGTGAGGTCGTCCGGCACGCCGAAGCGTGAAAGGGGAGTATGGGAGATTATTTTTTCGCTTCTTTGAGTGAGCGAGCCGTCCTCGTTATAAAGAAGCGTTTTGTTTTGGTTTGTTGAGAAAAAGCCCGGTGCTATGGCGTTTACGCGAATGCCGACATCTGAAAAATGAACTGCCATAAACTGTGTAAAGTTCGAAACAGCCGCCTTTGCCGCGGAGTATGCGGGGATTCTCGTTAAGGGCTTATACGAATTCATCGAAGAAACGTTTATAATGGCGGCGTTTTCCTTACCGACCATATCCTTTGCGAAGCACTGTGTTGTTAAAAGCGTGCCGAGGAAGTTGAGGTTGAAAACGAATTCGATTCCTTTTGCATCCAAATCAAAAAAGGTTTTAACGCCTTCTGCCTTTTCTGCCAAATCGGAAAGCTCAAGCTTGTCCTTTGTTGTAGTGCCCGAGGGGTGGTTGCCGCCTGCGCCGTTTATGAGAAGGTCACAAGTGCCGTAGGCTTCGTTTACGGCGTTTCGTGCGCTTTCGAGGCTGTCTTTTTCGAGAACATTGCACATAACCGCCATGGCTTCAAAGCCGTCTTTTTTTATTTCGTCTACAACGCTTTGCGCGGCTTCGAGCTTAAGATCCAAAACCGCAACCTTCATTCCCTGAGAAGCGAGCGCTTTTGCGAATCCGCTGCAAAGCACACCGCCGCCGCCCGTTACGACGGCAACTCTGTTATTTAAAGTTTTGTGATTAAACATTTTTAAAAATCCTCCTTAAAAGCGTTTTGTTACAAGTGACATAATACCCGCTTTAGTAAGGCACTCATCGAGTGCATTTGCCGCCGCGTCGAATGCCGCACGGTTTGTGGGGTATGTAAAGTCGTTTTCAAGCTTCTTTGCGGCGCCGTCCTCGCTTTCGAGATCCTTAAGTCCTTCAAACACCTTAAGGTGCGGCTCAAGCGTTAAGAAGTGGTCGCCCGTATGGTCAAGCGAAAAACGCTTTAAAAGCTCTACGATATTGCCGTCGCCGTAGCCTGCGGGGCAAACCTTGCCACCTTCGAAGAAGCAGTCCTTAACATGGAAATAGTCGATATAATCCTTGAGCTTTTCGTAAGCGGGGAGTATGTCAACCTCGCACTGAATAAAGTTTGACGGGTCGAAAATTCCGCCCATTTTGCCTTTGAACTCTTTAAGAAGCTCAAGACAGCGCTCGTCCGTGTCGCCGTAAATTTCTTTTTCGTTTTCATGACAGCAAAGCACGCCGTTTTTAAGCGAATAGTCGCACATTTTTTCAAGACGTGAAAATACCTCGTCGCGGTATTCTGCGTGATTCTCGCCGTTTCTGAAGAAAAAGCTGAACATTCTTATGCGCTTTGTTTCGAGAATGTTTGCGATTTCAACGCAGTTTTTGAATTCTTCGAAGTGCGGCGCGAAATCGTCGGTGATTTCTATTTTACCGAAGGGCGAGCCTATGGAAGAAATTTCGATTCCGTTGTCGTCGAGAATTTTTTTAAGCTCCTTTGCCTGTTCGGGTGTGTACTTCGAAATATTGCCCTCGTCAAGTCCGCGGGGCTCTAAGTGAGTCATACCGTGGGCTTTAAGAGCCGCTATTTGTTCCTTTATTGTTTTGCCGGCTTCGTCGGCAAATGCCGAAAGGTGAAATGTTGCCATAGTAGTTCCTCCTATTTAAGGAAAATTTGTCTGTTGTTTTTTATGTAATCCGCGGCGCTTTTTAAAAGCTCTTCGGATTTATATATTTTTTTGTATTCCGCGTCGGCTTCGTCTATTTCGGTATAATTTACCGAGACCTCGCTTTCGGGGTCGAACATAGGATAAAGCTTTTTTACGGGAGCTGAGTAAGAGGAAAGCCCCAAGGCTTCAAGCGCGGGGGAGGCGAGTCCTATTAACGGCTCGCCGTTGTTTTTGAAAAAACGCGAAAGCGAGATTTTTACGTCCTCGTCAAAATATTCGAGAGTGTAAACATACTTTTTTTCAAGCGGTAAGGCGTCAAACGCCTTTTCCATATTCGGCGCGTTTTCGAGACCGATTTGAATATTCATGGCAACGCCGTGCAAAAGCTCCGCACACGGAGTGCGGTCGATTTTTTCTTCGGTGAGTTCTCGGAAGTTTTCGCGAAGTTCAAAGTCGCGCCTCCAGATTTCCGCTTCCTTTTTCAAGCGCTCGCGGCGTTCGCGTGAGGCTTTAAGCGCTTTTTTCCAAAGAATAACAGCCGCAATAAACAAAACGGCAAGTAAAAGCCAAAAATACCATTTAACACCGAAAAGCATATTCACACCTCGCTTTGTAAAGCTTTATAAATATCGCTCTTTTTAATTCCCGTAAGGCGCGCCGCTTCCTTCGAAGCCTCGTTAAGAGAAGAGCCGCCTTTTATTAATTCACGCGCTTTTTCAACGGCGTCCTTAAGTGTTGGCTCTTTTGAGGGCTCGTCGGGCTTTCCGGAAACAATAAGAACATATTCGCCCTTGAGCTTTGCGCCCTCGTATTTTTTCACGGCTTCGAAAAGCGTTGTTCTTTCCACGCTTTCGTAAATCTTCGTAAGCTCTTTTACTATTGCTATGCTTCTGTCGCCGAAATATTCCGCCATATCCTTAAGCGTTGCGGGCAGCTTGTGGGGCGCTTCGTAAAACACCATTGTGCGCTTTTCGTTTACAAGCTCCAAAAGGTGCTCGCGCCTGTTGGGCTTTGCTCTTGTTAAAAAGCCTTCGAACGTAAAACGCCCGGCGGGCATTCCCGAGACGGCAAGCGCCGTTACAAAGGCGCAGGGACCCGGAACAGCCTTAACGGGTATGTTGTTTTTGTAGCAAAGTGACGTTAAGTCCTCGCCAGGGTCGGAGATTATGGGCATACCGGCATCGGATACAAGCGCGCAGTTTTCACCGTTTAAAAGCTTTTCGAGAATCTTTTCGCCGCGCTCTGTGCGGTTGTGCTCGTAATAGCTCATCATGGGCTTTTTAATGTCAAAGTGGTTTAAAAGCTTTATTGTAACGCGGGTGTCTTCCGCGGCTATAAAGTCGCATTCTTTAAGGACTTGTACGGCTCTCGGGGAAAAATCGCCGAGATTGCCTATGGGTGTGCCTACAACAAAAAGTGTTCCTGCCATATCAGTCGGGAAGCGCGTTGCCGTGCTTGTCGAAAAGCGGGAGCGGCTCAAGGTATATTAAATCCTCGCGGGCTTGTGCGTCGCCCTCGGCAAGAATTGCCATATTGCCGGCGATTTCGGCACCGGCTTCCTTTACAAGCGTTTGAACCGCCGTAAGAGAAGCGCCCGTTGAAATAACGTCGTCTACTATAAGAACTTTTTTGCCCTTCATCTCCGCTGCCTCGGCAGTGTCGAGATAAAGGTGCTGTTCGCCTTCTGTGGTGATGGAGTTAACGGTAACGTCGAAAACGCCCGTCATATAAAGCTTCGGCTTTTTTCTCGCAACAAAATACTTTTTGCCGCTCTGACGTGAAAGCTCGTGCGCAAGCGGAATACCCTTTGCTTCCGCGGTTATTAAATAATCGAATTCGGGGGCTTTTTTAAGAAGCTCCGAGGCGCAGGCAACCGTAAGCTCGGCGTCGCCGAATATAACGAAAGCACCTATGTAAAGCTCGTCGTTCAAAGGACAAAGCGGCAGGTTTCTGTCGAGCCCCGCAATTTTCATCGAATGGTACATTAAAAATTACTCCTTTAGGCGAAAAACGCCGATTTATGGATTTTGCCGTTAAAACAGCTGTTGCTTTCGGCATACATAATTATTATAAACCTATTGGTAAAATTGTCAAGTGAATAGGGTGACGAAATTCCGCAAATTCGCAAATTCCGCGAATTTCGCGATTCCGTAATTACCCGATTTTCACAAAGTAAAAGCGCGCAAAGAAACCGGGGCTGTAAATAATCTGCGTTTTTTACAGTCCCGGTTGTATTATTTTATTCGTCGGATTCGTTTGCGGTTTTTTCGGGAGAGGGTGAAAGGTCAAGCGGAAGCTTTACAACAGCCTTAAACAGATCGCCGTCTATTTCTATATTAAACACGCCGCCCTGCATTTCCGTAAAGCTTCTTGCAATGGAAAGTCCGAGACCGCTTCCTTCCGAGGTGCGCGCCTTGTCGCCGCGAACGAATCTTTCCGTAAGCTCGTCGGGTGCGACATTAAGTTTTTCCTTGCTGACGTTCTTGAGCATAAACACGCCGTAATCGCCTTCGCGGTAAACCTCGGCGTATACTCTTGAGCCGCCCAAAGAATATTTTTTCGCATTCGAAAAGAGGTTGTCTATTACTCTGAAGGTGTTTTGTATGTTGCAATTTACAAAGAGCTCCCTGTCACGCTCGCCGAAAATAAGGTCAAGTCCCACACTTTCGAGCGCATCGCTGTTTTCGCCTACAGCCTGAATTGCGAGCTCATTGAGATTCACGCGCTCAAGCGTGATTTTCATATTGCCCGAGGTAGCCTTGGAAGCCTCCGTTAAATCCTCTATAAGACGCTGAAGCTTTTTCGATTTCTTTTCGAGAATATCGAGGTATTCCTTTTTATCCTCGGGAGAGATGTTGTCGAGCTTTAAAAGCGAGACATAGTTGATTATAGAGGTCAGCGGCGTTTTTAAGTCGTGCGAAACATTCGTTATAAGCTCCGTTTTCATTCGTTCACCCTTAATGCCCTCGTCAACCGAGCGCTTAACACTGTCGCGGCACGCCGAAAGGTCAACGGCGAATTTTCTTAAAGGCTTTACGAATGACGAGACATCCACATTAAGCGCGTAGTTGCCGTTTCTTATTTCTTCGGCAAAGGAGGCAAGCTTTAAGCAGTCGCCCATATATTTTGCGGCATATATAAGTGCGGCAATGTTATATACCGTAAACGCCAGAAGCACAAGAGCATGATAATATCTCGTTTCGAGTGCGAGCGAAATAAGCACGAAGTTTACGATAAAGTAGAATACCAAGAAAAGCAGTGATTGGCGCTTTATATATTTAAGGCTGTCGCGCAAAAGCGCCTTCTTTTTCGAAAGCCTGTGAAGTCCTAAAATTATAAGACCTATAATGAATCTTCGCTCCAAGACCTCCGCTTTTTTGTTTCTTGCGATGTAAAGTACGAAAAGAAGCGTCGCGAAGGATATAGCCGCGACTATAAGTCCCGTTATTATGTTAATAAGCTTCGGGGTGAAAATGTAGCCGAGCGCGACAAAATCGAAGGTATCGAGAAGAACATCCGCAAGCGCCGTGAAGGCAACCCCCGTTACACCCAGACAGAGGAAGACTATATATAAAATAAGGTACATAAAAAGCGGCAGCTTTTCTAAGGGGTTGAGCTTTACGGGCTTTTCCGTTTTTGTGCCTGTGAGAATTGCGTAAGCCACAAGCGATATTATCGAAAGAACAGCCGCGATAACGGCAACATATGTGTGATATGCGTCCTTTTTATTAAGCGAATAATAAAAGGTTTCGTATATCATTTTGTATGCGTCGTCGCCCGTGGGGTTGCTGTCTATTTTAATGTAAAGTTTTACGTTTTCGCCGAACAGGTCTTTAAAATAATCCTCGGTTAATTCGTGCGTGCTTGTTATTCCCGATTTGAAAATGAAATTGAGAAGATTGCTTTCGTTGTCGTAAAGCGCGGCAGGCGAGAGAAGTGTGCCGTTTTCGAATTTAACGTAAAACATATCCTCCTTCGAAAGGGAGTCTACGAAGCTTTTTTCCTCAAGTCCGAATTTTTCGAGGTTCGAAAGCTTTACGCCGTTTTCCGAAATATAAAGATATTTAAAATTCTTTAAGGAATCGAGATGCGTTGTGTTATAGCTTGTAAGGGAACTGTAATTTTCGTACGAGGTTTCAAGCGCTTCCGAGAGCTTTATGTCGAACTCCTCGGAAATAGTATCTTCGCTTGTGGCATCGTTTACAAATGAAAACAGCGTGTGCCTTAGGGCGGCGTAGTCTCTTGCCCACGAGTCGAAGTCGTCGTATTCGTCGGGAACGACAAAGCTTTTGTAATCCG
>CAZRXQ010000006.1:11717-17403 GCA_964604065.1 uncultured Eubacteriales bacterium | reverse complement strand
GGTGCGTTTTCGCAATAGCTTTCGAAATCGGCGTAAATGCCGTTGTAATCGTAATAATCCGCAACGATTAAAAGTGAGTTGAGGTCATAGTCGAAATTTTGCAAAAACGTGAGCGTTTCGTACGGCTTGCCGTGCTTCGAGCGGTAAAGAATATTCGCTCTTGCGGATACTATTGCCTGGTCTCCCGCGATAAAGGCGAAGACAAGCGTGAGCAAAAAGGCAAGTATTTTAAACGCCGTAAGAGATTTAGAGTTTTTCAATTTTATATCCAATGCCCCACACCACCTTTAAATATTTAGGATCTTTAGGATCTATTTCTATTTTCTCGCGAATGCGCCTTATGTGAACCGTAACGGTTTTGTCGCCCTCTAAGGACGGGTCGCCCCAAACAGCCTCGTAAATCTGCGAGGTGGAAAGAATACAGCCGAGGTTTTTCATAAGGTATTCCACAATGCCGTACTCCGTTGCGGTAAGCTTTATGGGTTCGCCGTCAACACAAAGCTCGTGTGCGTTTGTGTCGAGAGTCAGCCCGCCGCTTACTATAAGTCCCTCTCTTTTGTCGAGACTGCCGAGAGAGCAGTAACGGCGAATCTGGCTTTTTACTCTTGCGGTCAATTCAAGCGGATTAAACGGCTTTGTTATGTAATCGTCCGCGCCGAAGCCGAGACCGGTGATTTTGTCGGTATCCTCGCTTTTTGCGGAAAGAAGAATAATGGGAACGTTGAGCTTTTGACGGATTTTAAGCGTTGCGTTAAGACCGTCGAGCTTCGGCATCATAATATCGAGCACAATGCAGTGAACCTCGTTCTTTTCGAGTACTTCGAGTGCCTCTTCGCCGTTTTCGGCTAAAAGCACATTGTAGCCGTCCATTTTCAAATAAATTTCTATTGAATTCAAAATAGCTTTGTCGTCATCGCAAACAAGAACATTATACATATTAACTACCTCCGAGTAATATAATACTTTTTTAAAATTACAAAAAAGCCGTCAAAAGAGTTACAAATTTATTAAGAATTCGGCGTTTTGCCGCCTTTTTTTCATTATAGCAGAAAATAATATAAATTAACAGCATATTATGACAAGTTTTTTATATCGGTGCGGTTAAAATTATTTTACATCTGATAAAAGGACCGGCGGTAGTTAAAATGAGTGTTGCACAGGCTTTAAAGGCAGTAAAAGAAAAAGAAGCGGTAATAAGAAAAAACAAAAGGCTTTTTTCGTTTGTAAAAAAACAGGCGGCGGCTTTTTTGTTCGGGTTTCTGTTCGGATTTTCAAAGCTTTTCGAGGGCTTTGCGCCCTTCGGCGTGGCGTATTCTTCGGCGGCTGAAAAAAGCACCTTTCCCGCCGCGCTTTTGGGCACGGCGCTTGGGTATATTTTAAAAAACGACCCGATAGATGCGCTTCGCTACTGCGCCGCATTAATGGCGCTCGGCGTGATTTTCGGCGCGATTAAGCCGCTTAAAACGCTTTCGGAGAGCGTGGCAGTGCCTTCGGTATTGTCGTTTTTGTGCCTTTTTGTTACGGGTCTTGCAATAGCATTTTCAAAAGAAATAGGTGTATTGTCGCTTTTGTCGGTATTTTCCGAAGCGCTTTTGGGAAGCGTTGCCGCGTATTTGTTCTTAAAGGTAAGATGTATATTATCACTTAAAGGTAGCTTTTTCGGATTAAGCTCAAAGGAGGCTGTTTCTCTTGTTATTGCAGGTTCTGTTTTACTTCTTTCAATCGAGGATATATCGCTTTTCGGGGTACGTCCTTCACACATTCTTGCCGTTCTCGTAACGCTTTTCTGCGCGTTTTATTCGCGTGAAGCAGGCGGAGCGGTGGTCGGCGTTTGTTGCGGCACTGTATTAAGTCTCGGAAGCGGCAATTTGTATTTTTCGGCTTTTTGCGCCTTCGGGGGACTTGTTGCGGGCGCTGTGTCGGGACTGGGAAAAATTGCGGTATATCTTGCGTTTTCGTTTTGCGCCGCCGCCGTTACGGTTGCCGTCGGAAACGAAACGCCCGAGCTTTCGCTTATTTTGGAAATTGCCGCGGCGGGTGTGCTGTTTCTTTTAATGCCCGAAAAAATAACCGCCCGAATAGAACGGGCGCTTACGCCTTCGTCGCCGTCGCCCGCTATTGACAGCATAAAAGCGCGCCTTACAAGACGGCTTAAAAATGCCGCCGAAATGTCGGAGGAAATATGCGAATCACTTACCTCTGTTTCGGGGGCTCTGTTAAAAAGCGAAAAGAAAGACCTTTCTTCTGTTTGTAAAAAAACAAGGGAAACGGTGTGCGGCTCGTGCGGGCTTTACGATTCGTGCTGGAAGGAGGCTTACGAACAAACGCAGGACTCCTTCAATACGCTCTTAAGCCTTAAAAAGGAGGGCGTTTATCTTGAATACAAAAGCGTTCCGTCTGTTTTTTCGGGCAAATGCATAAGAACCGAAATGGTTGCAAGCAGTATTAATAAGCTTTATTCGGAATTTAAGCTTAAAGAGAAGCTTGACACGAGAATTAACGAAATTCATACTTCTGCCGCAGGGCAGTTTATAAACGTATCGGCACTTCTTTCATCGCTTTGCGAAAATGTTTCGGGAGAGGTGCGCTTTGACGGAGACCTTGCTTCGAAGGCGGCAAGTGCCGCGAGTGCGTGCGATTACGAGGTTTTAAAAAGCACCTGCGTTACAGATGAATTCGACAGGCTTACCGTTGAAATTACCGTTAAAACAAAGGAAAATACAAATTTCGAAAGGCTTTTAAGACAGCTTGAAGCCGTAAGCGACAGGAGGCTTTCTTCGCCCGAGGTGTATGTTGACGGCCTTATTTGCGACATTATTTTTAAAGAGCGCCCGAAATACAGAGTTGTTTTTTCGGGAAGTGTAATTTGCTGTAATACGGAAAAATATTCGGGGGATACTTATTCTGTGTTCTTTGACGGCGACGGCTGTGTTTATGCCGTTATTTGCGACGGAATGGGAACGGGTATGCGTGCCGCGGTTAATTCGAATCTTGCGGTATCCCTTCTTGAAAAGCTCATAAAGGCGGGCTTCGGCGCGGATGCTTCCGTAAATACCGTTAATACCTCCCTTATATCCAAATCCGGTGACGAATGCTCTGTAACGCTTGACCTTTTAAGGCTTGACCTTTACACGGGACACGTCGATTTTTACAAATGCGGCGCTTCGCCCACATATGTTAAAAAGCAGGGGAAGGTGCTTGCGGTCGATTGCCCGTCGCTTCCCTTGGGGATATTAAGCGAGGTCGATACGGGCAATGGAACGGGCACGCTTTCCTTCGGAGACGTTGTTGTGATGGTGTCCGACGGCGTCGGTGAAGAGGATATTCCGCTGTTAAAAAGCGAGCTTAAAAGCTTTTGCTCGGGAAATGTGCGCGAATTTTGCGACGGGCTTTCGCGGGAAATTAAGGAGCTTCACCCGGAGAGGAACGACGATATAACCGTTTTGACGCTTGCCGTTACGGAATATTAAAATGCGAACGGAGAGATTATGTGTATAAATTCACGGGCTTTACGGAGCTTGCAAACAACGCCTTAAACAGCGCCGTTGAGGCGGCTGAAAATCTCGGACACACATATATAGGAAGCGAGCACCTTCTTTTGGGGCTTTTGTGCGGCGAAAAAACAAGCGTTTCTAAGCTTCTCGGTTCAAAGGGAGTAACATACAAAACAGCGGAAAACGAGGTGAGACGCCTTGTGGGTATGGGAATTCCCACCGCCTTAACACCCGAGGACGTAACTCCGAGACTCAGAAGAATTATAGAAAACGCACTTTCTCAAAAAAGCGCGGGGAGCGATTCGGGAACGGGCGAGCTGTTTGCGGCAATGGCAAGAGAGCAGGACTGCGCCGCGTGCCGCGTGCTGACCTTTTTGGGCGTGCGCCCGTTTGAAACAGCGTCTCAATTAAGAGCACTGCCCGAAAAGGCGGAGGATAAAAGAAGCGACGCTTCTTTAAGGGATTCGTATATTTTGCGCTACGGTAAGGATTTAACGTCGCTTGCCTTCGACGGGAAAACCGATCCCGTTATAGGACGCGAGCGCGAAACATCGCGTGTTATGGAAATACTTTGCAGAAGAACGAAAAACAACCCCTGCTTAATAGGCGAGCCGGGTGTGGGCAAAACAGCCGTTGTGGAGGGGCTTTCGTACTTGATTTCGAGAGGCGCAGTGCCCGAAATGCTTAAGGATAAGCGCATAATTTCGGTTGACCTTACCTGTATGGTTGCGGGCACTAAATACCGCGGTGATTTTGAAGAACGAATAAAGAAAATGATAGACGAGGTAACCGAGGATAAAAGCATTATTCTTTTTATAGACGAGCTTCACAATATAGTCGGCGCGGGCTCTGCCGAGGGCGCCGTGGATGCCGCGAATATTTTAAAGCCGGCGCTTTCAAGAGGCGATATTCGCGTTATAGGCGCTACTACTCTTGACGAATACAGAAAATATATCGAAAAGGATTCCGCCCTTGAAAGAAGATTTCAGCCGATATATGTTGAAGAGCCGGACGAAGAAACGGCTGTTTTAATGATAAACGGACTTAAAAGCCGCTACGAAGCGTATCACGGAGTTACCATTACCGAGGAGGCTGTAAGAGCGGCAGTCACTCTTTCCAAGCGATATATTTCGGACAGGTTTTTGCCCGATAAGGCAGTGGATTTAATAGACGAGGCTTCTTCGAGGTCGCGCTTGAAAAGTCTCACCCCGCCGAAAAAGCTCAGGGTACTTGAAGAAAAGCTTAAAAAAATCGTGGGAGAAAAATCCACCGCGGTAAAAAACGGCGATTTCGAAAAGGCGGCACAGCTTCGCGAAACGGAAAAAAGTCTCGGCGCACAGCTGAGGTTTTCTCATAAACGCTGGCAGGATAAAAAGAGCGCGGAAAAGCGGTACGTTATTTATGACGATATTGCCGACGCCGTTTCGAGAAGGACGGACATACCCTTAAAAAGAGTTACCCGTGACGAGGGTGCGGCGCTTTTGAAGCTTGAGGACGAGCTTCACAAAAGAATAGTCGGACAGTCGGGTGCCGTGAGTGCCGTCGCAAGAGCCGTAAGGCGCACAAGAGCGGGAATAAAAGCCCCGAAAAGGCCGATAGGTTCGTTTATATTTTTAGGACCTACGGGAGTGGGAAAAACCGAGCTTACAAAGGCGCTTGCGGAATGCCTTTTCGGCTCGGAGGACAAAATAATAAGATTCGATATGTCCGAGTTTTCGGAGAAGCATTCCGTTTCGAGGCTTGTGGGCGCACCGCCCGGATATGTGGGCTTTGAGGAGGGCGGACAGCTTACGGAAAGGGTGAGGCGCTCGCCGTATTCAATTGTGCTTTTCGACGAAATGGAAAAAGCCGACGCAGAGGTTTTCAATCTGCTGTTAAGCGTTCTTGAGGACGGCTTTCTTACGGATTCCGACGGCAGAAAAACGGACTTTCGAAATACGGTTATTATTATGACGTCGAATATCGGCGCTCGCTTTCTCGCAAGCCGCAGACTGTCAGTCGGCTTTTCGGCACTTTCGGGCGACGACGAGCGCGAAAACGCCGCCGCACACCACGTTAAAGAGGAACTCAAAAAATATTTCAAGCCCGAATTTTTAAACAGGGTTGACGATATAATCATATTTTCCGCTCTCGGTAAAGAGGAGCTTTTGTTAATAGCGCAAAACCTTTTTGACGATTTAAAGAAAAGACTG
>CAZRXQ010000006.1:0-11617 GCA_964604065.1 uncultured Eubacteriales bacterium | reverse complement strand
CAGTTCCAAGCTGTAAGAAGCATTCGGCTTTTTACGGCTTTTTTCTTGAAATGAAGGCGCGGGTGTGGTAATATCGGTATAAAAGCGGATAATAATTTTCGGGATGTGATTTTATGCCACCTCTTTCGGTTCTTGTGAAGCCGTCTTCGAGTGCGTGTGATTTAAAGTGTTCGTACTGCTTTTACCGTGATGAAGCGCAAAATAGGGAAGAAGCTTTTTTGGGTATGATGAGTGAAGAGACTGCCGAGCGTCTTATAATAAGGGCGTTTGAATTGGCACAAAAAAGCTGCGGGTTTTTGTTTCAGGGCGGTGAGCCCACGCTTTCGGGACTTGAGTTTTACAAGAGGTTTGTTTCGCTTGTGAAAAAGCACAACAAAAACGGTCTTTATGTTTCGTATTTGATTCAAACAAACGGCGTTAACCTTGACGGCGAATGGGCTGACTTTTTTAAGAAGGAGGGCTTTCTTGTCGGGATATCGCTTGACGGTCCGTCCGAAATTCACGACCTGAACCGTCTTGACGGACGCGGCAACGGTACGTTCAAGAGCGTTATGAGTGCGTGTGAGCTTTTAAAAAAGCACGGTGTGGAATTCAATGTGCTTTCGGTTGTGACCTCAAAAAGCGTGCGCTGTCCCGAGAAGCTTTTCGCGTTTTATAAAAAGCATGGCTTTCCCCATTTGCAGTTTATTCCCTGCATAAGCCCGTGCGAAGGGAAAAGAGATTTTTCGCCGTCGCCCGAATATTACGGCAAATTTTTAATTAAACTTTTCGACCTTTGGTACGGTGAAATCTTAAACGGGAATTACATAAGCATACGCCTTTTCGATAATTTGCTTTCGGTTATTTCCGGGCAAGAGCCCGAGGAATGCGGTATGCGCGGACACTGCGGCATACAGTTTGTGTGCGAGGGCAACGGCAACGTATACCCGTGCGATTTTTACGCCCTGGACGAACATCTTTTGGGAAATGTCTTTTCCGACAGCTTTTCCGATATGATATTAAGCGAAAAGGGGAGAGAGTTCATAAAGGAGTCGGCATATCTTCCCGAAAAATGCAAAAAATGCGAATGGGTTTCCCTTTGCAGAAACGGCTGTAAAAAATACAGAGTGTTCGAAGTGGGCGACGGTGCGTACCGTTACAAGTATTGCGAGAGCTACAAAATGTTTTTCGAAAATCGCTACGGAGAGCTTTGCTATTGTATGGAAAACTTCTTGAGCGCGAATTGAAATTCACCTCTTTATTACATTAAAATGTTACAGTATATTTACAAAATTCATATTTTATTGAAACTTGAACGAAAATATGTTAATATTTCGATATAAATTCCAATGAGGCGAAAGATTATGAAATTTTCTGAAATGAAATACGAACGCCCGTCGCTTGACGGTGCGAAGAAGGCATTCGAAGAATTGTGCGAAAGCCTTAAAAACGCAAAAAGCTATGATGAGGCAAAGGCGCTTTTCTTAAAAGAAGAAGAGCTTTCGAAGAATTTTGAGACCATGGCAACCTTAGCGTCGATTCGTCATTCGATAGACACGCGTGACGAGTTTTACGACGGCGAGGTAAAGTTCTTCAATTCTGCCGTGCCGGAGCTTCAGGAGTACACTCAGCAGTGGACTCTTACAATGCTCTCCAGTCCCTTTAAGGCGGATTTTTCGGCAGAATACGGCGACCTTATGTTTAAAAACGCAGAGCTTGAATTAAAGTCGTTTTCTCCCGAAATTATTTCCGAAATGCAACAGGAAAACGATCTTACTCAAGAATACGAAAAGCTTTTGGCATCCGCTCAAATAGAATTCGAGGGCAAAACCTACACGATTTCTCAGCTTGCGCCCTTTAAGCAGGACCCCGACGACGAAAGACGTCTTAAGGCGTGGAAGGCAGAGGGCGAGTGGTACAAGAAAAATCAGGCATCACTTGACGAGATTTACGACAAGCTTGTTCATCTTCGCGATGAGATGGGCAAAAAGCTCGGCTACGGCGGTTACATCACTCTCGGCTATTACAGAATGATGCGTAACTGCTACACAAAAGAGGATATAGAAAAATTCCGTGAGGCTGTTGTTAAGTACCTTGTTCCCGTTGCCGACGGCATTTATAAGGAGCAGGCAAAGCGACTTAATGCAGAATATCCGTTAAGCTTTTCGGATGCCGCGCTTATGTTCAGAAGCGGCAACCCCACACCGAAGGGTGAGCCCGACGACATTTTAAACGCGGGCAAAAAGTTCTACGACGAGCTTTCTCCCGAGACTTCCGCATTCTTTAATATGATGCTCGACAACGAGCTTTTGGACGTTCTTTCCAAAGACGGCAAAGAGGGCGGCGGCTATTGCACGGGCATAGGCGATTACGGTGTTCCGTTTATTTTCGCAAACTTTAACGGTACACAGCACGACGTTGAGGTTGTAACGCACGAGGCGGGGCACGCATTCGCATATTATATGAATCACGACAGAATTCCCGCGCAGTATGCGTGGCCTTCAATGGAGGCTTGCGAGGTTCACTCGATGAGTATGGAATTCTTCTCGTGGAGAAACGCGGAGGACTTTTTCGGCGAAAACACGAAAAAATTCCTTTACAGTCACCTTGCGGGAGCGCTTACGTTTATTCCGTACGGTACTATGGTAGACCACTTCCAGCATATAGTATATGAAAAGCCCGAGCTTTCCCCGCGTGAGCGTCACGACGAATGGAAGCGCCTTTTGGGAATATATATGCCGTGGATGCGTCTTGACGGCGACATTCCGTTTTATGCGGACGGAGAAGGCTGGCAGCGTCAGCACCACATTTATTCTTCTCCCTTCTACTATATAGACTACTGCCTTGCGCAAACGGTTGCTCTTGAGTTTTGGGCGCTTATTCAAAACGACCCGAATAACGCGTGGGAGCACTATATGGCATACACAAAGCAGGGCGGCTCGAAGGTATTCACAGAGCTTCTTGAAAACGCCGGGCTTGATTCGCCGTTTGACGAAAAATGCCTTTTGGGTGTATGTAAGGAAGCGGAAAAATGGCTCTCCGGATTTGACCTTACGGGCATTAAATGAGTCGAAAATCGGATTGTTGTATAAATTTGCCGAAAAAATGCATTTATATGCATAAAAATACGAAAAAAAAGACAATCAAAAAAATCGGAATAGATATTGACTAATTCGTGAATTTTTGGTAAAATTTTTAAAATAAAGAGAGTGGGTAAGATTTTTCACTTTTCTTTATCACATCGGTCTTTTACTCCGCAAGGAGTGAAATAAATATTCTCTAAGGAGGAAATTGTTATGAAATTCAAAAGAGTTCTTGCTTTGCTTCTCGTAGCGGTAATGCTTCTCGGCGTTTTCAGCGGCTGCGATAACGGCGACAGTAAAAAGACTCCCATAACAGATGATATGTCTTATGACGAAAAGTCAGCGGCTATTTATTCTAACGCTATGGGCGAGTTTGAGACCCTTTACAAAGAGGCTAAAGCAGAAACAAACGTTTCCAAGAAGTTTGCTTTAATGGCTATTGCCGAAGCAAAGCTTTTGGAGTCGGGCATTATGCTTCCCACATATTCACAGGGCGGTCTTAATGCTATTTCCAGAGTAGCTCCCAAAACGGTTGACTACACCATGTGGGGCAGCGACAGCGATCGCTTCCACCAGGCACTCGTTGCTACTGAATTCATCAAAACCGAAGACAGAGCAGAAATGAATGCCAAGTGGGCTGAGCTTAAGGGCACAGGCACTTACATGCAGTGGGCTAAAGAGTACCTTGCTTCCAAGGGCTACACTCTTAAGGACACTTACTCAATCGGCTACACAGACGATCCTCAGACTTGGGACGCTCTTGCTTCCTACAGAGCTGTTGACTCCGAAGCTATCGTTAATACATACGACGGACTTATGGAGTATGACGTTGAAGGTATCCTTCAGCCCGCTCTTGCAGAAAGCTATGAAGAGTCCGAAGACGGTCTTACCTTCACATTCCACCTTCGTAAAGGCGTTATGTGGGTTGACTCTCAGGGCAGAGACCTTGCAGAATTAACAGCAGACGACTTTGTTGCCGGCTTCCAGCACATGCTTGATGCTAAGGCAGGTAACGAGTATCTTGTTGAAGGTCTTATCAAGAACGCTTCTCAGTATATGGAAGGCGAGGTTGCTTTCTCTGAGGTTGGCGTTAAGGCTGTTGACGAGTATACACTCCAGTACACACTTGAGACTCCCTCATGGTACTTCATCACAATGCTCGGCTACGGCATCTTCGCACCTATGTGCAGAAGCTACTATGTATCTCTCGGCGGTAAGTTCGGTGACGAATATGCTTCCGACGACGAAAACAACAAATACGGTAAGGACCCCAACTCCATCGCATACTGCGGTCCGTATCTTGTAACAAACGCTACAGCTGAAAATACAATCGTATTTAAGGCTAACGAAAAGTATTGGAACAAAGACAACATCAACATCAAGACCATCAACTGGTACTTCAACGACGGTTCTGTTACCACAAAGGCTTATGATGATGCTGTTGCAGGCACTCTTGACGGATGCAACCTTAACGCTTCCACAATCGAGCTTGCAAAGAAGGACGGCAACTTTGAGAAGTACGGCTATATCACCGATACAGACTCTACCTGCTACACCTTCTTCTTCAATATGAACAGAGGCATTTGGGCTAACTTCACAGACAACACCAAGGGCGTTTCCGCTCAGACAGACGAGCAGAAGAAGGCTACATTTGCAGCTATGAACAACGTTCACTTCAGAAGAGCTCTTGTATTCTCCGTTGACAGAGCTGCTTACAACGCAGCTAAGAGCGGCGAAGATGTTAAGCTTACCTCTCTTACAAACTCTTACACACCCGGCAACTTCGTATTTACCACAGAGGATGTTACCGTTTCCATCAACGGCAAGGACACAACCTTCGCGGCAAATACAGCTTACGGTGAAATCCTTCAGGCTCAGCTTGATGCCGACGGCGTAGCTATTAAGGCTTACGACAAAGAGGCAGGCAAGGGCAGCGGTTACGACGGCTGGTACAATGTTGACAATGCTGTTGCAGAGCTTGAGAAGGCTGTTAAGGAGCTTAAGAAGGAAGGCGTTGAGGTTTCCAAGGAGAACCCGATTCACCTCGACTATCCTTATCCGGCAAACTCCGAAACATTCACAAACTCTTCTAACGCATTCAAGCAGTCTGTAGAGAACGCTCTCGGCGGTGCTGTTATTATCGACCTTATCGCTCTTGAGTCCTTCAACGACCTTTATGACTGCGCATACTATCCGGAAACAGGTTCGGATATGAACTATGACATCTCCGACATCTCCGGTTGGGGCCCCGACTACGGTGATCCTTCATCGTACCTTGATACCTTACTCGGTAACTACGGCGGTTCTATGACTAAGTCTCTCGGTATTTTCTAATATCGGCTTAGGCTAATTCTGATTACTAACTAAAACGGGGCGGAGGATGAGCTTTTTCTCGGTTCATCCTCTCGCCCATATAAAATGAGTGAGAAAAAATGACGAAATATTTATTAAAGAGAATATTACACGGAGCGGTTTCGATAGTAATAGTTGTGGCTATCGTTATGTTTATGGTGTATACTGCAATGGACCGCACCCTGGTTTTCGCCAATGATACTTCTTATACGAAGCTTATGAGTAACTCGAAGGAAGAGTACAAGTACCGTAAATGGAAAGAGTTCGGTTATCTTGATTATGTTTCTTACGGTGATTATTTGGCGGAGCTTCAATTAAACGGTGAAATTGACGAAAATACGCGCAATAATGCCGCAAAGCTCGGCAAAACCGAAGCCAAGGATTCGGCTATGACCGCAAAATATGTTAAAAAGTTTAAAGAAGCTTACGAGGCAGAGGGCTATACCTTTGTTCGTCTTGATACTGTTTTGCAGGGTAAAAAAGTCGGAAACGGCGGTCAGGCAAAATGCTTTGTTTACAAAGACACTCCGTTAATTACCCGTCTTTTTAAATATTTCGGAAACCTTATAAGCATAGACAATATTAATTACGCCGCAGAGGTTAAGGGCGAAAGAGGTCTTACCTTCACGCTTTACGATCCTCTTTACGGCGGTGAAAAATTTTCGCCTGCCATTATAGGCAACGGCACAAAGCACAAATATCTTTTATACTTTGATGATAACTTCCCCTATATCCATCAAAACCTTATTTCGATAAATCTCGGTAAATCTTATACCGTAACAAAGGGACAGGATGTTTTCACGACCATGACTCAAAGTCAGGGCTCTTATGTAAAATCCACGGTTTCTTACCCGACGGGACATATTGAAGAGAGTGCGGACGACCTTCACAGCGCAACATATGTTCAAGGCTCTCTTGAAGTAAGCCCTTTGAACAAGGCTCGTTTTGAAGACGATTATACAAGCGTTTCAACTGTTAAGGGCGGTCTTTCAAAGCTCGGCTATTCGTTCGTAATAGGTATTCTTGAGGTTATTCTCTCATACTTTATTGCAGTTCCGCTCGGCATTATTATGGCAAGAAAAAAAGACAAGCTTATTGACAAACTCGGTACTCTTTATATAGTATTCATCATTGCCGTTCCCTCGCTTGCATATATCTTTATGTTCAAGGCAATCGGCGGTGAGCTGGGGCTTCCCATAACCTTTAATATGGACTCCAAAAACCCCGCAATGTATGTTCTTCCCATTATTTCGCTTGCGCTTCCCTCAATTGCAAGCCTTATGAAGTGGCTTCGCCGCTACATGATAGACCAGATGAACTCCGACTATGTTAAGTTTGCGCGTTCGGGCGGTCTTTCGGACGGCGAAATATTCAGCAAGCACATTCTTAAAAACGCAATCATTCCGTTGGTACACGACATTCCCGGAAGCATTCTTTTCGCTATGACGGGCGCTATTATTACAGAGCGTGTTTACGTTGTACCCGGTGCAGGTAACCTTTTAACAGAGGCTATCAATAAATACGACAACGGTGTTATTATAGGCGTAACTCTTTTCTACGCACTTCTTTCGGTAACAGCCGTTATAATGGGTGACGTTCTTATGTCGCTCGTAGACCCGAGAATTTCATTCTCGTCAAAGGCAAGGTGATAACTGTGAACAATGAACTCGTAAATATTAAAGATTTGGGGTTGCCCGAGGAAGAGCTTTTCTCGAAAGTTGACCACAGCGACCTTGAATCGGAAAAAATAACCGCTCCGCGTTATTCATATTGGCACTCCGTTTTCAGAGTGTTCTTTAAAAAGAAAATCAATATAGTTATTCTTGTGCTTCTTGCCGTTATACTTATATTTACCTATGTATACCCGGCATTTGTAGAGTACGACAAATTCGGAAACCTTTTAGACTCCACCGCAAAGCACCTTCTTCCCTCTGCCGCTATAGATAAATTCGGCTTCAGCATCCATTGGATTTTAGGTACGGGCGACTCCGGTCAGTCCACTTTTGACGCCGTTTGGTACGGCTCGCGTATTTCGATTACGCTTGCCTTCGTTTGCGCCGCCATCAATATGACGGTAGGCGTTGTGGTAGGCGCCGTTTGGGGCTTCTCCAAAAAGGTAGATGTAATTATGACCGAGGTTTACAACATAATCGGTAACATCCCTTATGTTCTCTTTATTTCGGTTATGATAATGATTTTCACTTCAAGCTTCTGGACCATGGTTTTGGCTCTTACGGCTACGGGGTGGATAGGCATTGCCTACTTTATAAGAACGCAGGTTATTATAATCCGCGACCGCGAATACAACCTCGTTTCGAAGTGCGTGGGCACATCCACGATAAAAATCGCGCTTAAAAACATTCTTCCCTTTATGACCTCCGTTATAGTTACTCTTCTTGCAACGGAAATTCCGTCGTACATTTCTTACGAGGTATTCCTTGCGTATATCGGTATGGGTCTTAAGGATATGTCTCTCGGCAGACTTATTTATGCCGCGGAAAGCGCCATGGTAACACCCGGCTGGCAGTTTGAGTTCTGGAGCCCCGTTGTTATTTCCTCGATTATCACGGTTGTTCTTTATGTTGTCGGACAGAATCTCGGCGATGCTTCCGACCCGAGAACACATATGTAAGGGGAGGAAATTATGGACGACAAAAAAGTATTATTATCCGTTAAGGATCTTGAAGTAAAGTTCCGCGTTCGCGGAAGAATTCTTACCGCCATTCGCGGAATATCCCTTGACATTTACGAGAACGAATCCATTGCCATAGTAGGTGAGTCCGGCTCGGGCAAATCCGTATTTACGAAAACCTTTGCGGGTATGCTTGACAGCAACGGCTTTATAAGCAACGGTTCTATTGTATTTGACGATGAAGAGCTTTCGAATACGGAGGCTCCCAAGGGCACTGTTTCAAATAAAATAATAAGCTATTCCCTTAATAAGCTTAACGAGTACGCAAAGCTTGCTCTCGGTGCAGACACTTACAAGGAGATAATAGCTCTCGAAGCCGAGAAAAAGGCAAAGGCTACCTTGAGTGACGAGGATGACGAAGCCTTCACGGCGAGAATAGACGCGCTTAATTACGAAAAAACAGAGGCGTTTAACGTGAAGCAGACTCTTGACCCCTCAAAAGAGAAGGATAAAATTAAGGAGTATGCCAAGAAAATTGCCGACTGCGAGGACGAGATAAAGAAAATCGAAGCCGAAAAAGCGGCGGCAATTAAAGCGCACAAGGCTTCGCTTGCCTCCGACAAGGCGTACCTCGATTCGTACAACAAGAGAATGTCGGAATTAAAAGCAAAGCGTCAAAAAGAAATTTCGGGCGAAATCTCGGAGGAAGCGAAAAAGCTTAACGAGATTCTCGCAAAGGAAATTTACCTGAGCGTTGCAAGATACAATTACCGCAACAGAACTCAGCTTGTGGCTAAGGCATTAAAGGCTCTTAAAAAAGCATTTGAGCTCGGCGCGGACCTTTCAAGCGACGAACAGCGCAACCTTATTTTCGACGAGGTTGTTTTAAGAGTTAAATACCTCGACGAGGACGACAAGAGCTACAAGGGCAGATGCGTTCTTAACCTTGCGAAGATTCGTTATTCGAAGGACTGGGATAAGATTCGCGGAAGAAAAATCGCTACCGTATTCCAGGACCCGATGACTTCTTTGAACCCGATTCTTACCATAGGCAAGCAGATTACATCTATTATAATCAAGCATCAGGGCTGTTCCGAGGTTGAAGCGAGAAAGCAAGCGCTTATCCTTATGAAAAAGGTAGGAATCCCGAATGCGGAAAACCGCTTCGACGATTATCCCTTCCAGTATTCCGGCGGTATGCGTCAGCGTATAGTTATCGCAATCGCACTTTCGTGCAGACCGAAGATTCTTATATGCGACGAGCCCACAACGGCACTTGACGTTACGATTCAGGCGCAGATTTTAAAGCTTATTAAAGACCTTCAAAAGGAATTTAATTATACAATCGTGTTCATTACCCACGACCTCGGCGTTGTTGCGAATATCGCCGACCGCGTTGCGGTTCTTTATGCGGGTCAGGTAATAGAGCTCGGCACGGTAGAGGATGTTTTCTACGAGCCGCAGCACCCCTACACCTGGGCGCTTCTTTCGTCGCTTCCTCAGCTTGCCGAAAAGAACACAACGCTTTATTCCATTACCGGCACGCCGCCTTCACTTTACAACAAAATCGTCGGCGATGCGTTTGCGCCGCGTAACCCCTATTGCCTTAAGATAGATACTCTTTTAGAGCCGCCTATGTTTAAGGTTTCTGAAACGCACTACGCTAAAACCTGGCTTCTTGACCCGAGAACTCCCGAGGTTAAAAAGCCCGATATCATTAACGATATTCACGGTAAGCTTATTAAATCATTCAATATAGGAGGTGCTCAAGGTGAGTAAGGAAAAGAAAACAGCACAGCAGGCAAGCGCCGCTCATTTCCCGGAGCACGGTCCTATTAACGAGAACGGTAAAGAGGTTCTTTTGTCACTTAAAAATGTCGATATTACCTTCGGCAAGGGCGACAATGCGGTTAAAGCCGTAAAGAACGCTTCATTTGACGTTTTCAAGGGCGAAACCTTCTCACTTGTAGGTGAGTCGGGCTCGGGCAAAACCACAATCGGCAGAGCCGTTATAAGAGTTAACCCCTGCTCGGCGGGCGAAATCCTTTACAAGGGCGTTCGCATCTCCGGCAAAATACCGCACTCACTTGACCGTGAGGTTATAAGAAACATTCAGATGGTTTTCCAGGACCCGGCGGCTTCTCTTAACGAGCGCGCCACGGTTGATTACATCATCTCCGAGGGTCTTTACAATTTCCACCTTTTCGAAAATGAGAACGACCGCGTTAAAAAGGTTGAAAATATGATTAACGAGGTTGGTCTTCTTCCCGAGCACCTTACAAGATATCCGCATGAATTTTCCGGCGGTCAGCGCCAGAGAATCGGTCTTGCGAGAGCTATGGTTATGGAGCCCGAGCTTGTTGTTGCGGATGAGCCGATTTCGGCACTTGACGTTTCCATTCGTGCACAGGTTCTCAACCTCTTTAAAAAGTTCCAAAGAGAAAAGGGCACAACGTACCTTTTCATAGCACACGACCTTTCCATAGTCCGCTTTATTTCGGACAGAATCGGCGTTATTTACAAGGGCGATATTGTCGAGGTTGCAACCGCAGAGGAGCTTTTCGACTATCCGCTTCATCCGTATACACGCTCGCTTATTTCGGCTATTCCGATTCCCGACCCGAAAATAGAGAAAAACAAGGTTCTGTTTACTTACGATCCGTCCGTTCACGATTACAGTGAGGACGCGCCCGAGCTTGTAGACATCGGTCACGACCACTTTGTTTACGGCAATAAGAAGGAAATAGAAGAGTACAAGGCAGTTCGCGAGAAAAACGAGCCGCTTCAGACGCTCAACATTTCAAGCGGCGAGCAAAAAAGCGACGCTGTAGAGCTTGCCGAGGAAAAGGGCGAATTTACCGAGGAAGAGGAGCACCTTCTTGAAACTCCCGTTCACGATACGGGCAGTAAATGGTATTCGATTTTATCGTTCTTCCTTCCGATATTGGGACTTATTGCGGGCTTTATTTTCAGGCACTTCCACCACGTTAAGAACTTTAAGGCGTTTAAAAAAGGCGCTGTTGTGGGACTTATTACACGCGCTGTTATTATTGCGCTGTTCTGCCTGTGCCTTGGCTTAGCGGTGCTTTGATATGAAGCGAACGGCGAAAAACAATACGCCGAATTTGCCACCCGTCACGAAAGTAGAGCTTTCGGAAAAACATTTCAAATTAAGAATTGCTGCGGCTGTGTTGCTTCTTGCAATGGCCGCAGTAAGCTTAACTGTAGGTTTTACATCGCTTTTGTCAAAGGGAAGCGGCTGGAACGCGGTTGAAGCTTCAAGCTCAACCGAAAATTGCGGTAACGAATTTGTTTTTCAGTACTACTTCGAAGGCAAGGGTATGGCGGCTTCGGCGGAATACAAAGAGGTTTCGGCTGCCTACAGCGAGGCTTGTGAAAACGCACATAAGCTTTTTAATGCGTACGAGCAGTTTGAAGGCGTTAACAATATAGCGTATATAAACGCGCACCCGGGTGAAGAAACAGAAATAGACAGCGTGCTTTACAAGGCGTTTGAGCTTTTTTACAAAAACGAAAACAGAGCGCTGTTTTTAGCACCGGTTTACGAGCA
>CAZRXQ010000005.1:6876-27539 GCA_964604065.1 uncultured Eubacteriales bacterium | reverse complement strand
GTGCACTTTGTGCTTGACATTTGCGGGGGAAGTCTGTATAATGTATTAGTAAAAATTTGAGAGTTCACAAACAGGAGGCTCTTTTAATGGAAACTGTATTAACTCATGAAGGATATCAGGAGCTTTTAAACAAGCTTGAGCATCTTAAATCCGTCGGCAGAAAGGAAGCTGCGGAGAAGCTTAAGGTTGCGCGTTCGTTCGGCGACCTTTCCGAAAACAGCGAATATGATGAGGCAAAGTCCGACCAGGCTAAGCTTGAGGCTGAAATCAGCGAGCTTGAGGTTATGATTGCAAATGCCAAAATTATGGAAGAGGACATAAGCACGGAGCTTGTTCACATCGGCTCGGTCGTTACAATCAAAAGCGCTTCCACCGGTGCCGAAACCACTTTCAAAATTACCGGTTTTGCCCAGGCAAATCCCGACGAAGGCAAAATTTCCGACGAATCACCGGTCGGAAAGGCTCTTATCGGTCACAAGGTAGGCGACGAGATTACCGTTGAAGCACCGCGAGGAGTTATGGTATACACCATTGTTTCGATTGACGTTGAACAGAAATAAATAAAAAAAGGGACTGTAAAAGCATCGGTTTTTTACAGCCCTTCTTTTTTTAAAAAATCAGTTGTCGGAATTGCCGGCTTCCACGGGAACGGGGGTATCCTCTCTGAAAAGGAAGGAGATGCACCATATTCCGGCGAGTGCCACAAGAATATATATTATTCTTGAAACGGTTGCCGCCTGACCGCCGAATATCCAGGCAACTATGTCAAATTTAAAAAGTCCGACGGCGCCCCAATTCAGTGCGCCTACGGTTACGAGTATCAGCGCAATTTTATCCCACATATCGCTCAACTCCTTTCGGCAATATTATTTCCGATTATGTGTTGTATATTCTTTTTTTGTATTTTTAAAAATATATTTAAAAAAATGATTTAATGTGCTATACTTTAAGTATACGGCGGTTTGCCGTGAAAAAACGAAAAGGCGGTTTAAAATGCTCAAGATTATTCGCGGAAGAGCGGGAAGCGGCAAAACGGAACTTCTTTTTAAGCTGATAGAAGAGGTTTTAAATAATGAAAACGGTGCGCCTGTTCTTATTGTGCCCGAACAGTTTTCGTTTGTTACGGAGCGCGAGCTTTTGCGCCATTTGGGTGCCGCAAAAACAAAGCGCGTTACGGTGACAAGCTTTTCGAGGCTTGCCAAAACGAAGCTGAGAGAGCAAAACACCGGGCTTTTGCCGACTGCCGATGACGGAATAAAAGCCGTTACAATGAAAAAAGCACTTGATTCACTTGAGGGCAGGCTTAATATTTTCGCAGGTCTCGGAGAGAACACGGGCTCTTTAAACAGCCTTACGGTTTTTAACAAGCAGCTAAAGCTTTCCGGTGCAAGCGACGAGGATTTTGATAGGTTTTTCGAAAACTCCGACAATGCTTTTTTGAACGAAAAGCTTAAAGAGCTTCTTTTAATAAGCGATACGTACGAGGCGATTTTAAAAAACGGCTATTTTGACGACACGGACGCGCTTAAGCTTTTTAACGAGTCCGAGGCGTGCGCTTCGTTTTTTGAAGGAAAGACCGTTTTCGTCGATTCCTTCAGGTCGTTTTCGAGTCCCGAGCTTGACTGCATCGGTACGGCGGCACAGCTTTCAAATGATGTATACATAACACTTTGTACGGAAAAGCCCGCAGAAGCGGACGGCCCGTTTGAATTTACCGCGGATTTCGAGGCAAAGCTTATTTCCGCCGCAAAAAAGAAAAACGTAAAAATTTCAAATCCCATTGAGCTCAGAGCTTCAAAGGGCTACAGTGAGGATATTTCATATATAGAACAAAACATTTATTCCGAAAACGCCGTGCCGAAGGCTTCGTCGGACGGAACGGTAAAAATTTTAAAGTGCGACGACAAGCTTTCGGAATGCCGCGCCGTTGCGTGCGAAATTAAAAAGCTTTTAAGAAGCGGCAAATACCGTCTTCGTGATATTGTAATTATAGAAAGAACGGCAAATTCTTACAAAAAAGAGCTTACGGATACGCTTCTTTCCTACGGCATTCCCGTTTACAAGGACAGCAAAAGACCGCTTGAATTCGAGGCGCTTTTTGCGTTTTGCTTTGCCTGCCTTGACTGCATTACCGAGTCGTTTTCAACCGAAAACATAATGCGTTGTTTAAAGTCGCCGCTTTCGCCGCTTACATTCGAGGAAAGCGCAAGACTTGAAAAATATTCGCTTGTGTGGGGTGTGCAGGGTAAGGCGTGGCTTTCCGATTTTACTTTAAATCCCGAAGGCTTCGGCGTTGCGGATTCGGAAAAATCAAAAGAAGAGCTTTTAAAGCTCAACGAGCTGAGAAAGCGTGCGGTTTTGCCTCTTGCGAAATTTAAAAAAGAAGCAGAGGGCAAAACGGGCTTAGATATATGCAAGGCGTTTTTCGCGTTTCTTTCGGAAATTTGCGTTACCGACAGACTTTTTAATGTGTATAAAAATCTTGAAGAGGATGGCTTTCCCGAGGAAGCGGACAGAGTAAAGCGCTCTTGGGGACAGCTTATAAGAGTGCTTGACGACCTTGCTTCTTTTTGCAGGGATGAATACATTTCGCTTAAAAAGTGGTACGGCTATTTTAAAACACTTGCCGTTTCAAGAGAGGTCGGCGACATTCCGCAGGGACTTGACGAGGTTACGGTGGGAAATGCCGACAGAATCAGGACAAGCAATGTAAAGGTTGCGTTTCTTGTGGGCGTTAACCGCGATGAATTTCCGCTTGTAAACGTTTCGGGCGGTATTCTTACGGACAGCGACAGACTTCTTCTTTTTGAAAACGGCATAGAGCTTCGAACGCCGTTTGAATACGCCGCAAAAGAGGAACGCTTTATTGCATACTGCGCGCTTACCGCCGCTACGGAAAAGCTGTTCCTATCCTACAGAACGCTTTCGGACGGTGCGGCAACGGAATGCTCGCCGCTTATATCGGATATTTTATCGCTTCTTCCCGAGGTCAAGCCCGTTTGCGTTTCGAAAATGAGCCCCGAATACAGAATCGAAAGCGAGGCTTCGGCGTTCAGAGAGCTTTCCGCTATGTATTCCGTTAACGACGGTAAAAAGACGGCTCTTTTGAAATACTTCTCGGAAAAGCCCGAATACAAGGGACGAACCGAGGCGGTAAGCAGACTTTTTAATAAAAAGCCGCTTGAATTCGAAAACAAAAAAGCTTCGACCGAGCTTTTCGGCGAAAACATAAATATTTCGGCAAGCCGTATTGAGGATTATTACAAGTGTCCGTTCGGATATTTTTGCCGCCACGGCATTAAGCTTAAGACGCTTGAAAAGGCGGAGCTTGACCCGCGGCAAAGCGGTACGGCTATTCACTATGTTCTCGAAAGGGTTTTGAAGCATTACGGCTTTAAGACACTCACGACGGTCGAAATATCTGAACTTGAAAAGTATATTTCGGAGGTGCTTGACGAGTACATTGACGAAAATATGGGCGGAAAAGAAAATAAGACGAAGCGCTTTATGTTCCTTTATACAAGGCTTACGGAAATAGTACTTACCGTTGTGGAGCGTCTTCGTGCGGAATTTTCCGTGACAAGCTTTGAGCCTGTGGATTTTGAGCTTAAAATAGGCGAGGACATACCGCCCTACAAGCTTCCTCTCGAAGAGGGCGAGGCGCGCATTACGGGCTCTGTTGACCGTGTTGATATTATGGAAAAGGACGGTATAACGTACTTAAGAGTTATAGATTACAAAACGGGCAAAAAGGAGTTTAACCTTTCGGCGCTTCTTTCGGGACTAAACATTCAGCCTGTGTTGTATCTTATGACGCTTCTTGAAAACGGCAGGGAACGCTACGGCAAGGCGCTTCCCGCGGGGATTTTGTATCTTCCCTCAAGAATAGGTATTTCCGACTATTTAAGCGAAAGAAATCCGTCGGAGGATGAAGTAGAGAATATAAAACGCGCTTCCGGCAAGCTTTCGGGAATGCTTCTTTCAAGCCCCGTTTCGCTTAACGGTATGGGTGTAGACCGCTTCCCCGATTATCTTCCCGTAAGCTATAACTCAAAAGGCGATTCTCTTAAGGGTAACTATTATTCTGTTTCCCAGTTTAAAACACTTTCGAAAATTATAGATTCAGAAATAACCGATATGGGTAATGCCCTTCATAAAGGCAAAACGGAGATTATGCCGTCGGTATTTAAAAACAAAAGTCCGTGCGAATATTGTAAATATCGTACAGTATGCGAAAGAGAGGACTCCGATCCCTTTAAGGAGCTTTCCTCACTCAGGCATACGGAAGCTCTCAAAATTCTCGACAAGGAGGCGGAAAATTATGGGTTGGACGAATGAACAGGAAAACGCCATTAAGGTGCGCGGCGCTCAAACTCTGATTACCGCCGCCGCAGGCTCGGGGAAAACCTCCGTTTTAACCGAAAGAGTAAAAAACATACTTTGCGATACAGCCGAGCCGTGCCTTGCAAACGAGCTTCTTGTTGTAACCTTTACGCGTGCCGCGGCAGGCGAGATGAAGGAAAGAATAGAAGCCGCTTTGAAAAAAGAACTCAAAGCCACGGGCAGTGCGTATATTAAGCGACAGCTCAAGCTTTTGCCGACTGCCGATATATGCACTATAGACTCGTTTTGCTCGAAAACCGTAAGAGAGAATTTTCATCTTGCGGGGGTCTCTTCAGACTTTTCCGTGCTTGACGAAGCCGACGAAAAAGACCTTTTAAAGAAAAAGACCGAGGAAATAACCGAAGAGCTTTACGAAGAAAATTCCGACAGCTTTAAGGTGCTTAACGGACTGTTTTTGACGGAGCGCGACGATTCTGTTTTATCGGAAAACATTTTGGCACTTTACAGATATTCGCGGGCATATCCCGACCCCGAAGCCTGGCTTGAAAAAACAGCCGAGGAATTCAATCCCGATTCACCTCTTGAGGGCTCAAGATGGGCACAGATTATTCTCGGTCATTACGAAAGAGTTTTTTCGCTTCATTCGAAAAAATTAAAAAAAGCCGTTGAATTTGCACAGAAGGACGGCAACATAAACGACGGGTATGTTGATAAGCTTTCGCTTGCGAAAAACAGTGCCGATGTTCTTTCTCTGCTTGCTGAAAACAGAACGTGGGATGAGTTTTTAAAAGCCCTTTACGAAACTTCCTTTTCTTCCGAAAGGCTCAATGCGAGAAAAGCAAGCGAGAACGTTAAAAGCTTTGTGAAAAATGCCTTCGACGGTTTTAAGAAGGATGTGGAAGGTTTCGGCGAAAAGCATCCGCCGTTTTCGTGGGAGCACAAGGAGGACTGCGAAAAGCTTTATCCCGTTGTTAAAAAGCTTGTTTCTTCGGTTAAGCTTCTTACAAAGCGAGTGGACGAGGAAAAGAAGCGTCTTAATAAATATTCGTTTGACGATATTTGCCATATGTGCATTAAGCTTCTTGTTTTCCCGGACGGCGACACCTTTAAAAGAACGCCGCTTGCCGATGCGCTGTGCGAAAAATATAAGGAGATTCTTATAGACGAATATCAGGATACGAACGCGGCGCAGGATATTATTTTTAAAGCCGTTTCGAGAAATTCCGAAAACCTTTACTGCGTGGGCGACGTGAAGCAGAGCATTTACGGCTTCCGTCTTGCAAGCCCGGAGCTATTTACGGCGCAAAAAAAGGCGCTTCCCGATTATTGCGGAGAAACAGCGCCTTCGAAAATTGCGCTTAATGCGAATTTCAGAAGCCGCAAAGGCGTTACCGAAGCCGTGAATTTTGTGTTCTCGAAAATAATGAGCGAGGAAGTGGGCGGCATAGCCTACGACGAAAGCGAAAGGCTTAATTACGGCGCGATGTGCTACGAAGAAAAAGAAGACGCGGATTGTGAGCTCTTTTTACTTGACGTGCCGACCCTCGGCTCGGCTAAGGCTGTGGAATACGAGGCGAAAAAAATCGCACTGTACATTAAAGCGGCTGTTTTAAGAGGTGACAGGATATACGACAAGGAAGAAAAAACGGAAAGAGCGTGCAAATACGGCGATTTTTGCATTCTTTCGAGAAGCGCAAAGAGTAAGGCGGAAATATATTGTAACGCTCTTCAAAGCGTGGGTGTGCCGTCGTTTTCCGAGAACGACGCACCGGTTGAAAATGCGAAAGAGGCAACGGTGCTTATATCGCTTTTGAGAGCCGTGTGCAATCCGCTTCTCGATATTCCGCTGGCTTCCGTCCTGATGTCGCCGCTTTTCGGCTTTACACCTGACGAAATGGCGGAAATGCGCCTTTTAAAAAGAAACGGTGAGCTTTATTTTTCGCTTATCGAATACGCGAAGGAAAACGAAAAAGCCGCAGCTTTTTTGAAAAAACTTGAGCTTTACAGGAATGTTGCGGCTACATATCCTATGGACGAGTTTGTGAAGTTCGTGGTTGACGATACGGCAATTAACGATATTTATCTATCTCTTCCGGACGGCGCACAAAGAGCCGCCTCTGTCAGCGGAATAATTTCCGCGGCAACGACCTTTACGGATAACAAAAGAACGGGACTTTTTGCATTCATAAGATACCTTGACGTTTTGTCGGAAAACAAAGCGCTTAAGCGCATTTCCGCTTCGGGCGACACAAAAAATGCCGTAAGGGTTATGTCGATTCACAAAAGTAAGGGACTTGAATTCCCGATTGTAATAATCGCAAATCTTTTTAAGCAATACAATTTCAAGGATATCAGAAGCTCGATGATGGTTTCAAAGGAAGCGGGCATAGGCTTAAAGCTTCGCGATGACGAAAAGTTTACTTCATATGAAACGGTGTCGTCAATAGCTTCGGAAACGGCGCTTAAAAACAGCATTGTTTCGGAGGAACTTAGAATTCTTTATGTTGCAATGACACGCGCAAGAGACAGGCTTGTGATGTTTTGCACCAACACAAATGACGCGATTTATAAAATGGTCTCGGAGCTTTTAATGTCCTCGGGGAACGAAAGCACGTTGCCGATTGACCCGGTTTACGTTTTAAAGTGTCCGTCGTATGCCGCGCTTATTGTTTCGTGCTTTGCTTTTCACAGTGACGCGGACGGGCTCAGAGCGCTTTGCAGCTGGAATACATATCATCAGGACGATTCGGGCTTTAGGTTTAAATTCGAGCATTCCGTATATGACGAGAATGCGCCTGAAGAGAACGAAAACGAAGAGGCTCTCGCGGAGTGCGACGGGGAATTTCTTTTAAAGGTGAAGGAGAGTGCGGAGTTTGTGTACCCTTACGAAGCGCTTTCGGGCGTTCTTGCGAAAAGAACGGCATCGTCTCTTGAATCGGCTGTGATGAGAAGAGAATTCTTCGCAACCGAAACGCCGTCGTTTGCGGGAGATACCTTAAGCGGTGCGGTGCGCGGTACTGCGGTGCATAAATTCCTGGAGCTTTGCGACTTTAAAAATGCGTATGACGATACCGAGAAGGAGACGGCTCGGCTTGTAGCTTCGGGAAGGCTGACACAAAAGGAAGCCGAGGCGGTGGATATTGATGCGGTGAGTGCGTTTTTAAGCTCGCCCGTGGGAAAAAGGCTGTTGTCTGCGGACAGGGTCTTTAAGGAATACGAATTTTCCGTTTTGAGAAATGCGGGGGATATTTACGAAGGGCTTCCCGAGGAAATGCGCTCTGAGTCTATAGTACTCGAAGGAAAGCTTGACTGTGCTTTTGTAAAAGGGGACAGCGGTGTTATTATAGATTATAAGACCGACAATGTTTCAGACGAGCAAAAGCTTGTTAATATGTACAAAAATCAGCTTGAAATATACAAAACCGCCTTTTCGGAATGCGAGGGCGTGAGTATTGACGAGGTTTATCTGTACTCCTTTAAGCTTAAAAAATTTATTGAAATCAGGTGATTTTTTATGATGAAGCGTCCGTTTGTGTTTTGCTTATCGTTTATTGCGGCTGCTGTTATAATTACCTTCGGCATTGTTTTAGCCTCCAAGGCTCACAATTCTCTTAATTCGAAGCTTAATGCGGGAGCTTCCGAGGTGAAGGTTTCGGAAAACGTTTCGTATAAAGCGCCCGAAGGAAACTATTCTCTTACAATAACCGCCGTTTACGACGATGTGCCCGACACCGACGAGCAGGACGCGCCCGAGGCTAAGCGCGTTTGCGTTATCGTTTACGAATATACGAATAACGATATTAAGGACGGGCTTGTTATAGGCAATTCTCATTTTAAGGCATACGACAAAAGCGGAAACGAATTAAAGCTTTATCCGCAAAAGAATCTTTTCGAGCCGGGCGAAATCGGAACTCAAGGGACGCACACCGCGAGCGTGGCGTTCGCTTTGAACAGCGAAGAAAATTATATCGAGCTTGATTATTATAACGATGTTTCGAGCGAATATCCCGACAGTGTGTTTGTTAAGGAGTGGTAATTTTGAAAACGGAGCTTGCGATTTTCGACCTTGACGGGACGGTGCTTGACACGCTCCAAGACCTGTATCTCGCAACGAATTTTGCACTTAATACTTTGGGCTTTCCCAAAAGAAGCAGGGAAGAGGTAAGAGCGTTTGTCGGCAACGGAATAAGAAGGCTTGTGGAGCTTGCCGTACCCGAAGGCACGAATAAGGATGATGCGGATGCCGTGTTTTCGGCGTTTAACGAATATTATGCACTTCACTGTGCCGACAACACAAAGCCGTATGACGGCATAAAGGAGCTTCTTTTAACGCTTAAGGAGAGGGGAATAAAAACGGCGGTTGTTTCGAACAAAGCTGATTATGCGGTGCAGGCACTTTGCGAAAAATATTTCGACGGGCTGTTTTTATTTGCCGTGGGCGAGCGCGAGGGCATTCGCCGTAAGCCCACACCGGACTCAGTTAACGAGGTTTTAAAAGTGCTTTCTGCCCCAAAAAGCAAAGCCGTGTACATAGGCGATTCCGAGGTGGATATTAAAACCGCAAAGAATGCGGGAATGGAGTGCATTTCCGTTTTGTGGGGCTTCAGAAATAAAAAGACGCTTACTTTAAACGGCGGTAAGGTATTTGCCGAAACGCCGGAGGAAATTTTAAAATATATTATCCGATAAAATATACTGTTTTGCATTTGAAGGAAGCGGGAATCATATATATTTTTCGAGGTGTTTACTGAATGAAAAAATATATGATGCGAATTCTCGTTTTCCTTCTTGCTTTTTTAACGGCTTTTTCAACAACCCTTTTTGCATTTGCGGGAAACAGCGGAGAGAAGTCCGCCGAAACGGTGAGCGGATATTACGCTGTTAATACGGACATTCCCGTTGAAATAAAAGCGAAATCGGCAGTACTTGCCGATGTGGATACGGGAATTGTTTTAGCCGAATTTAATGCAGACGAGCGCCTTTTTCCCGCTTCGGTAACAAAAATTATGACGATTCTTTTGACGGTCGAGGCAATTGAAGAAGGTAAAATTTCTCTTACCGACGAGGTTACCTGCTCAAAAAGCGCCGCTTCGAAGGGCGGCTCGGAGATTTGGCTTGAAGAGGGCGAGGTAATGACGGTTGACGAGCTTTTAAGAGCGACAGTTATAGGCAGTGCGAACGACGCCGCCTGCGCCTTGGGTGAATATATTTCGGGAAGCGAGGAGGCGTTTGTTATTCTTATGAACGCCCGCGCAAAGGAACTTAATATGACAAACACCGTTTTCGAAAATGCCACGGGGCTTGACGATACGGCGGTAGACCATAAGACCACGGCACGCGATATTGCCGTGATGTCGTGCGAGCTTTTAAAGCACGAAATGATTGAAAATTATTCTACCGTTTGGATGGATTCGTTAAGAGACGGAAAAACAGAGCTTGTTAACACAAATAAGCTTGTGCGGTTTTACAGCGGCACAACCGGACTTAAAACGGGCACTACAGACAAGGCAGGCTGTTGTATTTCGGCATCGGCAAAGCGCGACGGGCTTCATCTTGTTGCGGTGGTTCTCGGAAGCGACACGAGCACCGACAGGTTCGAGACGGCAAAGGCGCTTCTTTCGTGGGGCTTTTCTAATTACAGCTCCGTGGAGCTTACTCCCGATTTTTCGCTTATTACCGATTTAAAGGTTATAGGCGGCGAAAAAACGAAGCTTACCCCTACGGCTGAGGGCTTTTCGAGACTTCTTGTGAAAAAAGGCGATGAAGAAAGAGCGGAGCAAACGGCAGAGCTTCCCGTGGATGTTGAAGCGCCGGTTTTAAAGGGGCAAAATCTCGGGAAAATAATTATCACCTTAGACGGCGAAACACTTGCAAAATACAGCATTGTTTCGACTGAGGAAATTAAAAGGCTTACGTTTTTTACATCACTTAAAAGACTTTCCGTATTTCTCGTTTCGGGAAAATGCGATTATGAATAGAGTGCGCAGCTTGACTTAAGGGCTGTTCTTGACAAGTGCGATTTGATTTGATAAAATAAGGAAAGTAAAAAGGGAAGTGTTATTATGCTTTATACATCAACAAGAGACAGCAGTGTAAGAGTAAGTGCATCAAAGGCAATAGCTGACGGCATTTCGCCCGACGGCGGACTTTACATACCTACGGAAATTCCCAAGGTGTCGCTTTCGGAAATAAAAGAGCTGTGCGCTATGGATTATATAGGACGCGCAAAAAAAATACTCGGTCTTTACCTTTCGGATTTTTCGGAAGAAGAGCTTTCTATGTGCGTTTCGGGCGCATATAAGGCGGGCAAGTTTTCAAGTGAAAAAACAGCCCCTACCGTAAAGCTTCACGACAACGTAAACGTGCTTGAGCTTTTCAGAGGTCCTACCTGCGCGTTTAAGGATATGGCACTTCAGATTCTGCCTTACCTTATGACGGTTTCGGCAGAGAAAAACCTTGACAACAAGGAAATAGTAATACTTGTGGCAACCTCCGGTGATACTGGAAAAGCGGCACTTGAGGGTTTTAAAAACGTTAAGGGCACAAAGATACTCGTGTTTTATCCCGATAACGGCGTAAGCCCCATGCAAAAGCTTCAAATGACTTCTCAAGAGGGCGACAACGTAGGCGTTTGCGCCATTAAGGGTAACTTTGACGATGCACAAACGGGCGTTAAGTCGATTTTTACAAATAAAGAAATTCTCGCAAAATTCGAAAAGAACAATCTCGTATTCTCTTCCGCGAACTCAATTAACTGGGGAAGGCTTGCACCGCAGATAGTTTACTACTTCTCGTCTTATTGCGATATGGTCGAAAGCGGTGCGGTTTCCTTCGGCGAAAGCGTTAACTTTGTTGTTCCCACCGGGAATTTCGGCAATATTTTAGCGGCGTATTTAGCAAAGGAAATGGGACTTCCCGTTAAAAAGCTCATTTGCGCTTCCAATGCGAATAACGTCCTTACCGATTTTATTAAAACAGGCGTATACGACAGAAACAGAGAGTTTTACACAACCGTTTCGCCGTCTATGGATATTCTTATTTCAAGCAACCTCGAAAGACTTTTGTACCTTCTTTGCGGCAGAAATTCCGACACCGTAAACGAGTGGTTCGCATCACTCAAGGAAACGGGAAGATACGAGGTAAGCGAAGAGGTTAAAAGGAAAATATCGGAAGTCTTCTCTGCGGGCTTTTGCGATGATGAAAAAACCAAAGCCACAATAAAAGAGACCTACGAAAAATACGGATATCTTGCGGACACGCACACCGCGGTTGCGCTTGCGGTGCTTTCGGATTATCTCGAAGAAACGGGCGACAAAACACCCGTATCGGTAGCTTCCACAGCTTCGCCGTTTAAGTTTTCGGCATCGGTGCTTTCGGCATTGGGCGAGAGCTCGGAAGAGCTCAGCGAATTCGAAACGCTTGAAAAGCTTTCTTTATTAACGAAGGTCGAAGCGCCCGAACAGCTTAAGAGTCTTAAAAGCAAGAGTGTGCGCTTTGATAAGGTAATAAACAAGGACGAAATGGCAGACGCCGTTTTCGCCATGCTCGGAATTTAATATGTCTGTTTTTGTAATGGGCGATCTCCATTTGTCGTTTTCCTGCGACAAGCCCATGGATATTTTTAAGGGCTGGGAAAACCACGCCGAGAGAATCGAAAAAAACTGGAACGCCGTAGTGGAAGAGGACGATACCGTCGTAATTCCCGGTGATATATCGTGGGCTATGAGCCTTGAAAGCGCTAAAGCGGATTTTGAATTTATTAACTCCTTGAACGGAACGAAAATAATTTCAAAGGGCAACCACGATTACTGGTGGGGCACTATGAATAAGATGAATGCGTTTATAAACGAGAACGGCTTTTCGTCGATTCATATTCTTCACAACAACGCATATCTTGCAAACGGCATTGCAATAGCCGGCACACGCGGCTGGTTTTACGATGATACAGCGGAATTTGACAAAAAGGTAATAGCGAGGGAAGCGGGAAGGCTCAGGGCGTCTCTTGAGGAAGCGAAGCTTCTTGACGGCGAGCTTACCGTATTTTTGCACTATCCGCCTATTTCCTCGGCAAGGCGCTGTGAGGAGCTTTTAAGAGTCATAAAGGAGTACGGTGTAAAGCGCTGCTTTTTCGGTCATCTTCACGGATTTGTGTCGCCTGAGGACGCACTCATCGAAAGCGACGGCACGGTTTTTCGCCTCGTTTCTGCCGATAAGCTCGGGTTTTGCCCCAAATTAATAACCGTTTAACCGATTTTTTACTGTTTTTTTCCCGTTTTTGCAAAAATTATTTAAAAAACAGTGGAAATTGAAAAATATATGTGCTATAATCCTTGAGTTGATTATAGGTTCGCAGTCAGAAAGGATGTTTTCAAATGAGTTTAAAGTCTTGCGAAAAAGTAGAAACCAACGTATATGAGCTTCTTGTAGCACTTGAGGGTGACGCTTTCAAGTCGGCTGTTATGAAGGCTTATTCCAAAAACAAGGGTAAATACAACGTTCCCGGTTTCCGCAAGGGCAAAGCTCCCAAACATGTAATTGAAACTTATTACGGCAAAGAGGTATTTCTTTACGACGCCGTAGACGCAGAGTATCCCACACTCTTTGATGAGGCTGTCAAGGAAGCGGGCATTGTTCCCGTTGACGCTCCCTTTGACGACAAGCTTGAAGAGATTAACGAAAACGGCTTCACCGTAAGACTTAAGGTTACCGTAAAGCCCGAGGCTGAGGTTAAGCTTTACAAGGGCATTACAGCCGAAAAGGAAAAGGTTACCGTTAAAAAGTCCGAAATAAAAGAAGAAGTTAACAAGGCTCTTGAAAAGGATGCCAGAATGGTAACTGTTGAAAATAAGGCAGCTAAGAAGGGCGACACAGCTAACATCGACTTCGAAGGCTTTATTGACGGAGTTGCTTTCGAAGGCGGCAAGGGCGAGAATCACGACCTTGAATTAGGCTCGGGTATGTTTATCCCCGGCTTTGAGGATCAGGTAATCGGTCACAAAACAGGCGACGAGTTTGACGTAAACGTTACCTTCCCCGAGGAGTACGGCGCAGAAGAGCTTGCAGGCAAGCCCGCTGTATTTAAGGTTAAGCTTAACAAAATCACCAAAAAGGAGCTTCCCGCTTATGACGACGAGTTCGTTAAGGACGTAAGCGAGTTCGACACTGTTGCCGATTACGAGAAGCACCTTGAGGAAGAAATCAAAGAAAGAAAAGAGCACGCGGCAGAGCACGCATTTGAGGATGCCGTTATTGATGTTCTTATAGAGAACACCGAGGTTGAGATTCCCGAGGTTATGATAACAAAAGAGGTTGACAACCGCATTAACGAGTTTAACTACAACCTTCAGATGCAGGGAATCACACTTGATATGTATCTCGGCTATCTCGGAATGGATATCGAAAAGCTTCGCGAGAGCTATAAGGCAGACGCCGAGAAGTCCGTAAAGCTTCGTCTTGCTCTTGAGAAAATCGTTAAGCTTGAAAATGTCGAGGTTTCCGACGAGGATGTCGAGAAAGAGCTTCAGAGCTATGCCGATGCTTACGATATGAAGCTTGAGAGAGTTAAAGAGCTTGTTTCCGAGGCAGATGTTAAGGAAGATATCGCTTGCAGAAGAGCTATGGATATCGTTAAGTCCTCCGCAAAGAAGAAGGCGCCCGCAAAGAAGAAAGCGGAAGCCGCGGCTACCGAGGAAAAAGCCGAGAAGAAAGCTCCCGCAAAGAAGGCGGCACCGAAGAAAAAAGCCGCCGCAACCGAAGCTGAGGCTGAATAATTTTTGCTTATATCGCCGCCGCAGTCCGTTTTGTTCTGAGGCGGCGAATTCGGTATGAATGAAAAATCGGATTATTTTATAAAAAATATCCAATACTCAAAATACAGTTTATAAAGGGAGGTCATATTATGGCACTTGTACCTTATGTTATCGAACAGACAAACAGGGGCGAACGCTCCTACGATATTTTCTCAAGACTTCTTGACGACAGAATTATTGTTCTTTCCGACGAGGTTAACGACGCTACGGCGAGCATTGTAATAGCTCAGCTTCTTTATCTTGAGGGTCAGGACCCCGAAAAGGACATCAGCTTTTACATTAACAGCCCCGGAGGAAGCGTTCCGGCGGGACTTGCGATTTATGACACAATGCAGTATATTAAGTGCGACGTTTCCACCATTTGTATGGGTATGGCGGCATCTATGGGCGCATTCCTTCTTTCTTCGGGCGCTAAGGGTAAGCGTTATATTCTTCCCAACGCCGAGGTTATGATTCACCAGCCCTCGGGCGGTGCTCAGGGTCAGGCAACCGAGATTTTAATTGCCGCAGACCACATTCAAAAGACAAAGGAACGTCTTAACAGAATTATTGCCGAAAACACGGGCAAGCCCGTTGAAGAGGTTGCACGCGATACCGACAGAGACAATTGGCTCAGTGCGAAAGAAGCGCTTGACTACGGCATTGTTGACAAGATAATCGAGAAGAGATAAATCTTCAAAACGAAAAATTACCGGAGGTGCTTATTTTGGCACGAGATGATGAGGAAAAGAGAATAGTCCGTTGCTCTTTTTGCGGCAAGACTCAGGACGAGGTTGAAAGACTTATAGCAGGTCCGGGAGTTTTTATTTGCGACGAGTGCGTCGAGCTTTGCGTTGACATTATAGACGGCGCACCCCCTGAGGTTAAAAGAGAAAAATCAAAAGCGGGCAAAAAGCTTTTAAAGCCGCTTGAGATTAAAGAAAAGCTTGACGAATACATCATAGGTCAAGAGGAAGCGAAAAAGGTTCTCAGCGTTTCGGTTTACAACCATTACAAGCGCATAGGGAAAAAAGCTCCCGACGATGTTGAAATCGGAAAGAGCAACGTATTGCTTTTAGGCCCTACGGGTGTGGGCAAAACGCTTTTTGCTTCGACACTTGCGAAAATTTTGGATGTTCCGTTTGCAATAGCTGATGCCACAACGCTTACCGAGGCGGGCTATGTGGGCGAGGATGTCGAAAACATTCTTTTAAGACTTCTTCAGGCAGCCGATTACGACGTGAAAAAAGCCGAACGCGGAATAATTTACATTGACGAAATCGACAAAATAGCAAGAAAGTCCGAAAATACGTCAATCACGCGAGATGTAAGCGGCGAAGGTGTTCAGCAGGCGCTTCTTAAAATAATAGAGGGCACTGTTGCAAACGTTCCTCCGCAGGGCGGCAGAAAGCATCCTCAGCAGGAGTTTATACAAATAGACACTTCTAAGATTCTTTTCATTTGCGGCGGTGCTTTTGCCGGAATAGAAAAGACGGTCGAAAACAGGCTCGGCAAAAAAATGCTCGGCTTCGGCGCGGAAATACGCTCAAAGTCGGAGCTTGAGGAAATGGATCTTATGTCCCGCGTTACCTCGCAGGACCTCGTAAAATTCGGTCTTATTCCCGAGCTTGTCGGCAGAATTCCCGTTGTTACGGCGCTTAAGGCGCTTGACACCGAGGCGCTTGTAAGAATCATTACAGAACCGAAGAATGCGCTTATGAAGCAGTATTCGAGTCTTTTCAAGATGGACAATGTTAACTTGGAGTTTACGCCCGAGGCATTAAGGCGCATTGCAGAGCTTACCATTGAAAGAGACACGGGTGCGAGAGGACTTCGCTCCATTTTCGAGCAGGTGCTTTTACCCGTTATGTACACTGCTCCGTCAGACCCCACCGTTGAAACGGTGAGAATTACCGCGGAGGCGGTAGACGGCAAAGCGGAGCCGATTATTTTAAAAAGGCCAAAAGGAGATAAGCAGGCCGTATAAGCCTGCTTTTCGCTGTGTTTTATGGAAACAGAAATCAAACAAATTGCAATGCCCGTACTGCCGCTTCGCGGAATAGTGGTATTCCCGAATATGTCCATAAGCTTTGACGCCGGAAGAGAAAAATCAATTTCGGCGCTTAAGACGGCGGCTTCGGGAAACAGGCTCGTTTTTCTTGTTGCACAAAAGGACGCGACCGTAGACGAGCCTGCATTTGCGGATATGCACACGGTGGGCGTTGTAGCGGAAATTAAACAGCTTGTTAAGCTTCCGGGACACGATGAAATAAGAGTTGCAGTTGAAGGTAAGTACCGTGCGGGGCTCGGCGAAATATTAAAGACCGCTCCGTTTGTTAAGGGGCTTACTGTGGAAATTCCCGATTTGCAAATAAAAAAGCGCGACGCGCTTTACGAAGCGGCTCTTATAAGAAATCTTAAGGACGCATTTGCGGAATATTGCAACATTGCGCCGAGAATTGCCGCGGATGTTGCGGTGAATGTTTTTTCACAGGACGATTTGTCCGGGCTTACCGACTTTATAAGCGGAAATACCGTTTTGGAGGTCGAGGACAAATACAGGCTTTTGTGTATGAACAATCCGCTTAAAAGAGCGGAGCTGTTGTGCACGCTTCTTTCAAGAGAAATAGAAATATTGTCGCTTGAAGCGGACATTCAGTCACGCGTTAACGAACAGCTTGACAAAAATCAGCGCGATTATTTTTTGCGCGAGGAGCTTAAAGTAATTTCGAAGGAGCTCGGCGACGACGATTCGCCCGCAAACGAGGCGCAAAGCTTTAAGAAGAAAATTGAAAAGCTTCCCGTGGACGAAAAATCGAAAAAGAAGCTTTTTGACGAATGCAACCGTCTTGCGAAAAGTGCTTCGGGCTCTCCCGAGGCGGCTGTTTCAAGAACATATCTTGAAAGAGTGACGGCGCTTCCGTGGGGGAAAAGCTCAAAGGAATCGCTTGATATAGGGAAGGCAAGAAGAATTCTCGAAAAAGACCATTTCGGACTTTCGGAGGTTAAGGAGCGCATACTTGAGCTTATTGCCGTGAAGAAGCTTTCGGGCGATATCAATTCACAGATACTTTGCCTTGTCGGTCCTCCAGGTGTTGGTAAAACCTCCGTTGCGAGGTCTCTTGCAAAGGCTATAAACCGCGAGTATGTCAGAATTTCGCTCGGCGGCGTTACGGACGAATCCGAAATAAGAGGTCACCGCAAAACTTACATAGGCTCAATGCCCGGCAGAATTATAACGGCAATCGAGCAGGCGGGAACAAATAATCCGCTTATTCTTCTTGACGAAATAGATAAGCTCGGAAGCGACTATAAGGGTGATCCGTCCTCGGCGCTTTTGGAGGTTCTTGACGGCGAGCAGAATTTTGCGTTTTGCGACAGATACATAGAAGTGCCGTTCGATTTAAGCCGCGTTCTTTTCGTTACTACGGCAAACGACGCCTCGGCAATTCCCGCGCCGCTTTACGACAGAATGGACATTATCGAGCTTTACAGCTATACCTCGGAAGAAAAGTTCAATATCGCAAAAAAGCATCTTCTTCCGAAGCAGCTTAAGAAATTCAATATTACGTCAAAGCAGGTAAAAATTACGGACGGTGCGCTTAGGTGCATTATTTCCGGCTACACGAGAGAAGCGGGCGTGAGAAATCTTGAAAGAGTTATTAAAAAGCTTTTGAGGAAATGTGCCGTAAAGCTTGTTGAGGGTGAAAACGAAAAAATCACCGTTACAGCCGACAATCTTTCAGAGTATCTCGGTGCTGTGAAATACAAGCCGGACGAAATGAATTTTGAAGATATGACAGGCGCGGCAAACGGTCTTGCGTGGACGAGCGTAGGCGGCGAAATGATGCAAATAGAAGTCGCCGTGCTCCCGGGAAGCGGCAAGCTTGAGCTTACGGGCTCTCTCGGCGAAGTTATGAAGGAGTCCGCAAGAGCCGCGGTTACATATATAAGAAGTAACGCAGAGTCTCTTTGCGTGGAGTCGGACTTTTACAAAACAAAGGACATTCACATTCACGTTCCGGAGGGCGCAGTGCCGAAGGACGGACCTTCTGCGGGTGTTACGATTACAACTGCGCTTGTTTCGGCACTTTCGGGAAGGCGTGTCCACCGCGATATTGCAATGACCGGAGAAATTACGCTTCGCGGAAGAGTGCTTCCGATAGGCGGTCTTCGCGAGAAGGCAACTGCGGCTTACAAAAACGGTATGAAAACGGTTATTATTCCCGAAGAGAACAAAGCCGACCTTGAGAAGGTTGACGCTGTTATCAGAGAGGCTGTTGATTTTATTCCCGTTTCAAGACTCGGAGACGTTTTGAAGCTGGCGCTTGAGGTTAAATGCGAGCCCGCGTTTGACGGGACGGCAAAAAAAGACATTGAAATTTGCGACACGAAGGTGCTTTCATCTCCTGCCGCGTATGTGTGAGGTATGCTATGAACTATGCAAAAATAGAATTCGAAGCGGCGTTCGGCACGCTTTCGCAGATACCGCCTTCAACATTCCCGGAAATAGCTTTTGCGGGACGCTCCAATGTGGGAAAATCTTCAATGCTCAATAAGCTTTTCGGAAGAAAAAGCCTTGCGAGAGTTTCCTCTGTTCCAGGGAAGACGATAACCATCAACTTTTTTAAATCCGGTGACATACGGATTGTAGATTTACCCGGCTACGGCTACGCAAAGGTTGCACGCGGAGAAAAACGCCGCTGGGCGGAGATGATGGAGGGCTATTTTAAATCGGGCAGAGATTTAAGGCTTGTTGTTCAGCTTGTCGATATGAGGCATAAGCCGACAGAGGACGACATTATGATGATGCGCTTTTTAAAAGAGATGAACATTCCGTTTATTGTGGGCGCTACAAAATCCGACAAGCTTAACAAAACCGAGTATAAGGCGCGCACCGAAGGCTTAAAGGATGAGCTTTCGGAGTTCGGTGAGGTTAAAATCATTCCGTTTTCCGCACAAAACGGCGACGGAGTAGAGGCACTCAGACGCGAGCTTGATACAATAGGCTGAAAATAAGAAGAAATATTAAAGTGCAAACAGCGTAACGAAATACAAAATACCGAAAACATACCTTAACGGTGCGTTTTCGGTTTTTTCGTTGTGTGATTTGCAAAACGCGGAGTGTGATATTTGAAATATGAAGGGGTTGACATATTGAAAAAAGTCGTTTATAATAAAATCACATTTTAGTTTGGACGGATTTTTTTGCCGAAATGAGCATATAATAGAGATGAAAGGAGAATTAACTTGACATATATTAAAAGAGCTGCCGAGGAAACGGTCGAACGCGTTTCAAAAATGTTTCCGGTACTTCTTCTGACAGGTCCAAGACAGGTAGGAAAGACAACACTTCTTCAAAGGCTTGCCGAAAAAGAGAAAGCAGAGGGTATTGAACGTAAGTATGTTACACTTGATGACCCGGATGTCAGAATGCTTGCGAAAAGAGAACCTGCTTTATTTATGCAAAGATACGCGCCGCCGGTACTGATAGATGAAATTCAATACGCAACAGAGATTTTACCCTACATTAAAATGAGTGTTGACCGTTCTAAAAGAAAGGGCGACTTTTGGATTACCGGCTCGCAGGCGTTTCATCTTATGAAAAATGTAAGTGAAAGTCTCGCCGGAAGGGTAGGGATAGTCGATTTAGCCGGACTTTCGGATTCCGAAATATACAAAGAGCCGAGTGCCCCCTTTGAGACTTCGCCCGATTTTTTAATGCGACGCCTGTCTGAGAAAAAGCCGAAAGGACTTACACAGACGTATGAAAGGATATTCAGGGGCTCTATGCCCGAGCTTTATGCTGACGAAAATGTAAGCTGGGAGAGTTATTATCGCTCATACGTCGCAACATATCTTCAGCGTGATATTCGTGATTTAACACAGGTTGCTGATGAGATGCAGTTTTACGATTTTATGACGGCTGTTGCCGCGCATATGTCAAAGCCCGTTGTGTATGAAGAGCTTGCAAATGCAGTCGGTATTTCCGCACCTACCGCGAAAAAATGGCTGTCTGTGTTGGTCTCTTCTCGTGTGGTGGCGCTTGTACAGCCTTATCACAACAATGCGTTAAAGCGTGTTGTTAAAATGCCTATTGTTCATTTTTTGGATACGGGACTTGCCGCTTATCTTTTAAATTGGGACAATCCCGTTTCGCTTGAAAAAGGCGCTATGTCAGGTGCGTTTTTCGAAAGCTACGTTTTTTCGGAGATATATAAAAGTTATTTAAACGCAGGTAAAGAGCCGCCGATATTTTATTACAGAGACAAATACCAAAAAGAGATAGATTTGTTGATTTATCAAAACGGAGTATTATCTCCGATAGAAATAAAAAAATCGGCTTCGCCCGGTAAAGCTGCCGTTAAAAATTTTGATGTTTTAAAGCCTGTTGAAAACCCCGAAGCTTTTGCGGGGGCAATAGATCTTAAGGTTAAAATCGGCAACGGAAGCGTTGTTTGTATGGCTAACGATTTGTTGCCGATTGATGAAAATAATTGGCGTGTACCGTCTTGGCTTATATAAAAAATT
>CAZRXQ010000005.1:0-6776 GCA_964604065.1 uncultured Eubacteriales bacterium | reverse complement strand
AATTTACAATCGGCTTTCCCGATTCGGGAAGAATTATGTTTGCTTTGATAATACAAAAAACTTTTCGGCAGTTATTTTGTATTTTCGAAGCTTTTATTAATCGTCGTCGAGCTTGAGAATTGCCATAAACGCTTCCTGGGGGACTTCGACCGTACCGAAGGAGCGCATACGCTTTTTGCCTTCCTTTTGCTTTTCGAGAAGCTTCTTTTTACGGGTGATGTCTCCGCCGTAGCATTTTGCGAGAACGTCCTTACGCATAGCCTTAACGGTTTCGCGGGCAATAACCTTGCCGCCTATTGCTATCTGAATCGGAATTTCGAACATCTGTCTCGGAATATTATCCTTAAGCTTTTCGGCAATCTTTCTGGCTCTGCCGTAAGCCTTATCGGAGTGAACTATAAAGGAAAGTGCATCCACGCCGTCGCCGTTGAGAAGCACGTCGAGCTTAACGAGATTCGAGCGCTTGTATTCGGAAACCTCGTAATCAAGAGAAGCGTAGCCGCGTGTTCTTGATTTTAAAGCGTCGAAAAAGTCGTAAATAATTTCGTTAAGAGGTAAGTCGTATTTTAATTCGACACGGTCGGAGGAGATGTAGGTCATATCCTTGAACGTACCGCGCCTTTCCTGGCAAAGGTCCATTATAGCACCGACATATTCGGGCGGGGAGTAGATGTGTGCGTCGGCAACGGGCTCTTCGCTGTAGTCTATCGTTGCGGGGTCGGGGTAATGCGTGGGGTTGTCTATTTCCACAACCTCGCCGTTTGTTAAGTGGATTTTGTAAATAACGCTCGGAACGGTAGTTACAAGGTCAAGGTCGTATTCCCTTTCAAGGCGTTCCTGAATTATTTCAAGGTGCAAAAGTCCCAAAAAGCCGCACCTGAAGCCGAAGCCGAGAGCTCCCGAGGTTTCGGGCTCGTAGGAAAGAGATGCGTCGTTCAGCTGTAATTTTTCAAGTGCTTCGTGAAGGTTTTCGTAATCCGCACCGTCTGCCGGGTAAATTCCGCAGAAAACCATTGGCGTTACCTTGCGGTAGCCGGGGAGTGCTTCCTTTGCGGGGCGCGAGGCAAGCGTTACGGTATCGCCGACTCTTGCGTCGCTTACGGTTTTTATGGAGGCTGTTATGTAGCCTACCTCGCCGGAAGAAAGCTTACTTTGCGGCGAGAGTGAGGTTGCGTTCATATAGCCCGTTTCGACTACGGTAAATTCCGCCCCGGTTGCCATCATTTTCATGGTGTCACCGGGCTTTATTGTGCCGTCTACAACTCTTACGTAAACAATAACGCCCTTGTAATTGTCGTAAACGGAGTCGAAAATAAGCGCTCTTAAGGGGGCGTCGTCATCACCCTCGGGCGGGGGAACGAGCTCTACTATTTTTTCGAGAACCTCCGGTACGTTTTCGCCTGTTTTGGCGGAAACTCTCGGTGCTTCGTCGCACGGAAGTCCTATTATTTCTTCAACATCCGCACAAACTCTGTCGGGGTCTGCGGAAGGAAGGTCGATTTTATTTATAACCGGTACGAGCTCTAAGTTGTGGTCAAGTGCAAGATAAGTATTTGCAAGCGTCTGCGCCTCTATTCCCTGAGAAGCGTCTACTATAAGTATTGCGCCCTCGCACGCGGCAAGCGAACGCGAAACCTCGTAATTGAAGTCGACGTGACCGGGAGTGTCTATAAGGTTTAAGCTGTACTCCTTGCCGTCGTTTGCCTTGTAATTGAGCTTTACGGCGTGAGCCTTTATTGTAATGCCGCGCTCTCTTTCAAGCTCCATATCGTCAAGAAGCTGACTTTCCATATCCCGTTTCGAGACCGTTCCCGTAAGCTCCAAAAGACGGTCGGCAAGGGTTGATTTGCCGTGGTCGATATGTGCGATTATTGAAAAGTTGCGTATGTTTTCTTTTTTTACAAGAGCCATTTTTTACGTTTCCTTTCAGTGTGATTAGTTGTCCGATTTCTGGAAGCCGTCGCCGTAAACCTCGGAGGCGTCGGAGATAATAGTGAAGGCGTTGGGGTCAATATCCTTAACGACCTTATTAACTCTTATTACCTCGTTGGGGCGAACAACCGTCAGAATTATATCCTTATCGGTTTTTGTGTATGCGCCCTTAGCGGGGATGAGCGTGATTCCGCGGCTTTCCTCGTCTTCGAAAATCTTTTTTACGATGCTGTCTTTTTTGTCGGTAATTATCATTATCATTTTGCTTTGAGATGCACCGTATACAACATAGTCAATGCACTTTGTCATTAAAAATACGACTATTACCGAGAACATTACGCTTTCTATGCTTTTGTAGACCGCAAGCACGCCTATCATAATGAAAAGCTCGCACATAAGCATATTAGTTCCGACGGAGCGGTGCGGCTGTTTTTTCTTTATGAGCTTCGCTATTATGTCAGTTCCGCCCGTTGTGCCGCCGCGAAGGAACACAAGACCTAAGCCTATGCCGCCTATTGCGCCGCCGAATATTGCCGCAAGAAGAAGGTTGTCGCTTTCGTACGGCTTTATGAACAGCTGTAAAAGGTCAATAAAGGTTGAGGTGAAAAAGGTTGCGAAAGCAGTTCGTATGAGCATACCGATTCCGAAGTTTTTAAGTGCGATTATTATAAGCGGAATGTTTATTATAATCGTGGCAACGCCTATCGGGAAGCCCGTAAGGTAGTTTATAAGTGTGGAAACACCTGTTATTCCGCCTGCCGAAATGTGGTTCGGTGCAATGAAATAATCGACTGAAAACGCATAAATAAGCGTTCCGAGAAGGATTATAGCATAATCGAGAATAACTGTTTTTACAGCGCCCTTTGTAAGGTGCGGTCGTATTTTCTTTTCGGCTTTCTTTTCAGCCTTTTTTGTTTTTTTCTTCAAAATAAAACTCTCCCGTGCTTTTTTTGAAAATATATGTAATTCGTTCGGTGTTACCGAGAAGATGAAGGTAGCCGTAAACCGCTTCAAGCCCCGTTGCATAGCGATAGTCGGCATCGCTTTGGTTCTTCGGGGAGTGTGCGCTGTGGGCATTTCTGCCGCGCTTGAATACCGCAAGCTCCTCTTCGGTTAAAATCGGCAGGAGCTTTTTTGCCGCACTCGCCTGAAATGCGGCGTTTACAAGCTTAATTGAATCGCGGTGCAAAGCGCCTGCGGGGCGATTGACCTCTTTTGTGAGCATTTCTCTTACAAGAAGGCTGTACACGGCGTCGCCCAAAAATGCGAGGGTGAGGGGGCTGTACATACGCGCCTTGAGCTCTGTAAGCGCTTCTTCCTCGGTGAATGTGGGTGGATTTATATCAGGGGACATAGTCAAACTCCAAATCGTAAATGCTTACGGTGTCGCCCTCTTGAATGCCTTTTTCGGTGAGAGCTTTTATGATACCGCTTGTTTGCAATACATTTTGAAAATACTGAAGCGACTCGTAGTCGTTCATATCGGTTTTCATAAGAATTTTCGCAAGCCACTCGGCTTCGATGATATAAACATCGCCTTCAACGCGGATTTTAAAGTCGCGCTTTGACGCTTTGAAAATTTCGTCGGGAGTAATTTGCTCGCTTTCGAATATTTTTACGGGCGGAAGAGAAGAAAGCTCTTTTGCGACTTCGTTAATAAGCTCTTTCGTGCCTTCTGCTATGGGGGCGATTATTTCGTAATAAGGAAGACCTTTTTTGCATATATATTTTTTAAAGCGTTCTCTTTGCTCGTCCGAAGCAAGGTCGATTTTATTACCCGCGACTATTTGCGGATAGGAGGAAAGCGCCTCGTTATACTTTACAAGCTCCGAATTAATCGCTTCGAAGTCCTCTATGGGGTCGCGCCCTTCGCTTCCCGCAACGTCCACAACGTGAACCAAAAGACGGCAACGCTCTATATGTCTTAAAAATTCGTGACCTAAGCCGACGCCGTCGCTTGCGCCTTCGATAATTCCCGGGATATCCGCGATTACAAAGCTGCTTTCGGGACCCATTCTTACAACGCCCGGTACGGGAATAAGAGTTGTGAAGTGGTAGTCTGCTATTATGGGCTTTGCTTCGCTTACAACGGAAATTAAAGAGGACTTGCCTACGTTCGGAAAGCCGATAAGTCCGACATCCGCAAGAAGCTTTAATTCGAGTGTTACTTCCCAGTCCTCACCCGGCGCGCCGTCCTTTGCAAAGCGCGGAACCTGGCGCGTGGGCGTTGCGAAGTGCGTGTTGCCCCAGCCGCCGTTGCCGCCCTTTGCGGCAATGAATTCCTCGGTTTTACTCATATCCGCCATAACAGCGCCTGTATTAAGCTCGCGTATAACCGTTCCGCGGGGAACTTTTATTATAAGGTCCTCGCCGCGTTTTCCGTTACAGCGTGAGCCTCTGCCGTTTTCGCCGTTCGGTGCTTTGTATTTTCTTTTGTAGCGGAAGTCGGAAAGAGTGGAAAGGTTATCGTCCACCTTAAAGACTACGTTTCCGCCCTTGCCGCCGTCGCCGCCGTCCGGTCCGCCCGCGGCAACATATTTTTCGCGGTGAAAGGCTACAGCGCCGTTACCGCCGTTGCCTGCCGTTATTCTTATTTTTGCTTTATCTACAAACATTTTAAGCCTCCGTAAAATTGTAACCGATTTATTATACAATATATTTACGAAAATATAAATAGCTTATTTGAAAAAATTTATGAAAAAAAGTATGAAATAAGTACGGAAAAAGCGCGAAGCGAAATTTTTTCGATGAGAAAAAACGGAAGTGAGTGAAAAGCAGCGAACAAAAATAGTTCTTTTTGGGAAAATAAAGCGGCAAAAAATGCGGAAAAACGCGACTGATTTTCGGGAAAATCGAAAAAAATAGCTCAAAGTCCCTAAAATGGGACAGGTTTTGAGAAAAAATACGAACATTTGTCTTGACAAAATTTTCAGACGTGCTATAATAAGCTCACAACAAACAAATGTTCCTTTTGTGTTCGGAGGTATTATTATGACAACAATTACTCTTTTTAAGTCTTTAATAGAAATTTTGGCGGTTATACTCGTTTGCTACGGCATTTACCGCGAAAAATCGCTCATACGTTTTGAAAGAAAAGCGTTTAAATTTATTAAGTGCTTCTTTAAGGCGTGCTACTTAAGCGTTAAGGAAATTTCCGAAAAAAAGAAAAATTATGCCGAAATTACCGATATAGGCGATTTTTCCGAAAGCGGAAAATATGCGCGTGCAAAAAAAGATTCCGTAAGAATCGCATAAAAATATTGATTTATTTTCGCCTCACATCTATAATAGGTGTGAGGTGTTTTTATGCTTGTGGGAATAGACAGCGTTGATATAGAAAGAATAGAAGAGGCTTTAAAAAAAGAAGGCTTTTTAAATCGCGTGTTTTCGCAAAGCGAGAGGGAAGAATTCGAAATGCGCTTTTATAACACAGCGCACATTGCCGCCGCTTTTGCCGCAAAGGAAGCTTTTTCGAAGGCTGTGGGCACGGGGCTTTCGGGTTTTTCCTTAAACGAGGTGTCGCTTCTTCATAAGGAATCCGGTAAGCCGTATTTGGCTTTCACGGGGAAGGCAGGGTGTATTGTCGAAAAAGAAGGACTTTCGTTTGATGTAAGCATAACTCATACAAAAACGGTTGCCACGGCAATTGTAATTGCTTTTTGAAGGTGAAGGAATGGAAGGTTTATTTACTCCCGATATAAAATATATAAAAGGACTGCTTCCCGAAAGAGACGAAAACGGCAACAAGGGCACGTTCGGCAGGGCGCTTATAATCAGCGGCAGCAGAAATATGTGCGGCTGTGCGGTGCTTGCGGCAACGGGTGCTTTAAGAAGCGGTGCTGGGCTTGTAGAGCTTGCGTTCCCGGATGTTTTGTATACGCCGATACTGTCTCAGCTTAAGGAATGCGTATTTTTGCCGCTTGAAACGGCGCGAAACGGAACAATTTCGAGAAGAGAGGGAGAGACTGTTTTTTCGAAAGCGCGTGAAAGCGACGTTGTTTTGTTCGGTTGCGGAGTGGGCGTGTCGGACGGCACGACCGAAATAGCGAGACTTCTTCTTACGTGTCAAAGCACACCGCTTATTATTGATGCGGACGGAATAAATATTCTGTCAAGAAACCCGGAGCTTTTGAAAAAACGTACCGCACCGGTGCTTATTACGCCGCACCCGGGCGAGATGGCGCGGCTCACGGGAAGGTCTGTTTCGGAAATCGAGAAAAACCGCGAAAGCGTTGTAAGAGCCTTCTCGGGGGAATACGGCATTACAGTTCTTTTAAAGGGGCACAGGACGCTTATTTGCGAAAACGGCGGCAGGATTTTTTGCAATACCGTAGGCAACAGCGGGCTTTCGAAAGGCGGCGCGGGCGACCTTCTTTCGGGAATTATTGCGGGTCTTGCGGCATCGGGGAAAAACAGTCTTTTCGAAAGTGCCGTTTTGGGTGCATATCTTCACGGGCTTACCTCTGAGATTTTAAAGGAGCGCCTCGGCGAATATTCAATGCTTCCGTCGGACTGCGCAAATGCGCTTCCCGAAGCGTTTAAGGCGGTTTTGGGTGCGAAATAAAGTGAAAATAAATCCCGTCGAAGCTCGGTAAGAACCGGTTTTCGGCGGGAGTTTTTTAAAATTATTTTGAAAGAAGCTTTGCGGCGGCTTCGTCAAGGAATATTACGACATCCTTGTGATTTTGGAGCACGGAAGCGGGAACAGCCGGGGTAACGGGACCCTCAAGCATATTTTTTACGGCTTCAGACTTTTTTTTGCCTGTTGCGATAAGCACGATTTTTTCAGCCTTCATTATTGAGCCTATGCCCATTGTGAGTGCATAGCGGGGCATTTCGCTGTC
>CAZRXQ010000004.1:4306-27610 GCA_964604065.1 uncultured Eubacteriales bacterium | reverse complement strand
CGACGTTTTCGTCAAGCACCGTCTCTTCGAGCTCGCCGCTCTTTACGGCATCGACTATTTTGGCGGGATTGTATCCGCCCGAGCCCGGCATTTCAAGATTCTGTCCTGCCTTTAAACCCTTCACTATGTCGTTTTCCGCGCCCCAGTCAGTAACTACAACACCGTCGAAGCCCCATTCGTCGCGCAAAACATCATTTAAAAGCCATTTATTTTCGGCACAGTATGTACCGTTGATTTTGTTGTAGGCGTTCATTACCGTCCACGGCTTCGATGCTTTCACGCACATTTCAAATGCCGTAAGATAAATCTCGCGAAGCGTGCGCTCGTCGGCAACCGTGCTTACGGTCATTCTTCTGCACTCCTGGTTATTTGCGGCAAAGTGCTTTAAGGATGTACCCACACCCTTACTTTGAACACCGTTTATATAAGCCGCGCCTACAGTGCCCGCAAGAAACGGGTCTTCGGAAAAATATTCGAAATTTCTTCCGCAAAGCGGAGAGCGCTTCATATTAATACCCGGACCTAAAAGCACGCTGACGTGCTCTTTAAGGCATTCTTCACCGAGCGTCTCGCCCATTTCGTACAAAAGCTCCGGGTCCCACGAGCTTGCTGTCAGAGACGCCGTCGGGAAGCAGGTTGCGGGAACGCTGTTTCCGAGAACATCTCCCGCGGCTGTTTTGTCCTCGCGCTGTTTTCTCAAGCCGTGAGGTCCGTCGGTAACCATAACGGACGGAATTCCGAACCGCTCAATACCGACAAGATGCCAAAAGTCCTTGCCCGAGCAAAGCGCCGCCTTTTCCGTCAGCGAAAGCTTTGCGATTATTTCGGCATATTTCATTGAAGTGCCTCCTTTTAAGAGTATTTTTCGGTATATACCGTTTTTTTCGGGAACAATAATCCCGAGGTGATATAAATTGAAAAGCAATAAAAAGGGTAAGCTTGCCGACGAAGCCGTAAATGCCTTTAAGCCCGATTTTAATGAAATCAAAAGCGACACCGACGGCTCTTATACCGGCACACCCGAGGACGGCGAAGAGCCCGTTCAGGACTCCGACGACCTTTAGCCTTTGGTGCTGCGCTTTGAAACAAGTACGGAAGCAAGTGTAAACACAAGCTGTGTTGCTATAAGCTGTGAGCACGAAAGGTTTTCCACGCCCGAAACGAATGCAAGCGAAGCGACAATCGCAACGCCTATTCCCGAGGCGCACGCCCCGATAAGGCTTGTTATGTGCTTTTTATTGTCAAGCGAAAGTGCCGTGCTTATGCATTTTAAAAAGCTCTTGCTGTCACCGCCGTGCATAAGCGAAGCCTTGGCAGCGGAGCGCACCTCGCTTTTGTATGTATCCAATATATCCGAAGAAACCGCACTTAATACCTTTATGCCGCTTATGGGCACACCCGTAAGCGAAGAAAGCATTTCGTCGGTGATATTCGCATCATCCGAACGCACAAGAAGGGTAAGTCCCTTCTTTTCTATTTCTCTTAAAGCGGCGGCATTTTCTTCGTTTATGCCGTAGCTTACAATAAACATAGCCGCAAGCTTTCCTTCAATTGCAAGGAAAAGCGGATATCTTCCGTCGTGAAGGAAGTGTGCGTATGTGGATTTTTCGGGAACCTCTACGTTGTGATTTCTCAAAAGGTCCTCGCTTCCCACGAGCACGCGCCTGTTTTGAAGCCACGCCGAAAGACCTAACTTGTCTTCGTAAACAAGCGTGTCCGCCTCGGGAAGAAGCTCCGTTCTTCCGAGAACCACTCTTTTGAAAAGCTCACCGAGAGGTCCGCCCGAGGCTACCGTAAGCGCCGCCGTATCGAGAATTGCTTCGTCGGGACTCATTGAGTGGTACATTTTTATTCCGTGAATATTACCCTCGTTGCCGTCGAAAATATCGTTCGCATCTACGGCAACCGCATTCGAACAGGTGCACTCTCTGTAGCTTTCCCAGCCGGAAATAACTCCGTCTCTGCCGAGCTTTTTCGAAGCCGTTTTAATTGAAAGCGCATCGGTAAAATATGAAAAATACGGAACACCCACGCCCAAAAGTGCCGAAAATGCCGAAAGAGCGGCATATGCATCCTTGGTTATAACAAGCGTTACAAGCGCCGTTATAAGCGATGCGGCAAGTATAAGCGGAAATGTTTTTTTGTTTATATCGTCTGCGGGATAATATTTTGAAGACATTTCAAGAAAGCCCGCGGGGAAAAGCGTTTTTTGCGAGGAAAGTATCTGCGGCTCGTCAAGAAGAAGTCCTCTGCCTATTTCAAATGCCGTATCCGACTTCGAAATATCGCCTATTGAATACATTTCGCCCTCGCTTATGCGCGCAAAATTCTTTTCTATTCTCGAATATTCAAGGAATTCCGCCGCCGAGCACAGAACAAGCGGTAAAAGTGCCGCCGCGGAATAAAGGTGAAGCCCGTCTTCAAACGACGAAGACATAAACAGAAGCACTATTCCGCAAATAAACGAAACTGCCGCCGAAACCGCCGCGCCGGAATTCCTGTTGAATTTAAGCTTTACCGCACTTACGATACCGTCCGCAAATGCGTTTTTGCACGAAACGATTCCGAGAACGGTAAGAAATGTGTTAATGATAAGAATCGCCGCGGGAAGCTCCGTGCTTGCGGCAATAAGCGACAGCACGAAAAGCGCCGCCGTGGAAGCCGCTCCGAGAACCGTGCCGAAAAGCGCACCGTTCTTTTTCTTTTTTATAAAATAGCTTACTTTGAATTTGTCGTTTACACTGCGGTATTCATCCACACCGTATTTGCCCTCGGGCTCGTCGTCGGGCTCGGCTACCTCTTTAGTCAAAACAAATTCGGCTGCCTTTTCGCGGCGTTTTTTCGAAAGCTCCTCCTCGACCTTTGCCTCGTCCACCGAGGGAATCGGCTCGACGCCTTCGTTAAAGCCTTCGAAAATAAGCTGAGAATCATCCTCCTCGGGAAGCTCTCTTTCGTGTGCGTTACCGTTTGTTACGGCAAGCGAGCGAAGTCCCACGGTGCGTGTGTTCTCGCGCTCCTCTTCCTCTTTAACAAGCTCATCCGAAACAATCGTCGGAACGGGCTGTAATTCAACCGTATTGTTAAATACGCCCTCGCGCTTTATAAAGCCGCCTCTTTCGAATGCGTGCGTACCGCCTACTATCGTATGCTCCGCGGTTTTTTCAAGATTCTGAACAGGTCTGTTTAAAAATCTTTCGCGGTACTTGTCGCTTTCAAGCGTGCCGAAAACGCGTGTCTTTCCGTCAGATGCGGATTTTTCCACGTTTTTGTTTTTAATTTTATGCTCCGCGTTTTCGTTATAGGTCGGGCGCGGATCTACCGCCTCGGCTTTTTTCTGCAAAGGAGGCTCTTTTTCAACCGACTCGTCGCCGTCATTCACAATACCGCTGTCTCTCAAAAGCTCGTCGATTTCTTCAAGCGACCACTTTCTCGGTCCGTCGGAATATTTTTCGTCTGCCATACTCTCACCACACTTCTTAAGCTTCGCGCTGTTTTACTGCCTCGTACATAAGTATTCCCGCCGCAACAGAGGCGTTTAAGGAGTTGATTTTGCCCTTCATCGGAAGCGAAATAACTCCGTCGCATTTTTCCTTAACAAGTCTTTTCACGCCGTTTCCTTCACTGCCCACAACAAGTGCCACAGCGCCCTTAAGGTCAACCTTATCGGCGGAAACACCGTCCATATCGGCGCAGTAAACCCACACGCCGCGTTTTTTTAATTCGTCTATTTCTCTCGGAAGATTCGTAACTCTCGCAACGTGCATAAATTCCACTGCACCTGCCGAGGTTTTTGCCACGGTAAAGCTTAAGGAAGCATTGCGCCTTTTCGGAATTATAACGCCGTGCGCACCGGCAGCCTCCGCGGTTCTTATAATAGCGCCCAGATTATGCGGGTCTTCTATTTCGTCGCATATTATTATAAAGGGCTCTTCGCCGCGACTCTTTGCGGTATCGAAAATATCCTCCACCGAGGAATATTCCTTAACTGCGGCAAACGCCGCTATACCCTGATGGTTATTGTGCCCGCAAATATAGTCAAGCTTTTTTCTGTCAACCTCTTTAATTACAATGCCCGCGTTTTTCGCGTCTGCGATTATTTTGGGCACAGAGCCCGAGCGCTCGCCGCGTGCAACCATTACGCTGTCAAGCGGTCTGCCGCTTTTAATAGCCTCCGCAACGGGGTTTCTGCCGAAAATTACATCCTGCTCCCTTTCGCTGTTCTGTCTTTCGGGAGCGTCGTTTCTGTCATTTTTAATCATTTTGAAGGTACAAGCTTCTCCTTACCGCCCATATAGGGTCTTAAAGCCGTCGGAATATTTACCGTTCCGTCGGCGTTCAAATTATTTTCAAGGAATGCGATAAGCATTCTCGGAGGTGCAACAACCGTGTTGTTTAAGGTGTGGGGGAAGTATTTTCCGTCCTTGCCGTTTACGCGGATTTTAAGGCGTCTTGCCTGAGCGTCGGAAAGGTTCGAGCAGCTTCCTACCTCAAAGTACTTTTGCTGACGGGGACTCCACGCTTCTACGTCAACCGACTTAACCTTCAAATCCGCAAGGTCACCCGAGCAGCACTCAAGAGTTCTTACGGGAATGTCAAGAGATCTGAAAAGGTCAACGGTGTTCTGCCACAGCTTTTTGAACCAAACATGGCTTTCCTCGGGGCGGCAAACAACAATCATTTCCTGCTTTTCGAACTGATGTATTCTGTAAACGCCGCGCTCCTCTATGCCGTGCGCGCCCTTTTCCTTTCTGAAGCAGGGCGAATAGCTCGTAAGAGTCTCGGGAAGCTTTTCCTCGGGAATAACGGTGTCTATGAATTTACCTATCATTGAGTGCTCGCTTGTACCGATAAGATAAAGGTCTTCGCCCTCTATTTTGTACATCATAGCGTCCATTTCCGCAAAGCTCATAACACCCGTTACAACACTGCTTCTGATCATAAACGGCGGAATGTAATAGGTAAAACCGCGATCTATCATAAAGTCACGCGCATAAGAAATTACGGCTGAATGAAGTCTTGCTATGTCTCCGCTTAAATAATAGAATCCGTTGCCGGCAACTCTCGCGGCGGAATCAAGGTCAATCCCGTCAAAGCTTTCCATAATTTCGCGGTGATAGGGAATTTCGAAATCCGGTACAACGGGCTCTCCGAAGCGCTCAAGCTCGACGTTTTCCGTGTCATCCTTGCCTATCGGAACGGACGGGTCGATGATGTTCGGTATAACCATCATAATATCGGTTACCTTTTTAGAAAGTTCCTCTTCAAGAGCCTCGCATTCGGCAAGACGCTTTGCGTCGGCGCTTACCTTCTTTTTCATCTCTTCGGCTTCTTCCTTTTTGCCCTGAGCCATAAGCGCGCCTATCTGCTTGCTGTTTTTGTTTCTCGAAGCTCTTAAAGCGTCTGCCTCGCCCTTGATTTTGCGGCTTTCCTTGTCAAGCTCTATTACCTCGTCAACAAGAGGAAGCTTCTTATCCTGGAATTTATTCTTGATGTTCTGCTTAACTGCCTCGGGATTTTCTCTTAAAAATTTAATATCAATCATTTTTACTGCCCCTATTCAAATAGTTTTAATTAATATTCGTCATCAAATATTTTCAAAAGCTTTTTAAGGTCGTCGTCATCGAAAAACTCTATTTCAAGCTTACCGTTTTTAGCGGACTTCGTAACGTGAACCTTTCGTTTTAAAACCGACGAAAGCGAAAGCTCAACCTCGTCGTAATACGGGTCGCGTTTTTTTGCGCGCTTGCCCTTCCCCGGCTCTTTTGCAAGGCTTCTCGCAAGGCGCTCCGTGTCGCGCACCGAAAGTCCGTCTTTTATTACGGCATCGGCAAGCTTCATTTTAAGCTCGTCGCTTTCAAGCGTTAACAAAGCTCTTGCGTGCCCGGGCGAAAGCTTTCTTTCGGAAATATATTTTATTATTTCCTCGGGAAGCGTTAAAAGCCTTAAGGCATTTGCGATTGCCGGGCGCGAGCATCCGACTAAATTCGAGATTTCTTCTTGGGTGTACTCGTATTTTTCCGAAAGCTCCTTAAAGCCCAAAGCCTCTTCTATCGGGTCAAGGTCCTCACGCTGAAGGTTTTCCACGAGCGCAAGCTCGGCAACCTGTGCATCCGTAAGCTCCTTTATAATTACGGGAACCTCCGTAAGTCCCGCAAGGCGCGATGCACGCCAACGTCTCTCTCCCGCGACAAGCTGATAGCTCCCGTCGGGGCACGGTCTTACGAGAAGCGGCTGTAAAACGCCGTGAAGCTCTATGCTGTGCGCCAAATCGTTAAGCGCTTCTTCATCAAAATTCTTTCTGGGCTGATTTCTGTTCGGCTCGATATCGGTAAGCTTAAGCTTAACCGCGCTGTGCGTTTCGGAAATTTCTTCAACGGCATTGTCGGCGAAAATCGCATCGAAGCCTCTGCCCAAGCCCTTCTTTTTTGCAGGCATTGTCTCTCTCCTTATATGGTAATATTAACGTAAAATTACAAAATCAATTTTGCGAATTCAAAAATTCGTCCGCAAGCAGGTCGTAGCTTTCCGCACCTCTCGAAGCTCTGTCGTAATACATTACGGGCTCTCCGAACGAGGGCGCCTCGGAAAGGCGGACGTTCCTCGGGATAACGGTCGAATAAACCTTTTTCGGGAAGAAGTTTTTAACCTCGTTTACAACCTGCTGTGTAAGATTGAGTCTGCCGTCGTACATGGTAAGAAGCACACCCTCAAGCTCTATGTAGGGGTTGTAAAGTCTTTTAACCGTTCTTACCGTTGCCATAAGCTGTGAAAGCCCTTCAAGCGCGTAATACTCGCACTGTATGGGAACAAGAAAGCTGTCGGAGGCTGTTAAGGCGTTGAGCGTTATAAGACCCAAGGACGGAGGACAGTCGAAGAATATATAATCGTAATTACCGTCAAGCTCCAAAAGCGCATTTTTCAAAAGCGCTTCTCTGCCGTCCATTGCGGCAAGCTCTATTTCCGCTCCGGCAAGATTCATATTCGAAGGTATAATATCCACACCGGCAAATTTTGTTTTTATAACGGCAGAAGACGCGGGCGCGGAATTAATCAGAATATCGTACGACGTAGCTTCGAGATTTTTTCTCGAAATGCCGTAACCGCTCGTGGTGTTACCCTGCGGGTCGATATCCACAAGCAATACCCTTTTGCCCTTTGCGCCTACGGCAGCCGCGAGATTCACCGCACTCGTGGTTTTGCCGACGCCACCCTTCTGGTTTACAACGGAAACAACCTTTGCCATTAAAAATACTCCTTTTGTCCCGCGAATTTTCATTACTGTTTACTATTCGCCCATTATTATGATGATTATAACATACCCTTTCGAAAAAAGGAATAGGAAGTTGCTATTTTTCGGTAAAATATTTTTCGAAAAAGACTTTTGTGGCATTTCGGCAAAGACTTTTGCGGTATTCTGACAAAGACTTTTGCGGTAAATTCGCAAAAGTCTTTGTTTTAAAATATTATTCGCGATTTTAAAGGCATTATTAAAGCCTTAAGTCATCCTCCCGGCGCTGTTTTCTGTCGTATTTAAGCCACAGTAAAAGCGCTCCCGCAAAAAATCCCGGAACCAAGCCGATAATAACGAACAGCCACCACAGTGAATTCCCCTCTTCTTTTGAAGTATTCTTTTCGCTTTCCGCAACTTCCTTTTTCTTTTCTATTACCGTAGAAAGCTTAACCGTTTCGGTGTATTCGTTACCGTAAGGGTCTTCGTAGGTTATTACGGCTTCGCCCGTTTTATCTCCCGAGGCGCTCGAATCGACCTTAAGGTTTGCCGTCCCGGAAATACTGTCGGAGGGTGCTATGTTACCCAAAAACTCACTGCCGCCCGAAGAAAGACCTTCTACGGAAAAATCAACCGAGCAGTTGCAAATCTCCCCTTTTCCGGCATTTATAATCTCATACAGCACAACAGCCGTGTCGCCCTGAACACTTTTCTTAGGAAGCTCAACGCCGCTGTATTTAAGCTTTACGGATTGGGTTACGTTAATTCTTAAATCGTCGCCCGAGGAGTAAGAGGCATAATACTCATCCTCGTATTCAGCCGTAACCGTAACATCGTGCGAGCCTATTTCGGCTGTGCTTACGGCGTTAAGAGTAAGCTCCCAAACAAAAGTGCCGCCTGCTTTTACGGTATCAACATATTTTGTCGGCATACCCGCGGTCAAAATTTCTCCGCTCGGATCGGAAAAAGTGAGTTTAATATTGTGAAGAGCTTTTTCCTTACTGTAATTTTTAAACGTAACCGAAAGGACACAAGTCTCTCCCGGGGTCAGGCTTTCGCCCGTAAGCTTATACCCCGTAACCATAAACCGCGGTGCGGACAGGTTTTCTTTTTCCTTCTCTTCTTCCTTTTCTTCGGCGGGGTCTTCGCTTTTCTCTTTTTTGTTTTCGTCTGCCGTCTTTTTTTCGGTTACCTCCGCATTTTCCGTGCCGACGTTTTTTGCAGTCTCATCCGTTAAGGAAAAGGCGTTTGTTACAAAAGCGCCCGAAAGCAAAAGAACCGTGCAAATAACAGATATTAATTTTTTCATTTACAGCTCCCTTATATTTTCAACAATACTGTGCTTCATTTCGGCTTTAATTTTAAAATACAAATTAAAGCCGCAAATCAAAAACAACAGCACGCACATTACCACGGACGGAATTATCAAAAACGGTACTGTTATTTCGGCTTTATAATAAAGCCAAAATGCGATATAAACCAAGGTATACCCGAAAATTCCTATGCCCGTTCCGAGCGAAAGCATTGATACAAGCTGGCGAATATACACTCCCGTAAGCTCTCTTACCGAAGCGCCGACTGCCCTTAAAGTTCCTATTTCGCGCTTTCCTTCGCGAATTTTTCCGCTTAAAGCGTTATTCACAATAGAAGCGCACATAACGAACAGTAAAATCACAACGGACAAAAGAGACACAAGGTATATTTTTCCGCTGTTTTCGGAATCCGCTGTCGTTGCGAATTCGGAATTCACTCTGTAATAACTCCCCGAAAAAATTTCGTTAAGATATTCCGTTGCGCTTTCATCCTTCGTTTCGGAAAGCTCGCCGTCATACGAAATCCCGAGCCAATTATAATCCTGATTTTCCGATGTGACCGTCTTAAGACCTTCGGTTGTCGTAATAAAGCCGAAATTCCCGTAAGGTCCGAAAGCTCCCTGAGTGTAAAAGAAGGGCTTTACTATCGCACCGATTTTAACCTCTTTTTCATACACCCTCGAAACGGCAACCTCGCTGTAATCGTCATAATTTATCTTTGTTAAATCGGAATAGGGAACCGAAAGCTTTACGGTATCACCCGCCGAAAAGGAGGATTTTGCCGTTTTCAAAAATGTCGCGTCCTTCGGAATTTCCTCGTCGTCAACATCCAATAAGTACGAGCAGTCAACCGTTCCCGTTTCCCCGAAATTAACATAATAATTCAAACCCTCGTACGAAACAAGGATTATTTCCTCTCCCGAATTAAGCTTATTAATATCTATTTTCCCGTCGATAATTTCAAGGTCATCCGAAAAGCTTTCCAAAAAGCTCTCGGAATAGCCTATTACTTCAAATCCCAAAAGCTCGCCGCTTTTTTCCATATTGCGCTTAAGCCTTTTGTATTCTTCCTTTTCGCCCGAAAACAAAAGCTCGTACACGCTCTTCTCGCCGCTTATTGCTTCTTCTTTTGTATACTCCCGCTCTTCTAAGCATTCGGGATATGCCGTAAGCTGAGAAAGGAGTGAATAATCATCGAATTCGGAAATTTCCATATACGCGTTAAGCCTCTTGCAGCCGAATACCTCGGAAAAATCCGTATTGTCGAGAATCTCGTTAACCTCCGCTTCGCTTATGCCGTCTTTTATATTCGGCATATTAACATACTGCGAGGTATCGGGGGTTACCCCTTGCACAACGGTATAATCGGGATTAAGATATTCCGTAAAATACTCTTCGAAAAATCCCGCTTTAATAAAAGCAAAGCCGAAGCTTGAAATAAACACGGTTACAACAAGAATAAACGTAACAGCCGCTTTCTGAAGCTTGTGAAGCTTTAAGCTTCTTTCGGCAATAAGCTTCGGGACTGTAAAGCTTTTTTGCGTTTTAATTTTCCCGTATTTCATTTTCCTGTTAAGCGCGGTATCGCGAATTGCACCCATAGGCGGCGTTTTCGAAGCCTTTACAAGCGGAATAAGAGCCGCTGCCGCAACCGTCACAATGCTTACGCCCACCGTAATTAAAAGCACCGAAAAATCGGGAAGGAATATAAAGCTGTCGCCCGAAAGCGCCGCAAAAAGCTTTACCGCAAAATAAGAAATAAGCGTACTTACAGGCGCACATATAAGCGATATTACAAAAACCTCTCTGCCGTATATGTTGATAATCTGACGCCTCGTCGCACCTACGGCTCTTAAAAGACCTATTTGTCTTTTGCGTTCCTTAAGATTCGTCGAAAAAGCGTTTATTATGCCTATACACGACGCAAGCATAAGAACAACCGCCAGCGTAACCGTCACAACGGAGGAATTTAAAATTTCCTCGCTTTGGAAGAATAATCGGGAATTATACACATAAGAAATGAAATGTGTATTTGTATAATCCTTCCCGTAAAGCTTTTCCGCGCCGCTGTAAATAGGCTCTTCAAAATCCCTGTAAAACACCGTGTAGGAAACCTCTTCGCCGTTTTCGTAAACACCGGCACTTTCCTCGCGACACCCTTCCTCGCTTTTTAAATAAACCGCGGGAATTTCCTTTTCCCCGAGGGGCACTTCTTCTTTATCGCTTACAAATGCCGCCGGTAAAATCGTGTCGATATAATCCTCTGTCTCAAAGGTACACTTTTCTATGTTTTTCCGCTTATCGGAAAGAATTCCCACAAGCGTATACGTTCTTTTTTCGGACGTTTTTAAATAGTCCGTCCCGTTCACGCCCAAAACCTCAAGAGATATTTCCTGTCCTACCTCGCGGCTTATCCCCAAGCGAAGCAGTGCATCCCGTTCTATTGCTATTTCGCCCGCGTTTTCGGGATATCTTCCCTCCTCGATTACCGGATAGTAAAGCTCCTTCGCGCTCCCGTCGAGCCTTGCTATTGCAGTGCCCTTTTCAACGCCCCTTTTCTCGGTATAGCCGAAGCCTGATATGTACGCATAGCCGTAGCTTTCTATGCAGTCGCTTTTCACATTAACAAAATCCTCGGGCGCAAAATAATAGCTGTCGAACATGCCCTGCAAGCGCCGTCCGAATTCCTCGTTTGAGCTTTTCGCGCAAGAGAGGAAAAACACCGTTACCGAGGAAAAAATCATAGCCGCTATTATTCCGATAATAAGAGTCGCGTATTGCTTTTTTCGCCTTTTTAAATTCCCGAAGGCAAGCGTATTTACAGTCAGCTTTTTCTTCATATCGGTCACCTCTTAAGCGTCCTCGTGATGCTTTGTGTCGCGCACGATTCTGCCGTCCTCTATTGTTAAAATGCGCTGTGCCTGCTCTGCGATATTCAAGTCGTGCGTTACAAGAACAAGCGTAACGCCGAGCTCTTTTCCGATATATTTTAAAAGAGAAAGCACCTCTCTGCCGCTTTTTCCGTCAAGGTTTCCCGTGGGCTCGTCCGCAAAAAGTACAGAAGGCTTGTTCGCAAGTGCTCTTGCTATTGCAATGCGTTGCTGTTGCCCGCCCGAAAGCGCGGAGGGCAAATGGTCAAGCCTGTCGCGTATACCCAAAATATCTATAAGCTTGTTTATATATTCCTCGTCGGGCTTTCTTTTGTCAAGCATAACGGGCAGTAAAATATTCTCATAGCCGGTAAGCTCGCTTACAAGGTTGTATGCCTGAAAAACAAAGCCGAATCTGCGACGTCGAAGAATGGAAAGCTGATTGTCACTGTACGAAAAAAGCTCCTTCCCTCCGTAAATCACGCTTCCCGAGGTCGGCTTTTCAAGCGAGGAAAGCATATGAAGAAGCGTGGATTTCCCCGAGCCCGACGGTCCCGTTACGGCGCAAAACTCGCCCTCCGCAAGCTCAAGGCTTACGTTGTCAACAGCCCTTACCGCGCTTTCTCCGCCTATATATTCTTTTGTAAGATTTTTACATTCTATAATATTCAAAGCTTTTCACCCTTCTTATTTTCTGTTAATATAATACCGCAAAAACCTTTCTTTTAAGTGACTTTAATCTTAAGATTTCGTAAGGTTCTGAAAATTTTCGCCGCCAAATAAAATTTCACACCGAGCCGCAAAAGCGCGGTCGGTGCGTTATTCATATTTTAACATTTGCGTCCGTAATGGGAAAAACAGCCGTAACGCGAAGCCCCTTTTCGCCGTTTTCGGCGTACACCGTGCCGTGGTGTCTTTCTATAATCGCCTTTGATATGCAAAGCCCCACGCCCGCACTCTCGGGTGACGAATCCTCCGAACGGTGAAAGCGCTTAAAAAGAAGCGGTAGCTCTTCTCTTTTAACACCGCCTCCGTCGTCCTCGATAAGAACCGTTACGGCAGCTTCGTTTTTTTCGATTTTAATTTTTATACTGCCGTTTTCTTTAGTGTGCTCGCAGGCGTTTTTTATTATATTGCCGAACGCCTCCGAAAGCCACGCTCTGTCAAAACGAAAAGCAGCGTCGCCCTCAAGGGTAATACGCTTATTCGGAAACATAACAAGAAATTCTTCTTTTAGCTCCGAAAAAACTCCCGAAATAAGGCTTTTTTCAAAATTCATTTCGTATGCGTCACAGCTAAGCCTTTCAAGCTTTAACACATTGCCTATAAGCTTTTCGGTTTTGTCTATAAGCTCAAGCTCTTTTTTCGTATGTGCGCCGCCTTTTTCCGCACTGTCCATTTCGCAGTAAAGCCTCAGTCCCGCAAGCGGCGTTTTAAGCTGGTGAGAAATATCGGAAATGAATTCCGTATTGTTTTTCGCGGTAATAATCGCCTGCTCTTTTTCGCGAACGGCAAGCACTTCTGTTTCTCTTAAAACATTCGAAAGGCGCGAAAGCTCATCCTCCCCCGTGGAAAAAGGCATAATCTCTCCGTTTAAAAGAAATTCCTCTCCATTTTTTAAAATGCGGCGAAGCTTTCTTCTTTTTAAAAAAATATAAACGGTAAGAAAAACGCAAATAAGAACGGCGGCAATAAGCGCTATATAAACAATCGTATTCATTTTACGCCTCCCACCTGTAGCCCGCGCCTCTGACGGTTACTATATGCTTTGCGCCGATTTTTTCGCGAAGACGGCTAATGTGCACGGAAAGTGTGTTGTCGTCTATAAAATTGCCGTCACTGTCCCATATTTTCTCAAGAAGCGCCGTTCGCGTTAAAATTATGCCGTTGTTTTTTATAAGCGCCGAAAGTATTTGAAATTCCGTGGGCGTTAAGAAAATATTTTCTCCGTCCTTTTTCACGGTCATATTCTCCGTGTCCACAAAAAGCCCGCCGAAATTATAGCTTGCGGCAGCATTTTTTCTCCGAAGAAGTGCGCGAATTCTCGAAAGAAGCTCCAAAAGCCTGAAGGGCTTTGTAACATAATCGTCCGCACCGGCATCAAGACCTCTTACGATTTGATATTCCTCGTCACACGCGGTAAGAAAAAGAACGGGAAGCGAAAAGCCTTTTCCCCTTATATACGAGCACAGCTCCAAGCCGTTTCCGTCGGGAAGCATTACGTCAAGAACCGCAAGGTCAAACACGCCGCTCTCGAAAAGCTTTTTCCCCTCGGCAAGATTTTTCGCCGAAACCGCTTCGTAGCCCTCTTTTGAAAAAAGTTCGCAAAGACCCTCGCGAAGATATGAATCGTCTTCAACAAGAAGTATTCTTTCGTTCATCGGTACACCTTCTTTTCTTCGATATTATAAATATACTATCAACCGCCCGAATTGTCAATGAAACAAAAAATTAAATATCCTGTAACACGCGTTAAAAAAGTGCGTAAATACGCAATTCTTTTTCAAAAGAATTTTCACCGCGCCGAACAACCGCGATAATACGCGGTATTTAAGGAATTTTTCCTTCGTAAAAAAAGTGCGTAAATACGCATTTTTTTGAACAGCGTTATTGACTGAATGCTTTTTATATGGTAAAATCACGGTAAGATACAAATAATAACATTACAAAGTGAGGTGTGTGATTTTGATTGAACGGCAAAAATATCTTGACAAATTAATAAGCAGAAAGCAAAACGGGCTTGTCAAGGTCATTACGGGCATCAGAAGGTGCGGAAAATCGTATTTGCTTTTTAACATTTACAAAAATTATTTAAAATCAATCGGCGTAACGGACGACTGTATTATCTGTCTTGCGCTTGATGATGACGAAAACATCAGATACCGAAACCCCTTAGAGCTCGGTAAATATCTTCGTGAGCTTACTCGGGACGAAAGCCGTGAATATTACGTTTTCCTCGATGAAATCCAAAAGGTTGTCACCGTACAAAATCCGTATATTCCGGATGTCGAAGACAAAATCGGCTTTGTCGATGTTGTGCTCGGTCTTATGAAACACGAAAACATTGATGTTTACGTAACGGGCAGCAACTCGAAAATGCTCTCCTCGGACATTCTCACGGAATTTCGCGGCAGAGGCGACGAGATTCGCGTTAATCCCCTGTCTTTTTCGGAATTCTACAATGCCTTCGACGGCGACAAGCGCCAAGCATGGCAGGAATACTACACCTACGGCGGTCTTCCGCTTGTTCTTTCGAAAAAAACTCACGAGGAAAAGGCGAAATATCTTCAAACTCTGTTTGACACAATATATCTCAGCGATATTATGGACAGAAACGCTCTCTCCGGCGAAAAGCCCCTACTTGATGATATTTTAAACCTTATATCATCATCTATCGGTTCATTGACAAACGCAAATAAAATAGCAAACACATTTAAAAGCGAGCTTAAAATTTCGGTAAGCAATGCCGTAATTTCAAAATATCTCGACTACCTTACGGACTCGTTCCTTATATACAGCGCCTCGCGCTACGATGTTAAGGGCAGAAAGTATATCGGCTCACCGTACAAATTTTATTTCAGTGATGTCGGTCTTCGCAACGCACGTCTGAACTTCCGTCAGCAGGAAGAAAATCATATTATGGAAAACATAATATATAACGAGCTTCGCGTTCGTGATTTCAGTGTTGATGTAGGCGTGGTTGAATATTGCTACAAGGACGAAAACAAAAAAAGCAAGCGCGCATATCTCGAAATAGATTTTGTTGCCAACAAGGGCAGTAAAAAATATTATATTCAATCCGCACTTACCATAGCAGACGAAGAAAAGCGCGAGCAGGAAATACGCTCACTTAAGCGTGTGGGTGATTCCTTCAAAAAAATAGTGGTTGTAAAGGATGATATTATCCCGTGGCACGACGACGACGGAATTCTTTACATCGGCATTGAGCAATTTTTGCTCGACGAAAACGCTCTTGATTTGTAAATTCAAATTTAAATATTCTAAAAGGAAGCTTGAAATTATGAAATATGCATTTATTAACGGAATAATTCTCGACGGCACAGAGGATATGACTCCGAAATCGGGTCTTGTAATTTTGTGCGACAACGGAAAAATAACCGATATCGCGCCCGAGGGCGGTGATTTTCCCGGTTATGAAAAAATAGACCTCGAAAAGAAATACATTATGCCCGGTCTTATTAATATGCACGTTCACCTTGCGGGTAACGGCAAGCCGCAAAAGAAGCAACGCGACAACGAAAAGCTCGTAAAAATCGTTATGGGTAACGCCCTTATTAAAAAAATCGCATATAAGCTCGTTTGCGAATACGCCCACCTTGAGCTTTTGGGCGGCGTTACGACTATAAGAACTTTAGGCGGCTTGGGCGATTTTGACACTCGCCTTCGCGACGAAATAAAGAACGGCACAAAGGAAGGTCCGCGAATTTTAGCGGCAAACACCGGCATTTCCGTTCCGGGCGGTCATATGGCAGGCTCTGTTGCAATATCCGCAAGGACTGTAGAAGAAGCGCTTTCACACCTTGAAAAAGCCGAAAAAGAAGGCGTGGATATAATAAAGCTTATGATTACGGGCGGCGTTCTGGACGCCAAAGAAAAGGGCGTGCCCGGGGAGCTTAAAATGTCACCCGAAATGGTAAAAGCCGTATGCGACAAAGCTCACACGCTCGGCTATAAGGTTGCGGCGCACGTTGAATCGCCCGAGGGCGTAAGGGTTGCTCTTGAAAACGGCGTTGACTCGATTGAGCACGGCGCAAAGCCCGACGAGCACATTATAAAGCTTTTCAAAGAGCACGGCGCATTTCTTTGCACAACGCTTTCGCCCGCGCTTCCGTATGCACTGTTCGACCGCTCGCTTACAAACGCCTCCGAGGTTGAGCAGTACAACGGCAACATCGTCTTTAAGGGCATTATCGACTGTGCAAAGGCGGCTATAGAAAACGGAATTCCCGTTGTTCTCGGCAACGACGTAGGCTGTCCGTGGATTACGCAGTATGACTTCTGGCGTGAGCTTTTCTACTTCACGAAATATGTCGGCGTTTCGAATAAATTCGCACTTTACACCGCAACACTAAACAGTGCGCGCCTTGCGGGCATAGGCGATGTTACGGGAAGCATTGAAGCGGGAAAAAGCGCGGATATGATTGTAACGAAAGAAAACCCGCTTGACGATATAAAAGCTCTTCGCAACATAGACACCGTAATTTGCGGTGATAAAATAATCAACAATCCGAAAAAACAAATTAAAATTAAAAAGAACGTTGCCGCAGAGCTCGACAAATTTCTTAACTGAAGGTGAAAAATATGCTTGAAATAAAAAACGGAAGCTTTTACATAGACGGCGAAAAAAAGAATATTTACTCGGGTGCGATTCACTACTTTCGCGTGCCGAGCGAATATTGGTACGATAGGCTTTTAAAGCTTCGTGCGGCGGGACTTAATACCGTTGAAACGTACGTTCCGTGGAATCTTCACGAGCCGCACGAGGGTGAATTCGACTTTTCGGGAATGCTCGATATCGAAAAATTCATAAAAACCGCCGAAAGTCTCGGGCTTTATGTAATAGTCCGCCCCGGTCCTTACATTTGCGCCGAATGGGATTTCGGCGGATTCCCGGCGTGGCTTTTGAAATACGAGGGTATGCGCCTTCGCACCTGCGACAAAAAATATCTCGGCTTTGTCGAGCGCTATTTTAAGGAGCTTTTCAAAAAAATCGTGCCGCACCTTAAAACGAACGGCGGCAATGTTATAGCAATGCAGGTGGAAAACGAATACGGAAGCTTCGGGCGCGACAGAAAATATCTTTATACGCTTCGCGATATGATGGTAAAGCTCGGCGCGGATGTTCTTCTTTTCACCTCGGACGGTGAAACGCGCTCGTTTTTCTCGGGCGGCGGTATTCCCGAAGGGCTTATGGTTGCAAACTTCGGAAATTACAACGAGGAACGCTTTGATGACCTGAAGGTATTACAGCCCGACAAGCCGCTTATGTGCGGCGAGCATTGGTGCGGCTGGTTCGACCAGTGGGGAAAGCCTCACCATACGGACGACCCCGAAACGCTCGGAAAATCCGTTGACGGCTTTTTTAAAGAAAATGCCTCGTTTAACCTTTATATGTTCCACGGCGGCACAAACTTCGGCTTTACGGCAGGCGCGAATTATTACGACAAATACACGCCCACCTGCACCACTTACGATTACGGCGCACCGCTTTCGGAAAACGGCGGCTACACGGAAAAATATTATATTTTAAGAGAGCGTATGGCAAAGCACCTCAATAAAGAACTGCCGCCTCTTCCCGAGGACTCGAAAACCGCTGACCTCGGAAGCGTTCGCTTAACACAATTCGCCCCGCTTTTTTCGAATCTCAAAGCCGTGGGAAAAACAAAAAAAGCTCACTTTTCCGATTATATGGAAAGCTTCTCTCAAAACAGCGGGCTCATCCTTTACAGCACCGAAATTACGGGAAGCTACCGCGACACCACACTTAAAGCCTTCGGCGTGCACGACATAGCATACATTTACTTAAACGGCGAATTGGCTTACAAGTACGACCGCAGAAAGCTTAAAGGCAAGGCCTTGTACGAGGAAGGCTTTGAGATTCCCGTTAAAGCCTTTGACGGAACACTTAAGGTGGATATTCTCGTAGAAGCTCTGGGAAGAGTCAATTTCGACCACCGTCTTTGGGACAGAAAGGGTCTTAGGGACGTTTACATTGCAAATCAGCTTATAACCGATTTTAAGGTCTGCTGTATGGAGCTTAATTCTGCCCCGAGCCTTGATTACACCGACAGCAAAAAAAGCTTCCCCGGATTTTTAAAAGGAAGCTTTAAAGCAGAGAAAAAGCTCGACTGCTTTGTCGATATGTCGAATTTTAAAAACTGCATTGTGTTCGTAAACGGCTTTAACCTCGGCAGAATTTTAAAGGAAGGCCCGCAAAAAGCGCTTTACCTTCCCGGCGTTTTCTTAAAGGATGAAAACGAAATCGTCGTATTAGAGCTCGACGGCTGCAAAAAAGCAGAGGTTCACCTTTGCGACAAACCGATTTATTCGGAATAATAATCGCACACATAACTTGGCAGCCGTAGGCGTATTCGCGCCTACGGCTGTTAAACTATTTGTTATATTAATAAGCAAATGTAAAATCGTAATCGGGAAGGTAAACGCCCTTTGCGAAATCTCTTGCGCGGAATATAACGGAGCTGTCATAAACCTCTACAAAGTAGCCTATACCGGCATCGTTGTAGTCGCCATCCTTATTTTCGATGCATACAGAGGGAAGGTTGATTGAGTGAACCTTGCCTAATTCCTCGTATGTGTACTGACCGAAGCCCGTGTGAAGGTGACCTGTAATGAAGAATACGTTGTCGTAATTATTCATTATTTCGTAAAGCTTGTCGGAGCTGTCGCCTACATCGCCGGAATCCCAAAGGTCATTGCCCCATGTGCCGGGAAGTCCGTGTGTGTTTTTAAGCGGATAGTGGCAAATAACAAATGCAGGCTTACCGTCCTTTGTTGCCTCTTCAAGCTCATTATTAAGCCAGCCGAGCTGTTCGCCGGAAATATACGCTTTTTCGAACTCACTCTTTTCCGAGCCGAGAACTATAAAGCGATATCCGTTAAGGTCCATTGAATAGTAAAGTGAATTCTGCTTTTTGCTCTCGTCGTTCTTGTTAAGGTTATCCATAAACTCAAGAAGACGCGTTGAGCTCTGCTCATACTCGCGAAGTCTTATGTCGTGGTTACCGGAAACGATAAGGAAGGTGTCCGCGGCAACGCCTTCAAGGTCTGTTGTAACTCTGTCATATTCGGACTGGAAGCCGTTTTCCGCAATATCGCCCGCAAAAACAAGTGCATCAAAGCTGTTTGCGCTGTTTTTAAGGTCATCTGCAACGGAGATGAAAACCTCTTCACGTTCGATAAGATAGTTTGAAACCTGAGAATCCGCAATTGCCACAAATGACAAATTCGCATCATCCTGCGGCTTTACGGGAGCATCCGTCGCGGGGGGAAGGATTACGCCGATTGAAATAAGCAATGACATAATCATCGAAATAAGCTGATAAATTGCCGAACTGAGATACTGCATAAAAGTTCTCCTTTTAAAAAATAATAATTCTTTCTATTTTTTGCCGCCCTAAGGAGTTGCCGAAGGTCAAACACCGTACGGTAGCTAAAATACATAATTTAACGCGGTGCGTATTTTACGCATCCTTTGCCATTTTTTCGCGGTTCGCAAGAACCCTTTCGTGGATCTCTTCCTTTGTTTTGCCCGTAAGCTTATAGAAGAAGAACGGAACACCCGCAAGGAACATCATAATTCCGTGGAAAATGGTGTAGAAGAAAAGCATTAAAAGCTTTGTTCTCAAGGACTGCTCCGGGTTAGGATTCGCTTCGGTTGCCTGAACGTACTGAATAATCGAACCGTCACCGTAAAGAATCTTCGGCGAAAGCGTCTGCGCAACGGTTCTGCTTATAAGCGTGCCGAGACCGATTATAAACGGCAAGGTAGCATCAAGTCTTTTTCCCGTTTTAAGCTCAAGCGTTTCGAGAACGTCCGCCTGGAACATAGACGGCAAAAGGTTCGACGCGCCGAACTGAAGACCTATAAGGAAAAGGAAGACTATGAAAACTATCTGTAATATTTTGGACGGGCTTGTAAAATACATATAGCCTATTACAAACGCCGCCGTATTCGCAATAATGGAATAAATACCCGAGGCGATATACAAAACCTTTGAATTGAACTTTTTAAGAAGCGTGTTTATAACAAGCATTCCTACGGCAGTGCCTATGCCGGTGGGAAGACCGAACAAAAGGTACTTACTCTTACTGCCGAGAAGAGCTGCCGCAAGGAAAACGCCCATATAGCTCGCTATCGAGCGGAAGTTCTTCAAAAATTCGCTGATGATTATTACCCAGGCGTATTTGTTCGAAAGAACAGCCGCGTAGCCTTCAAACGGATTCTTCTTTTCTTCGCTGTAGGTAATGCGCTCCTTTGCGCATTTTGAGCCGATGAACATTGTAACCGTACCCAAAATACCGCACAAGGCAGCCGTGGCTATGTACTGCCACTGCTCATCCTTAACAAACAGCGCTATTACGAGAATCATAACAAGCGGCGCGGAATTGCCGACGGCACTTGAAATGCTTCTGAAGGACATAATCTTGTCGCGTTCTTTATGATTCGGCGTCATAACAACGGCAAGCATATTTATAACATTACCGAAGGAGGTAGACGCATCGTAAAGAACAAGGATTATCAAAAGATAAATCATAAGCTCCGTGCCGGCAAGACCCTTCGGAGTTACAAAGGTAAGCACGGTGAAAATGCCCGAGGGCACAGCCGCAAGCATTACAAGCGGTCTGAACTTACCGCCCTTGCCGATTTTGCGGTTGTCTATTACGGTTGAGTACACAAAGCTCATAATAAAGCCGAAAATCGTGTAGAAGCCGTTGTAGAACGAAACGGCATCTTCCGAAAGAAACAGTGTATCTATAAGATACGCCTGGCGGTAGCTTCCGACCATACCCGTCATTGTGGTATAAAAGAAAACACCCATTAAGTAAAGAATGAATTCCTTTGTTTTAACGTCGGTTGTTACGGGGGCTGACTTTTGCAGGGACTTACCCATAGCGTCACTTCCTAAGAAAAAATCTTAACAAATCTTAATGTTCTATTATGATACCACATATTGCCGTAAAATTCAAGTAGCACAATTATGTGCAATATGCATAATATTTTAACGGGAGGTAGTTTTATGGCATCCGAAATAGCAACACTCACCTTCGCGGTTATAGGCGTAATTTTTTTATTACTCACCGTAATATTCAAGCTTCTTTCCTGGCGCGAGGGTACAATCGTTTTAAATTTACCGCTTTATGCGGCAGATGACTTGATTTTCGAAAGAATAGACAGTCTGAGAATGTTCACCGAGCTTTGCGGCATACATAAGCGCTGTAAAATAGTAATAATAAATTACGGCGCGCCCGAATGGTACTGCGAAAAAATTCGGCTCAACTTTTCGGACTGCGGCTTTCTCGAGGTTTTTAACGCAGAAGATGCGGCAGAAGAAATTAACGAAAAAATTTTCAAGGAAGAAATTAATAAATAATAATTTCGGTCACGGCTCATTCGTAAAAAGTCGTGACCGATTTTTTAAATAAGCAAATCCCCGCCGTAGTCGGAATTACTTTTAAAAAACATAACAAAATATATCGGGTAATAAGTGATTTTTCCCACATCCTTAATTTCTCTTTCGTTCGAAAGCACAACGCCGCGTTTAACGGGATAGTCGGAATTATCGAGAAACTTATCAATCGCGCTGTGTATCATATAATCGCGACCGCTTTTAACCTCTACGGGAAGCACCGCAAGCTCCTCGTAATCGTCAATCAAAAAGTCGACCTCGCCGTTTTTTCTGTTATCGTAGTAAAAGAGCCTGTGACCGAGAGCCTTAAGCTGACTTGCGACAACGGTTTCGTACAAAGCACCGAGATTTACCGAACGAACCGTTTCGAGAATCGGCTTTACATTATAGCCGAACAAAAGATTCGACAAAAGTCCTACGTCGTTCATATAAAGCTTCAAAAGGTTTTTGTCCTGCGTTTGGCACAAGGGGAAAACAGGTGTTGAAACAGCCTTAACCTCGTTTGAAATGCCGCTGTTTATAAGGTAATCGAATTCGTCTACATAATTTGTGTATCTTTTTCCGCTTACACCTTCAATATCCTTAATCACAATGCGCTTTTTAACATTTTGCATAGCGGCGGGAAGCATTTCGTAAATCCTTCTTATTTTAAGATTGCGCTCGGTGTCGCGCTTTGATGCATCCGCTTTGTAAAACTCGATAATATCCGTTTGAATTTGACGGATTTCCATTACGTTGCGCGTGGAAATAAATGTATTCACACAATCGGGAAGTCCGCCGACAATCAAATACTTTCTAAATAAGTCCATAAGCTTTTCGTGCATTGCGGGCTCAAGTGACGTTTTTGTTTCAAATTTCAGGCGAAGAGCATTTATCGCTTCCGCGGAAAAGCCGTTAGCAATAAGAAACTCTTCAAAATCAAGCTGGTACATTCTTTTATGAAGAACCGAGCCTATTGGAATAGAGGTTGTTTCCGAAAGGGTTACGCCGAGAAGCGAGCCGCTTGCTATATATTCGAATCGGTTGTCCTCTCTTAAAAACTTGAGCATTGTAATAAAATGAGGGTACTCCTGTATTTCGTCGAAGAAAACAATCGTATTATCCCTATCCTTCATTTTATCGCCGGCAACCGTGCTTAAAGCAAAATAAAAATCATCTACGGATTTTACGTTTTCGAATATTTTTTCATTTGCCGCGTCGACAACAAAATTAAGCTCGATAAAATTCGGGAAAAGCTCGCGGCACACCTTGCGTATGATATATGTTTTTCCTATTTGACGTGCGCCCTCTATTAAAAGGATTTTATTGTTTTTTGAAACCAAATGATTTTTTATATAGCTTTCGATTTTACGGTAAAGCATATCGCACACCTTCGTTTACATTTTTCACATATATAATACCATATATTTTTACACTTTTCAATATAAAATATACCCCGAATTTTACACTTTTCATATGAAAAACAGGGTCGAAAAATACACTTATGCATTAAAAGCAATCGAAGCCGTGCGATTTTTCTTTAAAATCGCACGGCTTCGGCTGTTATTCACTCATAAGAAGCATTCTGTCGTTGTCAAGCTCCTTGCCGACATTTGCTTTAAATATTTCAAGAAGGTCGTTTACGGAAAGTCCGTTGCGCTCTTTTCCCGAAGTATCGAAAATTATTTTACCGCTTGCCATCATAACGGTTCTGTTGCCGAGCTCTAAGGCGGACTTCATATTAT
>CAZRXQ010000004.1:0-4206 GCA_964604065.1 uncultured Eubacteriales bacterium | reverse complement strand
CCGCTTGCCATCATAACGGTTCTGTTGCCGAGCTCTAAGGCGGACTTCATATTATGCGTTATCATAAGGCAGGTAAGACCGTTTTCCTTAACAATATTTTTTGTTATGTCAAGAACGGTTGCGGCTGTTATCGGGTCAAGTGCCGCCGTGTGCTCATCCAAAAGCAGAAGCTTCGGCGGATTGTAGGTTGCCATCATAAGCGTAAGCGCCTGGCGCTGACCGCCCGAAAGAAGCCCCACGGGCTGAGTCATTCTGTCCTCAAGCCCCATATTTAAAAGCGAAAGCCTTTCTCTGAACATATCGCGGTCGCTCTTTTTTAAAGAGGAAAGCCAGCCGCCGCTCCCCGCGGCAAGCGCGAGGTTTTCTTCTATTGTCATATCGGGCGCAGTACCTCTTAACGGGTCTTGAAAAAGCCTGCCGATTTTGCGCGCTCTTTTGTATTCCTTTGTAAGGGTAATGTCTTCTCCGTCAAGTATTATTCTTCCGCTGTCTGTCATAAAGCTTCCGGCAATTGCGTTGAAAAGTGTCGATTTTCCCGCGCCGTTAGAGCCTATTACGGAAATAAAATCGCCTTTTTTCACATCGAGCGAAACACCGTCAAGCGCGATTTTTTCGTTTGTCGTGGAAGGGTTAAAAACCTTTTTTACGTTAATAAGCTTAAGCATTGCGTTTTCTCCCTCTTTTCATTTCAAGTGCCCTTTTGAATTCGGGATAACGGCTTTTAAGATACGGTGCGGAAATCGCCGCAACAACTATTACGGACGAGACGAGTTTAAGCATAAACGCCGGCATATCAAAGCGAAGCGCAACGGTGTAAACAAGTCTGAAAATAAACGCACCGAGCACCATTCCGGGAATTTTTACGGAAATTTTCTTTTTGCCCGTGAAAATTCCGCCGATAAGAAGCGACGCAAGCGCCACGGTCACCATACCCGAGCCTATGTCTATATTCACACTTTTTTGCGACTGAGCGAGAAGACAGCCCGAAAGCGCCGTAAAAGCATTCGCAACGCAAAGCCCAACTATTGTGGTAAAAGCCGGGTTCACGGACGACGAGCGAACCATATCGGGATTGTTGCCCGTTGCGCGTATTGCAAGTCCGAGCCTTGTTTTTAAAAAGAGTAAAAGAAACAATCCCACAAGAATTACGGCAATACCCGCCGTTATAAGCTTCGAATAAGAGGAAAGCACTGTGCCATCAAAAAGCGCGGCGACTTTTGTAAAAACGGTGTCCGTTTTATTCATATTAAGAACAGATGAGTTGCCCATAACGGCAATGTTTACGGAATAAAGCCCCGTGTTTACGATAATCCCCGCAAGAAGGCTGTTTATGCCCATTTTCGTTTGCAAAAACGCCGTGACAAAGCCCGAAAGAACGCCTGCCGCCATAGCCGCGACAATCGAAAGATACGGATGTCCCGACAGTGCAACCGTCGCACCGACTGCCGCGCCGAGCGTAAAACAGCCGTCTGTCGAAAGGTCGCACACATTGAGCATAGAGTAGCTTAAAAACAGCGCGAGAACGGTAATTGAGCTTATAAGCCCCAATTCAAGGGCATTTTGAATTAATGTAATACTCATAATTTTCTCCGAATTCAGTCTGCGTTTTCTATATCGTCAAAGCTTTCGGCTGTAACAATTCCTTTTACCTCAGTGCAAAGCGGCGAAATTGTTTTAAAAACCTCTTCGAAGCTGTAGCCGAGCATTTCACAAACCTCGGTATTTACGGTAGCAGTGCCGTTGTCGAAGGTTTTAACGGAAAGCGTTGCGGGATCTTTTTTATCAATAAGAATTTCCGCAACCATATCGGCTGTTTCCTTGCCGAGATTTTCGTAATCCACGCCGTAGCCCAAAAATGCGCCGTTCAAAGCGAAGGAATCAGCTCCCGTAAAATGCGGGATTTTTGCCGCCTCGAATTTTTCGTAAATCGCAAGCTCGGATTTCATAACGGTGTTGTCGGTGGGAGTGAATACCGCATCAACGCCGTCCTTTATAAGTGCGTCTGCGGCAAGCGAAATTTCGTCAACAGTCGTTCCCGTGCGCTCAACGACCTCTATATTTTTCGATGCGAGATATTTTTTCGCGTCGGCTATAGGCGCTGTGGAGGAATCCTGTCCCATATCGTAAAGAAGTCCTACCTTTTTCGTTTCGGGCTTTAATGCGAAAATAAGCTCCATTACGGCATTTGTATCAAGATAATCCGAAGTGCCCGTAACATTTGCACCGGGAGACTCAAGCGACGAAACGAGCTCTGTGCCCACGGGGTCTGACACGGCGGCAAAAACAACGGGAGTTTCGCTTCCTTCGGTAGCCGCCTGCATTGCCATTGCAACGGGTGTTGCAATGCCTACCATAAGATCGACATTATCTGCCGTAAAATTCGCTATTATCTGCGACAAAAGACTGCTGTCGCCGTTGCAGTTGTCGTAAAGCACCTTTATTTTTACGCCTTTTTCTTCGCCTATTTCCGAAAGGCGCGTTTTTAAACTTTCGGCAATCTGGTTTAAAGAAGCGTCGTCAACATAATTGCAAATACCGACGGTGTAGTCGTAGCTTTCCTTTTCGCCCGTGCAGGCACAAAGCGTACCCAAAACAAGAATTACGGCAAGTAAAAGAGCTGTAAATTTTTTCATAATATCAAAGCCTTTCAATTATTTTAAAGTAAATGCACACGAGGTTCATACTCGCGTCACCATCGTTTTGTCAGGAATATTATAAAGCAAAAAACTCGCGTCGCCATCGTTTTGTTAAGAATATCATAAAATAAAAACTCCCGTCTCGGCAAATAATTTTGCCGGGACAGGAGATAAATTCCTGCGGTGCCACCCTGCTTGGTATAAAAAATACCCACTCTATGCGTACTTCATACGCCGACCTTTGTTTACGGAGAGCCCACACTCCGTCGCAAATACTCAAAACCTGCTTCACGCGGTTTCTTTCCTATTGCCCTCGAAAGTCCATTCGAATTTACTTACCCTACCGCGCTCTCACCGCCCGCGACTCGCTTAAAACTTAAGGAACTCGGTAAATTCTACTTACTCTTTCTCACAGGTTTATTTGATTTTAGCATTACCGCTTTAAATTGTCAATATTTTTTTAAAAAATAACCGAAAAACCTAATCAATCGAATCAGCCGACCCTAACCGTTTGCTCCGTCAGCAATGCCGTTTTCGCTATTTCTTCAAGAGCCTCTGCGTTTGTAACAGCCTCGTTTACGGATTTTCCCCATGTGAACGGTCCGTGAAGTGCGGCAAGCACAGCCGGCACGGCAAGCGGATTTACGCCGTTCGAATTAAACGTATCGACAATAATTTTTCCCGTGTAAAGCTCGCCATTTTCTTTTGCCTCGGCAGTTGTCAGCGGTCTCGTGCACATTACCGTACCCTTAAAATACGCGGCGTGAGTCGTGCCGTAGCACGGAATGCTCTTTTTTGCCTGAGCGCGTGCAACGGCGTACGGCGAATGCGTATGAACAACGCTTTTCACCCCGGGAAAAGCCTTATAAATTTCAAGATGCGTTGCTGTATCCTTTGAGGGCGTAAGCGAGCCTTCCAAAACATTGCCGTCCGAATCGAGAACAACAAGCATATCCGCGCCGAGCTTTTCGTAATCAATGCCCGACGGCTTAATTACTACAAGTCCGTTCTTGTCATCATATGCGGAAACATTCCCCCACGTACAGCTTGCAAGTCCGCTTTTTACAAGACGCAAATTCGCCTTGAGTACCTCTTTTTTCAAATTTTCAAGCATTTTATTACCTCTTATTTTCCGAGCTCAAGCGTTCTTTTATATGCGGCTCTTACGGCGTCTGCGGCGCTCCTTCTGAACGCGCCTTTTTCAAGAGCCAAAACGCCCTCTATCGTACTGCCGGCGGGACTGCACACGTCATCCTTAAGCTTTTCGGGATTTTCACCCGACAAAAGCAGTGCCTTAGAAGCTCCCATAAGCGTGCTTGCGGCATACTCTATTGCCTTCTCACGCGAAAGTCCGCACGAAACAGCACCGTCCGAAAGCGCTTCTATAAACATATATACAAAGGCAGGACCGCATCCCGAAATACAGCTTGCGGCATCTATTTTTCCTTCGTCAATCTCGTCGGTTAAGCCCCATTTTGAAGAAAGCTTCAAAAACTCCGCCTTGCGTTCATTTGAAACGCCGTCGCACGAATAAAGCACCACGCCCTCGCCCACCGAAACGGGCATATTC
>CAZRXQ010000003.1:0-27698 GCA_964604065.1 uncultured Eubacteriales bacterium | reverse complement strand
TTTCCGTACGACGGTTTTCAAGACCGTTCCGTTATAACCACTTCGGTACCTCTGCGTTTGTAGCAGTAGATATGATACCATAAGCCGCGCCGCTTGTCAACTGTTTTTTTATTTTTCTTTCAATTTTTCTTGCAAAATCGCCTGTAATCTAACACGTTATTTTGATTCACGATATTTCAAAGGAAAGAATCTGTTCCTACTCGCTCTCGTCCTTTTCTTCAGAAAACAGCGAATGCATCATTTCGAAAATGCATTAACATAATCAAACCGCAAAAGGGCTGTAAAATAATGTTTTCATTTTTACAGCCCCTTTAACTCTGTTACATTAAATCCACCAAGCCGCTTTAAGGTCTTCTTTGATTATGCAGTCTTTAAGAAGCTTAACCGCTTTTTCAAGTCCCTCGTTTTGGCTCATAAGAGAATCCTCGTGCTCAATGGAGATGGCGTAATCGTAGCCTACCATACGAAGGTTACTTATAACGTCCTTCCAGAAAAGCTCGTCGTGGCCGTAGCCTACCGAACGGAAAATCCAGGAGCGATTGATTTCATCGGCATAGGATTTTGTATCAAGCACGCCGTTTACGCCGGTGTTAAGCGCATCCACCTTTGTGTCCTTCGCGTGGAAATGGAAAATAGCGTTTTCTTTGCCGAGCGCTCTTATTACGGCAACGGGGTCCATTCCCTGCCAAATAAGGTGCGAAAGGTCAAGGTTTGCGCCGATTTCTTTACCGACGGCGTGTCTTAATTTAAGAAGGCTTTCCGTGTTGTAAACGCAAAATCCGGGGTGCAGCTCAAGTGCGATTTTGTCAACGCCGTGAGCAGTGCTGAATTTAACGAATTCCTTCCAATAAGGAATAAGAACCTCGTTCCACTGCCATTCCAAAATTTCGCCGAAGTCGTTCGGCCACGGGCAGGTTACCCAGTTGGGGTGCTTGGATTCCTCGCAGTCGCCGGGGCAGCCCGAGAAGCAGTTGATTCTGTCTACGCCCAATTTTTCCGCAAGAAGAACGGCATTGCGCATATCGGCATCAAACGCCTTTGCGATTTCCTTGTTGGGATGCACGGGGTTACCGTGACAGCTTAAAGCGCTTATTTCAAAGCCGTATTCCTTTATGAGATTTTTAAAATTCTCAAGCGCGTTTTCATCGTTCAAAAGAACTGCGGGGTCTGCGTGGTCCTTCCCGGGGAAGCCGCCGCAACCGATTTCCACTGTTTCAAGTCCTAAAGATTTAAAATACTTTAACGCCTCTTCAAGGGAAACGCTTCCCAAGAGGTTTGTTAATACTCCGAGCTTCATTTTCTGCCTCCGTTAATCTCTGTAAATCATTTTTCCTATGTAGTCAACAGTAAGCTTAACGCCCCAATCGCCGAGCTCGCCCTTCCAGGTTCTCGAATGCGGTTCGATTGAAAGTCCGCCGGTGTATTCTTTCGAATACAAAAGTCCTATAAACTGACGCCAGTCAACCATATCAAGACCCGCGGGCGGATCGTCTATTCTGCCGCCTCTGTTGATTGTGCCCTTAATGTGAACGTGGTAGAATCTGTCGCCCCACTCGATTGTTTCGCCGATGTAGTCGCCGCTGCCGGTATTAATGCAGTGCGAGGGGTCGTATTTTATTCCGAGGTCCTTAATGTGACCGTGAATAAGACGCCACATCTCGGGTGTTCTTACAAAGTTATTCCAGTCGCAGTTGTAGGTTGCAACCTTTACACCGTGCGCCTTGCCGTAATCAACTGCTTTTTGTAAATATTCAATGGCATTCGATACGTTTTCGTAAAGCGAAAGCGTTTCAACGTAGTTAACGCCGGTGTTAAACACGGGGCAACCGAGCTTTTCACAGCAATCAATAAGAAGATATGTGTTGTTAAGCTCTTCTTCGATAAGCTTGCCCTCGGCGTCGAACTTGTCCGTGCCCCATCTTCCGAGAGAGCCTATTTTAACGCCGTACTTTTCAGTGCGTGCCAAAAGCTCGGGGAGCTCATCGTAAAACTTTTTGCAGTCGTTACCGATATTGTAGCAAATCTCGATAAAATCAAGACCCAAAGCCTTGGCGTTTTCAAAGCCCGCATCGTCAAACGGACAGATAATTCCGAATTTCATATAAACAAAACCTTTCTTATGTTAATGTAATCAATCAAAATATACGGGCTTGCCGTTATTTTTCGCGGATTCGTAAATAGCCTCAAGTATTCGCGTTACGCAAAGCGCCTGATAGGGAAGAACATCCGTATCCTCGCCCGTGCGAACGGCGTGAATCCACTTGCGCGCCTCAACCTCTGCGGGAGAGCCGTTGGACTTACCTTCGAAGAACGCCGCGCCGCCTGCCTTAAGGTTGGGAATTTCAAGGCACTGACGCTGATTTTTAATGTAGTTGAGACGTGCGCCGTTTATTGTGTCCGCGCCACCGTCCGTTCCGCAAACCATATAGCAAGCCTCGTGCGGCTCTGCAATATTAAGAGCCCAGCTTGACTCAAGGTTTATTATCGCGCCGTTTTTCATTCTTATAAAGCCGAAGGCAGAATCCTCTACGGTGTACTCGTTCGGGTCCCAATTGCCCCAATCGTTACCCTGCTCTTCTTTTTCCGCAAGCTTTCTGAAAGTTTGACCTACAACCATCTCGGGCTCGTAGTTGTTCATAACCCAAAGCGTCATATCAAGAGCGTGTGTACCGATATCTATAAGCGGACCGCCGCCCTGCTCGTACTCATTAAGGAAAACGCCCCATGTGGGAACGGCGCGCCTTCTTATTGCAAGCGCCTTGCCGTAATAAATTTCGCCGAATTCGCCCTTGTCGGCGCAAGCCTTAACATAAAGATTCTCGGGAGTCTGGCGGTTCTGGTAGCCTATTGTAAGCTTTTTACCCGTCCTTTCGGCAGCTTCGCACATAGCCTTACCTTCTGCATATGTTTTTGCCATGGGCTTTTCGCACATAACGTGCTTACCCGCTTCAAGCGAATCTATTGTAATAAAGCTGTGAGAACGGTTAGGAGTGCAAACGTGAACAACGTCGATACTTTCGTCCTTCAAAAGCTCCTTGTAGTCCTCGTAAACCTTTGCATCCTCTGTGCCGTATTCCTTTGCGGCTTTTTCGGCGCGTTCTTTAATAATGTCGCAAAAAGCAACCATCTCCACGCCTTCGATTTTTTTAAGTGCGGGCATATGCTTGCCGTTGGCAATTCCTCCGCATCCTATAATTCCTATTCTGATGAGCTTTTCCATAAAGCACCTCCGCGAATTTTTTTCACAGTTTCATTATATTGTTTTTACAATTAAATTCAAGGTAAATCAAAGAATTTAAATGAATTTTCCCTAACAAAATTAACCTTGAATTTTTGGGCAATTTCAACAATAAATGCGAGACCGCCCTCAAAAACAGCCTCGCGCAAATTTTTTGTAAGTTAATAATCCTCTTTAAGAAGGAAATCGGCAAGATGTACTATAAAATAAAAAAGCCGCCGCAAAGCCGTAAGACTCTGCGACAGCCATTAAAAATTCTTATTTAAAAGCGCCGATTATGATCTGCGGAAGAAGCTTTGTAAGGTAAGTGATGATAACGCCCGTAATTTCGGTTATGAAATTAAGGATTGTGTTGTCAATCGTTCCTACAAAATCCGTGGGCTTGTCGTACTCATCGGAAGCCTCGCCCTCGGTGGTTTTCATAATAGCATACTCGTCAAGCTTTTCAAGCTCAAGAGTTTCGTCGTTTACGCAATATGCCTCGTAAATAAGCTTGTCGCCGTCAACGGTGATATTCGCGAATGCGCCGCCGCGACCTCTTAAGGTTTCGGCAACCTCCGCGCACTGAAGGATGGGTTCGATAGCATCCTCGTTAACGGAATATCTCTTTGTGCCGGCAGTTCCGGGAAGAGCATATACGGCACCGTCGGGATTGTAAGCGAAAACGGTTTCCTTGCCGTTGTAAATCTCGGAAACATATCTTACATCCTCGCAAACGGCATCGCCCGCAACCTGATAGGTTCTCATATACATATGGTCGTGACCGGAAAGAACAAGGTCAACATCCGTAGCATCAACGATTTCGATGATTGTCTCGCGCATTGCAAGCGTATCGGGCTTGTTGATGTTCTTACCCGCGGAATAAGCCGCACGGTGCATAAGAAGGATTTTCCATTTTGCATTCGAACCGTTAAGGTCGTTGTAGATCCAGTTGCGCTGTGCCTCGGTCATGGGATACATATCGTTCGTGTTAAGAACGGTAAAGTGTGCATCGCCGTAATCGAAGGAATAGTAAACACCGTTTACCTGAAGCGAATCCTTTGCCGCGTCAAGGTTAAACTGGTTTGCAAACCAACCGGGATTAAGCTTGTTTGTGGGGTTGCCCTCGTGGTTGCCCGCAACGGGAACAAGCGTGTAATTTGTGTTGAAGGCGTTAAAGGTCTCGCCATACCATGTCCACTCGTCGTTTGTGCAATCGTTTACGAAGTCGCCGAGGTTTACTATAAACTCAGCATCGGGATTGTACTCAACACCCTTTTGCATAACGCGGGAAGCCTTGGAGAAGTTTTCATAGCTGCTTGCCTGAACGTCGGCAATTGCAAGGAAGGAGAACTTATTGTCACCGTCATCGGTTACGAATTTGCTTACATTTCCCCAGCTGTCGTACTTCTTACTGCCTACGCGGTAGTAATATGTTGTTCCGGGCTCAAGACCCTTAAGAGCAACCTTGTGGCAATACTGACCCTGGAATTTGGAAGAATCGCCCGAGAAGCTTGCGGCATTTTTGAAGCCGTTAAGCTTGTAATCGGCGGCGTCCGTTATCTCGATAACGGTGTCGCAGTCTGCCAAGGTGTACCAGGTAAAGCCCTTTTGAGTTTGGGGGTCACCGTATACGGTGCAGTTCTGTCTGATTACGGCATAATCCTCGCCGCTGTCGGCAGATACGGTAAAGCCGACACAGGAAATAAGCGTAATAAGTGCGAGAAGAACCGCTAAAGATTTTTTTAACGATTTTTTCATAAATTGCCTCCTGTAAAAAATTATATTATTCTACCTGTACAGTATACACCCTTTGTTCGCATTTTTCAATAGTAAATTATAATTTGATTAGAATTGCATAACACGGCAAAAAATATTTGTGAAAAATGCCAAACTTTTAAAAGTCGGATTTTTTAACATTCGGGTTTGCTATTGTCGCGGTAAGGCAAAACACCTCGGCGGCACCGCCTATCAAAAGCGTTTTAGCGCATTCGTTAAGCGTAGAGCCGGTTGTTTTAACATCGTCGCACAAAAGCACTCTCGCACCTCTAAGCTGCGGCAAAACCTCCTCGCGCACTTCAAAAGCGCCCAAAACATTTCCGCTTCGCTCGTATTCTCTTAAATTGTGCTGTTGCTTTGTTTCGACGGTTTTAACAAGAAGGTCGGCAAGCGGAATTTCGGTGCGCTTTGACACACCCGCGGCTAAAAGCTCCGACTGATTAAAGCCTCTCTTTTTAACGGCGTCGGGAGTCATCGGTACAAATGTTACGCAGTCGAACCAATACCCGCCGAATCTTTTTGAAAGGCAGTCCGCCATAGCGCCGGAAAGCGTGTCGGCAATGCTTTTTATTCCGCGAAACTTAAGATTTCTGACGGCAATACCCGCCGCACCCTCATAATAAAACGGCGCGGCTATAGCCATATAATAGCTCTTTCTGCCGCGGCAAATGCAGTCCGACTTTTCGCAGCCGCAAAGAAGGCACACCTCTCCCGTGATATCCTTCTTGTTTTCGACACAGCTGTCGCAAACCGTTCGATGCATCTCAATAACCCTGTCGCAAAACGCGCACCGTTCAGGGTACAAAAGCTTGCCCAAAAGCTTTTTCCCTTTCTTAAAAACCACTCTGTGCACCTCCCGTTATTAAAGCTACACGATTAATTTACTGTACAAAAGTTAAAATCAACCCTCCGAAAACGAATTACGCCGTCGGAGGGTATTAATTTATTTCATTTTCATTGAAATATCAAACGCCGTTACGGAATGGGTAAGAGCGCCTATTGAGAGAATATCAACTCCGAGATCGGCTACGCTTTTAAGTCGTTCCTTCGAAAGGTTGCCGGAAGCTTCGAGGAGAGCTTTTTTGTTTGTGAGCTTTACAGCCTCTGCCATCATTTCGTTGGACATATTGTCAAGCATAATGATGTCCGCTCCCGCTTCGAGGGCTTCCTTCACCTCGCCGAGATTTCTCGTTTCGACCTCTATTTTCACGGTATGTCCGAGCTTTTCTCTTAAAGCCTCTACAGCGGGCTTTATGCCGCCCTTTGCGTCAATATGGTTATCCTTAAGCATTGCGCAGTCCGAAAGATTAAAGCGGTGATTCTTACCGCCGCCGCAGGTTACGGCGTATTTTTGAAGTGCACGAAGACCGGGAAGAGTTTTTCTTGTATCGACAATGGAAGAGCCCGTGCCCTCAACCTCTTTTACGCACTCCGAGGTAAGCGTTGCGATTCCGCTTAAGTGCTGAATAAGGTTAAGCGCCGTTCTTTCACCCTTTAAAAGCTTAACGGTTTTGCCCGTAAATTCCGCTATAAGCTCGCCGTTTTTTACAAAATCGCCGTCTTTTTTGTGAAGCGTGTAAGAAAAGCTGTCGTCAAGAAGCTCGAAAACGCGCATTGCGATTTCCGCGCCGCACAAAACACCGTCTGCCTTTGAAACGAAATATGCACTCTTGACCTCGTTTTCGTCAAGAAGATAATCCGTCGCGACGTCGATGTAATTTATATCTTCGAGAATTGCGTTTTTAATAATATCGTCAACGTAAAATTGCGGTAAAATCATTTGTCGACCTCCGAAAGAATGATATATGCGACAGTTGCGAGCGAAACAGCCTCACAATAGTCGTGCGTTACGGCGAACTTGCCGTTTTTAAGTCTGTTAAGTATTGCCTCAACACGCTTTTTACCCTCGTGAATAGCGCCCTCGTCGGGGATTACGAAATACGCTTTTTGCATAATTTCGCGAATTTCCGTTCTTAAGCCCTTGGGAAGCGGTGCACCGGAAAAATCCTCTTCGGCGTCCGTTTCCGGAACGCTTACGGGGAAGAAGCCCGCATTTATGCAACGGACAATATCCTCGGCGGCTTTTCTGCCGAAAACAAGCGCCTCAAGAAGAGAGTTACTTGCAAGTCTGTTTTTGCCGTGAACGCCCGTGCAGGAGCACTCGCCCGCGGCGTAAAGTCTCGGAAGTGTTGTGCGCGAATTAAGGTCAACCTCAATTCCGCCCATAAGGTAATGCTGACACGGGAAAACCGGTATAAGGTCTTTTGAAATATCAACGCCGTGAAGAAGACAGCCCGCATAAATTCCCGGGAAGCGTTTTTTCAAATACTCCTCGCCCTTGTAGCGAATGTCAAGGTAAAAGTTATTGCTTCCCACACGTCTGGATTCCATTATAACGGCACGCGAAACAACATCTCTGGGTGCTAACTCAAGGCGGCTGTCGTACCTGTCCATAAAGCGTTCCTTATTGCAATTGAGAAGGTATGCGCCCTCGCCGCGAACCGCTTCGCTTATTAAGAACTGCTCGCGGTCGTTGCCGTTAAATGCCGTGGGGTGGAACTGAACGTAGCTGAGATTTTTAATGGAAGCGCCCATTTCGTAAGCAAAGCGAATGCCGTCACCCGTTGCCACGGAGGGATTCGTTGTGTACTTGTAAACTCTTCCTATGCCGCCCGTTGCAAGAAGGCAGTAGCCGGCATAAACGGTTTTGTGCTCCGAATCGCACATAATATCCGCCTTAAAGCCGTTTTTAACACGGGTTAAGGAGGTAACCGCGGTCTCGTCCGAAACGGTTACGTTCGGGAGCTTTTCCACAGCCAAAACGAGCTTATCCACAAGCTCCTTACCCGAGGTATCCTTATGGTGAACTATTCTTCTGCGCGAATGACCGCCCTCAAGAGTTTTTATAAGGTTGCCGTTTTCGTCACGGTCGTAGTCCACACCGTATTCAATTGTTTTTCTGACATCGTCGGGACCTTCGTGAACAAGCTGAGTTACCGCGTCAAGGTCGTTTGCCCTGCCGCCCGCTATCAGCGTGTCCTCTATGTGAAGGTCAAAGCTGTCGTTCTCGAAGCTCAGCACGCAGGCAACACCACCCTGCGCGAGCGAGCTGTTGGACTGATGACGTTCTTTTTTCGAAAGCATTAATATTTTAACCTCGGGCGGGAAGTTGAGTGCGGCATAAAGCCCCGCAACGCCGCTTCCGACGATTAAAACATCGTATACTCTTTCAAGCTTTGACAGTTTCATAATTATTCCCTCTTTTGAAAAATTGCCCAAAATTTTACCGATACAATTATACCACTATTTTCAACTCTTGCAATGTTAAAAATCCCAATAAAAACGTGCCGAAAAGCATTTCTTTTGTATGATTTTAAATCACCGTGAAAATAAAGTCTGCCGTAAAAATTATGTCTCGTTAAAATATTTTACAATAAGCTCCGCTACGGCACCGAACATAGGATGACTGTGAGAAGCAACGCCGTCCCAGTTTTCCCACAGAGTTGTTGCGCCGTGCTTCATCATATTGTAAAACGAATTTTCGCTTTTGTTTGTAAGAAGCTTCTTCGCAAGTTCCTTTTTGCCGTTTTCAAGGAGTACCTTAATTAAAAGATATGTGCCGAAAATGCCCGTATCGAACTCACCGAGAGCGTCGTATCTATCCGAGAGCGCATCAAGCGTCTTTTCGTTACTTACTCCTATGTCGATACCGAAGGCATCTGCCGCCTGAATTGAGCCGAAAACGCTTCCGCTTTCTTCGTCGAAATACGCATCGGCAAACGCTTTTTTCGCAACCGAAAGCCTCTTAGCGGTCTTCTCGTTTTTAATTCCGAGAAGCTTTTCCGTTTTTTCTGTGCACATAAGCGCTTTTATGTAAAAATACGTATTGACAAGCGGTTCGGGAAGAAGGTTCTTATTCCCGGGCGCGCACCAATCGCCGAGGCACCAACCGCCTTTTTCCTCGCTTGTTACAAGACCGTTTTCGGAGTGCGCCTCCATATAATCAAGGTAGAGGCTCATATTCGGATAATACTTTTTGAGAACATCCTTATCGCCGTAGAACTCGTAAAAATTATAAGGAACGAAAACAGCCGCGCCGCCCCAGCCGCCGGGACCGCCGCCTCCGCCGTAAAACGGTGCGGTGTGCTCGACATGACCCGTCAAAATATCCTGACTGTCCGCAATATCGTCAAGCCATTTGCGGTACATATCTTCGGCATCAAAGCACGTCATAACGGCTCTTGTAAGAAGCTGACCGTCGCCCGTGTAGCCGAGGCGCTCCCTATGTGGGCAATCCGACGGAACACAGCAATGAATATTACTGAGCTGAGTTCTTATAAAAGCGTCGAAAATCCACGAAAGCACGGGATCGGAGGACTTGAAATCCACCTTCTTATTAATGTCCGTGTGCGTAACATTGTAGCATACAATATCGACATTACCGCAAACGTCGAAATATCTTGCGCCGTGCCAGGTGAAGTGCTGATGAAGTTCAGTGCAAAGCCCGTCGTAAATATATTCCTCGCACTGCATACGGAATGCGCCGCCCGCGGAATCGAAATTCAAAGAACCGTCCGCGTTTAATTCCTCGGAAAAGCGAAGAATCGCCCGCTCGTATTTATGAGCTGTTTCTTTGAATTTAATAACGGGGAAGCCCGCAACATTTTCGCCTATATCGTAAACGGCATAATCGCCGCGACGGAATATGCACGAAGGCGTTATTGTCCTTATTACGCGGTCGGGCGGGCATTTTTGCTCTCTTAAAACGGCAAGCGGCTGAGAGGAAATTTTCGCGCTTTTCGTAATATTTTTAAAAGAAGCGGGGTCTTCGAAGTTATAATTTCCGAGCCTTGTGTCCTGAATCTCGCCGAAATATATATTAACGCGTGTTACAAACGACTTGCCGTAAAAAACGGATTCATCGCTTTTTGCGACAGTGCCGCTTTTTTCGTAAATAATAAAGCACGTTCCCAATTCGCCGTAGGGGCTTACGCCCTCATTTTTACTCTCGTGCTGACAGTACCAGCCGCCGCCTATGTGAAGCATAAGCGTGTTTTCGCCGTCATTTAAAAGGTCGGTAATATCGAAAACCTCGTAATAAATCCTGTGCGTCAGTCTGTCAAAAATCGGGTAATTAAAGCGTGTAAGGTCGCGCTCGTTGTAATTGCTCCACGCGGGCGCAAAAAGTCTGTCACTCACCTTTTTGCCGTTAACGTAAATCTCGGAAAAGCCGAGAACCGCAATTTTTAAAAACACCCTCTCGCCGCTTTTATTATAAAGAAATGTCTTTTTCGCAATTACCGCCTCAAGCTCGTTTTCGAAGGTAAGCCACGAGGCTTCGCCGAACACAAAGCTAACCTCGGCGTCGATTACGCGCTCGCCGTCTTTTTCGTAAGAAACGCCGCTTACCGCAAAGCCGTTCTTTTTGAAAAATCCGAGAGTGTTAACGGGGAAGGTTGCCTTCAGAATATCGCACTCGCGGTTTTTAAGCTCGTCCTTTGCTATTTCAAGAAGCCTTGAAGCGATTTTAAAGCCTCTGTAGCGCTCTTCGATAAATAGATTTTTTACGGAATATTCCTTCTTGGCAGTCTTTATTATTTCGGCACTGCCGACAGCCTCGCCCTTAAGCGAGGCTGTTATTAAAATATCCGAAGCGTTGTGTTTTGTCGAATATTCAAGCATAGTTTATTTTCCTTTTTTAGGAGCTATAACAAAGTTAAAGTTTAATTCCTCAGTTGCGTCAACCTCGTACTCGGGAAGAGTGTTAGGTCCGCAAGAGCCTGTGCCCGTACCGCAGGTAAAGCCGTCGAGAGTAACAAAGGTTGCGCCCTCGTCGTGCAAATCCTCGCGGTGCTCTGCGCCGAACAGCAGCTTTTGCGAATAATTGTGAACATTAAAGGTAAAGCTCTTATCGGAATAAATAAGTATTTCGTCACCGTTTTCGTTTAAAAGCTTAAGGTAAGAGGTGTCGCAGTGGTTCATATTGTCCTGCGGGCGAATGTACGGCTCGTGCTGTGAAGCAACTGTTGCTTTGTAAAGTCCCATAAGCGACTGCGCTTTGCAGTCCGAAAGGCACTCGCACTCGCCTCTGCCGAAATATTCTATTTCGGAGAATGACTTGTCCGCTTCAAACAGAAGTCCGAGCCTCGGAAGCTTTTCTACCTTTTCTTTGCTTCCTTCATCCGGAACAAGAGAAACCTCTATATCAACAACGCCGTTTGCGCCGATTATGTAAATGACGCTTGCGTTAAAGAGGATGTCCTCACTGCCGTAAACGGAAATGTATTCGCTTACGGAGGCTACTCCCGCCTTTACCTCGGCTGTTAAATCCTCAAGAACGAGCTTTGTATCAAATGAAAGACCGTGCTTTTCCCAGTCAATGCGCTTAACGCGGTCGTTATCCATATAAGCTCTTGTAAGGTTAAGCTTAAAGCCGTCCGAGAAAACAGGCGTGCTGTTCAAAACGGAAACGCCGTCCTTTTCGTACTTAACCATTTCGCCGGTTTCTTCCGAGAATTCTATAACGCCGCCCTCAAAGCTTACGGTGATTTTTTCGCCGTCGGATTCGACACCGACCTTACCCGAGGTGAGTCCCGGGTAGTCAAAGCGCGCTTCGCTTAAGATGAGCTGTTCCTTTGCTATTTCGAAATCGCCTTCGATATAGTAAATATCAAGATATACGTTTTTCGAATAATCTATTTCCGGAATCGGAAGTGGATATTTTTTCCCCTTGCGCGGGGCAATATCCGTTGAAAAGCTTCCGCAAACTTCGGTTTCGCCGTTTACGTTGTACTCCCAGTAAACCTCAATATAAGAGGAATCGCGGAAGAAGTTTTTGTTGAAAAGCGTAAGCTTGTTGCAGGAAAAGCGCGTGGCCTTCAAAGGACGGTACAGCTCTTTCATTTCGAGCGCACCCGTATGCGGTGTTCTGTCGGGGTAGAAAAGTCCGTCAACACAGAAGCATTCGTCGTGAAGCTTTTCGCCGTGATCGCCGCCGTATGTATATTCATACTTAAAGCCGTCGCCTACGTGCCTTACGGAGTGGTCGCACCATTCCCAGATACAGCCGCCCATAAATATGTCGTCCGATTCGAAAATGTCTATATATTCACGAAGCGCACCGGGACCCATACCCATAGCGTGGCAATATTCGCAAAGGAAGAAGGGAACCTCGGTATATGATTTACCTCTTTTTCTTTCGCGGATTTTAATAAGGTCATCGGGATGAGTATACATTTCGGAATACACGTCGTAATGCTGTCTTATTGTGCGGCAGGCACTCTCGTAATGAACGGGAATTTTTGTTTTAAGCTCGTTTTTGAGCATATCATAACACCTGTCGTGGCACTTGTAGCCCGAGGATTCGTTGCCGAGAGACCACATAATTATACACGGGTGCGAGCGGTCGCGCATAAACATTCTTCTTACTCTGTCCTTGAAGCGGTTAGCCCACTGAAGGTTGTGCGCTATAACATTCCACTCCACGCCGAGGTGAGGAAGGCCGTGCGTTTCTATGTCCGCTTCGTCTACAAGATAAAGTCCGTAAATATCCGCAAGTGTTAAAAATGCGGGGTCGGGCGGATAGTGCGACGTTCTTACGCAGTTTACGTTGTACTCCTTCATAAGGCGTACATCCTTTTCAAGGTCCTCTATACTCATAGCATAGCCCTTTGTCTCGTGGGAATCGTGGTGGTTTACGCCGAAAAGCTTGATTTTTTCGCCGTTGAAAAGGAAGGTCGTGCCGTCGATTTTAATATCGCGGAAGCCGACATACGAGCGAACTGTCATTTTTTCGCCGTCGCCGTTTTCAAGCGTAATGTAAAGCTCGTAAAGCTTCGGCACTTCGGCACTCCATTGTGATACGAAAAGCTTTTTGAAAGCAACGTAGCCGTTTTCGGCATCGGCAGAATCTTCGGCAAGTAAAGTTTCTCCGTCGTAAAGAGCGGCTTTTGCAAAATACCCGTCCGTATTGCCGTTAACCTTAAAATGAACGGTAAGATCGTAATTTCTGCCTCTTCTTACGGTTTCCACCTCGTAATCGTTTATGTATGTTTTATCGTAGGCGTAAAGAAGCACATCGCGGAAAATGCCGTTTTCGCGGAACATATCCTGCGCTTCGAGATAAGTGCCGGTGCACCACTTGAAAACAACGGCAACTATTTCGTTTTCGCCCTCAGTAATAAATTTTGTAATATTAAACTCATAAGAATTATGCGAGCCCTCGCCGTAACCGACAAACTTGCCGTTCACGTAAAGGTCAATACACGGCGAAACGCCGAGGAAGGTTAATACATATTCCTTTTCGGTGTCGTCTATATTTATCTTTTTCCTGTAAACTCCGCACGGAAAATCCTCGGGAAGCTCCGGCGGCTTAACGCCTTTACCCTCGGGAAGTCCCAAAGCCACGGGGTCAAAGCCGTAGGGGCAGTTTATGTAAGCGGGACTGTCAAAGCCCGTTCTTTGCCAGGTTGACGGCACACTTACCTTATCGAAAGAAATTTCAGAGGTGTCAAGCGTTTCGGGAAGCTCGGATTTTTTCTTATAATATTTAAAATCCCACTCTCCCGAAAGAAGCGTTGCTATGTCACTTTCTTTGCGTTCATCTCTGAAATCGACTTTCTTTGCCGCCTCGAAGGTTTTTTGCGGAACAAAATACGCCCTCGGCTTCATTCTTCCGATTTCAAGCGTTTTGAAATCGCAATGGTTTGTTGTGTTAAGTAAATAGTTCATAAACTACCTCCCGATAGTAATAAGTCGGTTTGTTAAAAGCGCTCTCGCACGGTAATATTATACTTCCCCGCGAAGTGCTTGTCAAGAATCCGAAGCCTCGTCGGCGCGGTTTTTCGGGGAATTTTAAAAATCCGCGAAAAAAGCTCGGGAGTATGATGAACCGAGCCGTATAAAACTCGGCTATCCCCACTTTAAAAAACAACTTTTTTTGTGTTTTTTCGCATAATACTGTTGAAAATAATCTTCGATAATGGTAGAATGATAAAAAGACGGCACCATGTTGCCGCGAAAACTGATTCGGGACGTAAGATATGACGAAAAAAGAACGTGCGATTTTCGCTGTTAACGCATTAAAAAAAGAATATCCCGACGCCTCGTGCGCGCTTGAAGCCGAAACTCCGTTTCAGCTGGCTGTTGCCACAAGGCTCTCGGCACAGTGTACGGACGCGAGAGTAAACCTCGTAACGCCGGCGCTTTTCGAAAAATATCCGACGGAAAACGAAATGAGCGAAGCCGATATTAAGGACGTTGAAGAGCTTATTCATTCCTGCGGATTTTTCAGAGGAAAGGCGCACGACATTGTGGAAATGTCAAAAATGCTCAAGGACGTTTACGGCGGCGTGCTCCCCGACACGGTGGAGGAATTAATAAAGCTTCCGGGAATAGGCAGAAAAACGGCAAACCTTCTTTGCGGAGACGTTTACAAAAAGCCCGCGGTTGTTGCCGACACGCACCTTATTCGAATAACAAATCTTTTGGGGCTTGTTGACACGAAAGACCCGAAAAAAGTCGAGCTGTCGCTTAAAAAGCTTTTGCCCGAAAGTGAGAGCACCGTATTTTGCCACCGCGTGGTGCGCCACGGCAGAGCGGTTTGCATAGCCCGAAGACCGCAGTGCGAAAAATGCTGTCTTAAAGAATGCTGTAAGCATTATTCGGAGGTTAATAAATGATAAAAACCGAAAAAGGAAAAAAGGCGTATTTTGCGGTATCGCTTATACTTCTCGTTTCGCTTCTTGTTCTTATATTTTATTTGTCCGCACAAACAGCGGACGACTCTTCCGAGACAAGCGGCGGAATAATCGAGCTTATATACAGGCTTTTCGGGCTTTCCTTTGAACAGGAGGTAATTCGAACGCTTGCGCATTTTTGCGAATACGCGCTTCTCGGAGCATTAATGTCGAACGCGCTGTTTTCGAAAAGCCTTAAAAAGCATACGTTACCCTCGTTTTTACTTTCGTGCCTTTACGCCTTAAGCGACGAAACACATCAGCTTTTCGTAGAAGGAAGGGCGTTCCAGCTAAGCGACCTCGCAGTTGATTTTTCCGGCTCGCTTTTAGGGTGCGCGCTGTTTGTTCTTCTCATATTTATATTTTCAAAAATAAAAAACAAAAACGGCAAAAGCCGAAACGATAATTCCGAAAAGGAGCTTCACTTATGAAAATACCCGCCTACCACAAGGATTTAAAGACCCTCCACGTTAACACGCTTAAGCCGCGTGCGTACTTTATTCCGTACGACTCTCTCGAAGATGCGCTTTCGGGCGACAGAAACAATTCGTACTACCTTACAAGTCTTTGCGAAAACTGGAGCTTTAAATATTTCGATACATACGAGGATGTCACCGACGAGCTGTTTTTCGCCGATTACGACACAAGCGCACTTCCCGAGGTTCAGGTTCCCGGGAACTTTCAGCTTTACAAAATCGGCGAATACGACCGCCCGCTTTACTCGAACCTTATGTATCCCTTCCCCACAGACCCGCCGTTTGTTCCCGAGGACAATCCCTGCGGCGTGTATTTTAAGGACTTTACCGTAACCGAGGAAATGCTTTCCCGCGACAGCATAATCACCTTTGAGGGTGTTGCCTCCTGCTTTTATCTTTACGTTAACGGGCACTTTGCGGGCTACAGCCAAATAAGCCACGCAACAAGCGAATTTAATATTTCCGAATATCTTCACGCGGGCGAAAACAGAATCACCGTTTTAAATGTAAAATGGTGCGACGGCTCGTACCTTGAGGACCAGGACTTTTTCAGACTTTCCGGTATTTTCAGAGAGGTATATATTCTTTCAAGAAACAAAATCCGCGCAAACGATATTGAAATAAGAAGAGAATTTAACGACGACCTTTCGGAAGCCGTTCTTAAGGTTAAATGCGATTTGACCGAAAAAACAACAGTTCTTTACGGTCTCTCTTCCCCCTCGGGCGAGCTTTTGGCACAGGGCGAAGCTGAGAACGGAAGCTTTGACATCAAAATAGAAAAGCCGCTTCTTTGGAACGACGAAACGCCGTATGTTTACACGCTTTTCGTTACGGTTGAGGATGAAATAATCCCCTTCCAAACGGCGCTTGTCAAAGCGGAAATCAAGGACAAAAAGCTCCTTATAAACAACAAGCCCGTAAAGCTTCGCGGAATAAACCGTCACGACTCCTCTGCGGAAAACGGCTATGCCGTAACGGTAGACGAGATGAAGCGCGACCTCCTTCTTTTAAAGAGCGCAAACGTAAATGCGATAAGAACCTCGCATTATCCCAACGACCCGCGTTTTTACGACCTTGCGGAGGCACTCGGCTTTTACTTTATAAACGAAGCCGACATAGAAACCCACGGTATGGGCTACAACAACGAGAAGGAATGGGACTGGACGCGCTGGTCACTTCTTTCGGAAATTCCCGAATGGCGCGAGGCTTACGTTGACAGAGCCGCGCACCTTTACGAACGCGACAAAAACCGCGGCTCGGTTATTATGTGGTCCCTCGGAAACGAAAGCGGCTGCGGGAAAAACCACCGTGCCATGCGCGAATATATTAAAGGACGCGACAAAAACGCGATAGTTCATTACGAGAACGCACACCTTGAATTCAAGGCTGTTCCCGAGGGCGAAAACTTCTCGGATATTTCCGACGTTGAAAGCAGAATGTACGCAGGCACGGAGTATATAGAAGGCTATCTTAACAATCCCGAATACACAAAGCCGTTTTATATGTGCGAATACGTTTGCTCCATGAGCACGGGCGACGTTTACGACTTCTGGAAGCTTGTTGACAAGTACGAGAATTTCTGCGGCGGCTGTATATGGGAGTTTTGCGACCACGCGATTAATGTGCCCGACGAAAACGGTAACCCGCGCTATTATTACGGCGGCGATTTCGGCGACTTTCCGAATAACGGTATTTGCTGTATAGACGGACTTGTATTCCCCGACCGCACACCGCGCCCCGGCTACTATGATATGAAAAAGGTTTACGAGCCCTTCAGAGGAAGCTATAAAGACGGCGTTCTTAAAATAAAAAGCGTGCGCTACTTTAAAAGCCTTTCCGACTTAAGCCTTAAGTGGGTAATTTCCGAAAACGGAAAAACGGTTGCCGAGGGCGATATTGAATCGCTTGACATAAAGCCGCAGGAGGAAAAGTCTTATACACTTTTTAAAGAAAGCGATTATTCGCTCGGCGAAAACGCCTTTTTAACCGTTTCGTTCTGCCAAAGAAACGACACGCCGTGGCAGAAAAAGGGCTACGAGGTAGGCTTTTTGCAATTCGAGCTTCCGATATCAAAAGAGGCATCGACCGACGCGTTCGAAAAGCTTCCGCTTGAATCGGTTGACGGCGAGCGCTTCGCGGAAATTATTTGCGGCGACATAAAATACACCTTCGACAAGCCCTACGGAAGAATTTCCGGTATACAAAAAAACGGCGAGGAGCTGCTTTTAGCACCCGTCACGTTTGACATTTACCACCCCCTCACCTACAACGGCGGTTCAAGAGCAACCTGGCTTGACAACCACTTCCACAAGGCGGTGCAAAAAACATACTCGACCGAAATCCTTAAAAACACGGACAATATAGAAATCGTAACAAAAATCGCCTTCGGCGGTCCGTCAAATCCCCCGGCATTTAAAGCTACCGTTACTTATACCTTCAAAAACGACGGAAGCTTCACCGTAACGTCTGACGGTAAAATCCGCGAAAGCCTTGCGCTTTTGCCGCGCCTCGGACTTAAAATCACGCTTAAAAAGGATTTTGAAAACCTCAGCTATTTCGGACTCGGCGGCACGGGCGAAACGTACCCCGACAGATACGAAGCGGCGCGCTTCGGCGAATACGAAACAACCGTCACCGACAACTTCGTTCATTATGTAAGACCGCAGGAAAACGGACTCCACTTTAAAACAAGAAGGCTTTCCTTAAGCGCTCCCGAGAAAGCCGAGCTTCTTGTAAAGCCGTTCGGTATGAAGGACTTTGCCTTTAATGCTTCGCACATAAGCGCCGAGCAAATAGACAGTGCGCGTCACGATTTTGAGCTTGAAAACGAGCACAAAACGATTCTCAATCTCGATTGGCGCTTTAACGCAATAAGCGAAAGCGGCGAAAGAGACACAAAAGAAAACAACAGACTTTTGGACGATAAGGAATTCTCCTTCGGATTTGATATTAAAATCGTGTAAAATATTTAAAGGGTGTGAAATTATGAGCAGTACCGGAAGAAAAATCGCAAACGAAAACGACAGACGTGTAAGAAGAACAAAGAAAGCTCTTACCAATGCGCTTTTGAAGCTTCTTGAAACAAAAAGCTTCAACGAGATTTCCGTAATCGAAATTACGGAGCTTGCGGATATAAACAGAGCAACTTTTTACTCTTATTACGATGACGTAATTGATATGATTCTTTCGCTTCAGGAGGATGTTTACAGGCAATTTGAAGCTCTTATTGCAAAAAGCGAGCCGCTAAAAGGACTCGACGACCTAAAGAGCTTTATATTAACGGTTCTCGGCTTTTGTAAGGAAAATGCCGAAATGTGTAAGTTTTTACTCACCTCCGACACAGCCGCTCTTCATTACAAAAAAATTCTCGATATCATTTCGAAAAACGCTCCGAACACACTGAAGCTTTTCCCCGCGACATCTGCGAATCGCTACATTACGGCATATGCCGTATTTGCGTCGATAGGCGTTATTTCCGCCTGGGTTTCGGACGGTATGAAAATACCCGAGAATAAGCTTGCAGATATGCTCGTTAACATTCTTTCTGACGGCACAAAAGGCATAGAACAAAAGAAATAACACTTGCAAAAAAGCGAGGGCTGTGTACCGTTTGGTATGTAGCCCTCGCTTTCTCTTATTATTTTTTCATAAAATTATTTTCAATAAACGGCTTCGCACGAAATAACGCATAAATATCACCGACTTAAATAAGATTTGACGGTATAAAGCAATTATCCGCGTCAATCAAAACGGGCTCTTCGCACATACAGATAATGCCGCCGTTTCCTCTATTCAGCGAGGCTTTGTCTATTACGCTGTATTTTTTTATCTCGCGTCGGTCGGGAGAGGCGCTTTTTTTGATTTCCAACGGATGAATAACATTGTTTTCCTCTACAAATAAATCTATTTCCTTCGCATTTGAATCTCTATAGTAGGTTATATTCACCTTGCTTTTAGAATACGCATAGTTCTTCACGAGCTCCATTACAACATAGTTTTCGTAATAATGACCGTTTGCGGCACCGTTGCGCAAGGTATCCGCCGTGAGCCACATTGAAAGATAAGCGCAAAGCCCCGTATCGCAAAAATAAAGCTTGGGAGTTTTGCTGAGTCGCTTCAGCTCATTATTCGAAAAAGGAGCGAGAAGATAAACAATGCGAAGCCCTTCCAGCGTTTTCAGCCACTCCTTTGCGGTGCTCGGGGCAATATCGGCAGACTCCGCAAGAGTTTTTAAATTCAACTGCTCCGAAACAAGCGAAGCACAGGCAACAAGAAATTTACGGAAGCGAACCGTATCCGTAATGCCGCCGACTTCTGCAACGTCACGCATTAAATAAGTTTCGATATAGGAATTAAAATATTCCATACGAAGCTCGTCGTCCACGCCCTGCACCTGCGGCATACCGCCCTCCCAAATATGGTTAAACACTTGCACTATATCGTTTTTGGGCAGTTTTTTTCGGCGTGCCTGCAAGGTTTCGAGAGAAAAATCCAAGTCATTCTCAAAAACAAGCCCTGCTTTTTCTCTTGCAGACAGGCTGTACAGCTCCAATATTCCGATTCGTCCGGCAAGCGTTTCGCGCACTCGCTCCATCATCTTGTACTGCTGTGAGCCCGTTAGCCAAATAAGACCCTTTTCGTCACTTTCATCGCAGATAATCTTGATCTGTTCAAACAGCTCGGGCGCTTTTTGCACCTCGTCAATAAGAATCGGCGGCTTGTATGTTTGAAAAAACAGCACCGGGTCTGTTTTAGCCAGTTCTCTTGCCATTGTGTTATCCATTGTAACATAGGTTCTTTCGGGAGAAGACAAGTGCTTAAGCATTGTTGTTTTTCCGACCTGCCTTGCTCCCGTTACAAGAACCACCTTAAAAAAATCATTGAGCTTCAAAAACTTCCGTTCAAGCTCTCGTGTAATATACTCCATAACGCACCTCTGTTTTTGTGATTTTTATGAAAATGTTCGATTAATCGTATTTTATCATAAAATTCAGGCTTCGTCAAGAAAAAACAAAACTATTATATTCTTCTACGATATTGCGATAGTTAATGTTCCCGAAAAAAATATTTTTTTGCGGCACACAAAAAGCCGTAAAAAGCTCTCGCTCTTTACAGCCTTTGTTTTTTAATGAAGTATTATTCGAGCGTTATCGTAAAATCGTTATTATCCAAAGGCTCGCCTGTCATAATTTCGTGTGCGGCATTTTTTAAATGCGTAAGCGTTCTTAAAAGTCCGCCGTTTTTGATTCTAAGCTTTTTTACGATTTTCAAAGGAAGGCTTAAGGCATCCGTGAAAACCGTATAATAGGCACTCCCCTTTTCGTGCTTAATTAAAGAGCCGTCGAGAATCGAATGAAAGGCTTCGAATATAATATCCTTAACCTTCGTGTTGCCGATTTCGCGTGCGGCGCTTTTTGTTATTCCCTTGCCGAAGGTGAGCAGGTTAATAAGCCTTGCGGCTGAGCGCACGGTAAGAGTGTCGAGCTTTTTTAAAAGCGGGCGAACGAATTTCCACAGCTTGAAGCTTTTTTCTCTTGAAAGACCTATTGATTCCGTAAGCGCGGCAAACTCTTCTTTTTCGTTATTCACCGCGGCTGTTATCACATTGGAAAAAAGCTCTGTAGCGTGTGCTTTTAAATAATCGTTCGTGTACTGTCTGCCGTTATATGTAAAGCTTTCAAGGTGCTTTGTTTTAACAACGAGCTTTCCGTCCTTTATTTCGCAATACACTATCGGCGCGGGATAGCCGCTTATTGAAGCTACGTTTATTTCAAAAAACGAATTGCCGCCCTCGGAGATGTGCTCTCTTATGTGCTGCATATGGGAATGCCCCACAAACATCACATTAAAGCCGATATCCGCAAAGCGCGAGGCTTGTTTTTTTCTGTATTCAACCGAAGAGTTGCCGTTAATTACGCGATCAAACTCAGTCAAAAACAGGTGATGATGCTGCATTCCGAAAACAATATCACCGCGGCTTTTCGCTTTTTCGGTCTCGTTTTTTATCCATTCGAAATGCTCTGCCGAATAGCCGGAGCTTCCCTCGCCGCTTTGATCGTCGTTAAGGCAAAATACGGAAACACCGTCCTTCGGGCGCACAACGTAAGAGGAATTTTTAAGATGCGTAAAATATTCCGCTACGGCTGTTTCGGGACCGAAATCCCTGTAAAAATCCCTGAGCTCGTCTGCACCCAATGTGGGAACATCGTTATATACATTACTGCCCTCATATCTTCTCGGGTTGCCGTCACAGCACCAATCGTGTGTTGCGGTTATGACGTATACAGGCTTTGATTTTTTAAATTCATAAAGAAGCTCGCGCATTTCCTCGTGCGAGGCTCTCTCGCCGTCGTTTGAAAGGTCTCCCGCAATCAAAAGGAACTCGGCATCGCTTGCCTTAATTTCATCAAGTGCGGCTTTTACTATGCCCTTTGTTTCGGCAAGAAGCTTTTGATCCGAGCCTGCGCGCCTTTTGTACGCCTCGCCCGAATTCCCGAGCGTTTCGGAATAGTAATGCGGGTCTGCAATAACAGCGAATTTACAGCTGACGTTATTCATTTTTACCACTCAATATAAAAAGTATTCTTTTTGCGCGTGTACGTTAATTTGTCCACAAGACTTGTTACCGAAACACTCTTCAAGCCTTCCTCGAAGGCATTTGCCATTTTTCTGTTCGGGAACTCAAGTGTAATGTCAAGGTCTATAAGCGGACCTACGCCGAGCTGTAAAATCTTAAAGCCCGTAAGCCACCAATGCTTCTCCGGTCCTCTCGAAAATTCGTACTGACCTGCGTTGTAAAAATCAAACGACATTGTAATAAGCTCGTCATCCGAAGCGCAGTCATACTGAGGAACAAGTCTGTCAGAGGGCTTGTTGTAAAGACCTATCTCGGCACCTGCCGTAATGCCGTACTGCCCCTTCCAGATCTGAATCATCCAATCCTTATCGTCGTAATCGAAATATATTCTCTTTGTGCTGTACACCATACCTACTCTCGGAGCGGCGGCATCGTAGATAACATTAAAGCCGAACATTCTCTGAAGCGGATCGAGACGCGAATAATAAATACCCTGCTCGGCGTCGTATTCAAAGCCGGCTATTGTAAGAATCTGTCCCGCAACATTCGGGTCGGTCGTATCAAAAAGTAAATCCTGAATTTCCTTAACGCTGAGGTTTGAAAGATCCGCCGAAGCTTCTGTGGATTCCTCGGTGGAGGGCACTGCGGCAGAGGTCGTTTTTTCCGTATTGCCCGATGCCGCGGTGGTTGCGGTGTTTTCTTTTTTTGCCGAAGCTGCCGGTGCTTTCGTTGCACTCTCGACTGCGGTCGTGTAAACGCCCTCGGTAACACTTTCGGGCTCGGTTACAAATACCGGCTGATTTTCCGGGACGGTATCCGAGGAAATATCCGGTGCCGCGGGAAGCGTGTCAACATCCTTGTTTTTTACAAAAAATCTTGCAACAAGCGTTACCGCCGAAAATACCGAAACAGCTAAAAGTACTGCAAGCAATACCGCAACAACGGGTATGAGCTTTTGATGTTTTTTCATAATATTACGCGCTTTGTGCGAAAAAACGCACCTTTTGCGCCGCTCCTTTTTTCATGATACTTCTAATATAACATATAAAAAGCGATTTGTCACTTGTTTTTTCCACATAAATATTTTAAAAATATTAAATTTATCATCTCCGTTCACCGCATTTCGCAAAGTTGACAAGAGGTTGTTTAAGTTATATAATGAACTCAGTATTTTTAGGAGTGCCTTGGTTATGAGCTTTACGCATTTACATATTCACACCGAATACAGTCTTCTTGACGGCGCGTGCCGCATAAACGAGCTTGTAAAAGAAGCCGCACGGCTCGGTCAAAAAAGCCTTGCAATAACGGATCACGGCGTAATGTACGGTGCCGTGGCGTTTTACAAGGCAGCGAAAAAAGCGGGCATAAAGCCCATTATAGGGTGCGAGGTGTACGTTGCGCCGCGTTCGAGATTCGAAAAAAATCACGCGCTTGACAGCACACGCTATCACCTTATTTTGCTGTGCAAAAACGAAACGGGCTACAAAAATCTTTTAAAAATTGTTTCCGCCTCCTGGACGGAAGGCTTTTACATTAAGCCGAGAGTTGACGAAGAGCTTTTAAGAAAGCACAGCGAGGGACTTATTGCGCTCTCGGGGTGTCTTTACGGCGAGGTAGCGCAAAATATTCTCGCACGAAACGAAGAAGCAGCGCTTAACACGGCGCTTAAATATAAAGAGATTTTCGGCGAGGGCAACTATTACCTTGAGGTACAAAACCACGGTATGCCCGAACAGCTTGAAATAATTTCCGGTGTGCTTAAAATCTCGAAGAAAACGGGAATTCCCATTGTCGGCACAAACGACGCACATTACATAAAAAAATCCGACGCCGATATTCAAAGCGTTTTAATAGCCATAGGCACAAACAATGTGCTCGGCGAGGATAACGGCTTCTCCTTCGACAGCGACGAGCTTTATTTAAAAAGCGAGGACGAAATGCGTGAGGCACTTTACATTTGCCCCGAGGCTGTTGACAACACAGAGGAAATCGCCGAAAAATGCAATTTCGATTTTGAGTTCGGCGTTACAAAGCTCCCGCTTTTCGACATCCCGGGAGACGACCACTGCGCATATTTAAGGGAATCGTGCAAAAAGGGTCTTGAAAGAATTTTCAAGGGAAGCATTCCCGAAAACTATAAAAAAAGGCTTTCCTACGAGCTTTCGGTAATTCATACCATGGGCTTTGATGATTATTTTTTAATAGTTGCGGACTTTATCGCATTCGCAAAAAGCGAAAATATTCCCGTAGGTCCCGGAAGAGGCTCTGCCGCGGGAAGTCTTGCCGCGTATTCTCTCGGAATAACGGGCATTGACCCGATTAAAAACAAGCTTCTTTTCGAGCGATTTTTAAATCCCGAGCGCGTTAGTATGCCCGATATAGATATAGACTTTTGCTACGAGCGACGCGGCGAGGTCATAGACTACGTTACTGCAAAATACGGCACAAAGCGCGTTGCACAGATTGTAACCTTCGGAACGCTTCAGGCAAAAGCCGCCGTTCGCGACGTTGCGCGGGCTCTCGGGCTTCCGTATGCAACGGGCGACATTATAGCAAAACAGCTTTCGCGTGAATTTTCCGATATAGGCGACGCTCTTTCAAAAAACGCACAGCTTAAAAATCTTTACGATTCCGACGACAACATAAAGCGTGTGCTTGACATTTCCGCAAGAATCGAAGGTATGCCGCGCCACGCCTCCACGCACGCCGCCGGAGTTGTGATAACACGCGAAGAGGTTTCGGAATATGTTCCCCTTTCGAAAAACGGAGACCAGCCCGTTACGCAGTATACTATGACGGAAATAGAAGAGCTCGGACTTTTGAAAATGGACTTTTTGGGGCTTCGCACGCTAACCGTTATTAACGACTGCGTAAAAGAAATCAGGCGAAGTGATCCCGATTTTGATATAGAAAGCGTGCCGCTTGACGACGAAAAGGTGTTTTCTCAGCTTTCCGCGGGTAACACCTGCGGTGTTTTCCAATGCGAATCTCAGGGAATGACAAACCTTATTACGGCAATGCGTCCCGAGTGCTTTAACGATATTGCCGCTTCTCTCGCGCTTTACAGACCCGGACCTATGTATTTTATAGACGACTATTTGAAAAACAGAAAAAATCCGTCTCTCATAAAATACAAAACGCCGCTTTTAAAGGATATTCTCGACGAAACAAACGGCTGTATGGTATACCAGGAGCAGGTAATGCAGGTTTTCAGAACGCTTGCGGGCTACAGCTACGGCAGAGCGGATATTGTAAGACGCGCCATGAGCAAGAAAAAGCACGACGTTATGGAAAACGAGCGCACCATATTCATTAACGGTCTCGAAGAAAACGGCAAGGTCGTTATTGAGGGCTGTGTAAGACGCGGAATAGATGCCGCCGTAGCAAACGAAATTTTCACGGATATGACCTCCTTCGCTTCGTACGGCTTTAACAAAAGTCACACCGTCGCGTACGGACTTATAGCCTACAGAACGGCATATTTAAAGGTACACTATCCGAAGGAATTTATGGCGGCGCTTTTAACGAGCGTTGTGGGCGAGACGGGCAAGACGCTTGAATATGTAAACGAATGCAAAAAGCTCGGCATAGAGGTCGTTTCGCCGCACGTTAACAAAAGCTGTGAGCGCTTTGTTACAAACGGGCAAAGTGTAATATTTTCGCTTTTGAGTGTAAAAAATATAGGCAGAGCTCTTATTGAAAAAATCGTAAAAGAGCGCAAAGAAAACGGCAATTATAAAAGCTATTGGGACTTTATAAAAAGAAACTACGACACACAGCTTAACAGACGTGCGCTTGATGCGCTCATAAAATGCGGCGCGCTTGACGGCTTGGGGCTTAACAGGCGCGAAATGGTCATTAATTCCGAAACGGCGCTTTCCGCGGCTTCGAAGGAAAACGACCTTTATTCGGGCGGTCAGCTTGATATGTTCTCGATTTCCGCTGAAGAGGTTGAACACGCACCCGAGTTTATTTCGGGAGACGATTTTACAAGAGAGGACCGTCTCGGCTTTGAAAAAGAGGTTGCCGGTATGTATTTTTCGGGACACCCTCTCGAAAGCTTTAAAGAACTTTCCGAAAAGCTTGACTGCACCTCGGCACTTTCGCTTTCGGCGCGGCTTTCGGGCGGCGAAAATATAGATTCACTTAAGGTGCGCCTTATTTCGATAATCGCCTCCGTAAAAAAGAAGGTAACAAAGCGCGACGAGGTAATGGCATTTTGCGAGGCGGAGGACCTTACGGGCTCTCTTGAAATGATAATTTTCCCGAAAACGCTCGAAATGTACGCGGAGCTTTTGAGCGTAGGCTCTGCCGTGTATGTTGAAGGGCGCGTCAGCGTTAAGGATGACGAGGTTAAAATAATCCCCGATTTAATTAAAAAAGCCGACGACAGCATAACGCCGACGAATACCTTGCACTCTTCCCCTGCCGCGAACAAAAAAGACGGCGTCAAAAAAAGACGCATAGGGCTTTTTATCAAATCGGACGGCACGAATACGGAAAACGAGGAAAAGGCAAGGGCGTTGTTTTCGATTTTCCGAGGCAAGTATCCCGTGTACTTTTACCGCGAGAAGGAAAAACGGTACGAATATCTCGGCGAGGAATTTTTATTCAAAGTAAATCCCACCGCAATTCGCGTATTAAAAGATATTTTCGGAGAAGAAAACGTCGTTTTCGTGGAATAACGCGCAAATAAATCGAACGAAAAACCTTTTTTTGCTGTAATTCTCACAAATTTTTTATAAAGCGACAAAATTAACCGAAATACCTGTTGTATCTTTTATTTTACTATGCTATAATATGTCGGTATTTATGTATTTTTCTTATTTGGAGGTTTCTATATGAAAACCATTGGTGTTTTAACAAGCGGAGGAGACGCTCCCGGAATGAACGCCGCAATTCGCGCCGTTGTAAGAACCGGCTGTGAGTCCGGTATGAAGGTTATGGGCATTCGCCGCGGCTACAAGGGTCTTATCGAAGGCGATATGTACGAAATGAATCTTCGTTCCGTATCCGATATTATCCACAGAGGCGGCACAATGCTTTATTCCGCACGTTGCCCCGAGTTTTCTCAGAGCGAAATTCAGGACAAGGCTGTTGAGGTTTGCCATGAGTTCGGTCTTGAGGGCATTGTTACAATAGGCGGCGACGGCACTTTTATGGGCGCAAGAGCGCTCACCTTAAAGGGCATCCCCTGCATAGGCGTTCCCGGAACGATTGACAACGACATCTCTTCTTGTGATTACACAATAGGCTACGACACGGCTCTTAACACGATAATGGATATGGTCGACAGAATCCGCGACACAACGGAATCTCACGACAGATGCTCCGTTGTTGAGGTTATGGGCAGAAACGCCGGCTACCTTGCACTTAACGCGGGACTTGCCGTAGGCGCTACCTGCATCCTTATTCCCGAGGTTGATTACGATATAGATTCGTACATAATCGAAAGAATGAGAAGAACGCAAAAGACGGGTAAGCAGCATTTTATTATTGTTGTTGCCGAAGGCGTAAAGGGCGTTGAAGCAAAGTCGCTTGCAAAATATATCGAAGAAAAAACAGGCGTTGAAAGCCGTGCCACAATTCTCGGTCACGTTCAGCGCGGCGGCTCTCCCTCGGTTCGTGACAGAGTTCTCGCAAGCGAAATGGGCTACCAGGCTGTACAGCTTCTTAAAAACGATATCGGTAACAGAGTAGTTGCCGTTTGCAAGGACAAAATCGTCGATTACGATATAATAGAGGCTCTTAATATGAAGAAGACAATCGACCTTGACCTCTACAAAATCGCAAACGAAATTTCCATCTGATTTTAAAGCATTAAAAATTCCCGCTTCGGTTGCCACAGGTTGATAAAGCAGTATAGAAAACTTATTACATCTGAGGCATTGCAAAGGGAAGAAAATCAGGCT
>CAZRXQ010000002.1:0-29123 GCA_964604065.1 uncultured Eubacteriales bacterium | reverse complement strand
GAAAGAATAAGCGAAATATCGCTGTTTTTACTAAGCGCTTCGTCGAAAACGCCGCTGAACTTTTCCGCACTGTCCTTAAGGCTGTCGGGATTTTCGCTGTCGTCACGGGTTATGTGAATATCCGTAACATACATAGCGGAAAAGGTCGTGTCGTCCGCAGTTTTAAAGCTGTAAACATCGGATTTAAAGCCCGCGCTTTCGCATCTGTAATAATACCTTGTGTTGTACTCAAGTCCCGTAACGGTAACCTTGTTTGCAAAATCGCCGTCGGGCGCTTTTACGGAATAGCCCTTAAATACGGTTGCATCTAAAAGGCTTCTGTATTTCGAAACCGTTACCGTGGGAACGCTCTCGCTTGCGGAATACCACGAAAAATTGCGTTCGCTCTCGCTTGAGCCCACAAACATAATTACGCCCGCTTCGGCGTCGGCAGTGCTCCAAACGTCATCCCACGAAGCTCCGCCCAATGCAAGCGACTGGAAGGAAACGGTGAAAAGCATTACCGCAACGAGTATAAGGGATAATAATCTTTTATGCGATGTCTTCATAATTTACCTCTCTTGAATTAATACGCCTTACCCCAATAAACCATATACTTTGCAGGCTTACCGCAGCAAACGCAGGTGTCGGAAAGATTTTCCTGATTAAAGGGAATGCAACGCGAGCCAACACCCGTGAGCTCCTTAACCTTGTCCTCGCACTCTTCCTCGCCGCACCACATTGCCTTAACAAAGCCGTCGCCGTTCGACAAAAGCTTTTCGTTGATTTCGTCAATGCTTGTGCAGGTGTAGGTTCTGTTTTCAAGATTCGTTTTTGCCTTGTCGTAAATCGCCTTCGCAAAATCGTTTAAAGCCGTTTCGATTGAGCCTTCAAGATTGTCAAGCGAAACAAAAAGCTTCTCTCTGTTGTCGCGACGAACAATTACGCACTGATTTTTCTCAATATCCTTAGGACCTATTTCAAGACGAAGCGGAACACCCTTCATCTCGTACTCCGCAAACTTCCAGCCGGCAGACTGCTCGGAGGAATCCACCTTAACTCTGAACTGCTTTGAAAGGCGATCGCGAAGCTCAAACGCTTTGTCAAGCACGCCTTCCTTATGCTGTGCAACGGGAATAATAACAACCTGTACGGGTGCTACCTTGGGCGGAAGAACAAGACCGTTATTGTCACCGTGAGACATTATAAGCGCACCTATAAGTCTTGTGGTTGAACCCCACGAGGTCTGATGAACATACTGAAGCTTGTTTTCCTTATCCTGATACGTCATATTAAAGGCTCTTGCGAAGCCGTCACCGAAATAGTGAGAGGTTGCCGCCTGAAGCGCCTTGCCGTCGTGCATAAGAGCCTCAATTGCATATGTTGCAACAGCGCCGGCAAACTTGTCGCTTTCGGTCTTTTTGCCTCTTATAACGGGCATACAAAGCGCATCCTCGCAAAAATCGGCATATACGTTAAGCATACGCTCGGTTTCTTCAACTGCTTCCTCGGCAGTTGCGTGAACGGTGTGACCCTCCTGCCACAAAAATTCTCTTGTACGAAGGAAGGGGCGCGTTGTTTTTTCCCAACGAACCACGTTGCACCACTGGTTGTAAAGCTTCGGTAAATCTCTGTGAGACTGAACTATTTTCGCATAGTGCTCGCAGAAAAGCGTCTCTGAGGTGGGTCTTACGCAAAGACGCTCCTCAAGCTTTTCACTGCCGCCGTGTGTTACCCAGGCACATTCGGGCGCAAACCCCTCAACGTGATCCTTTTCCTTTTGCAAAAGGCTTTCGGGAATAAACATCGGCATATAAACATTCTCGTGACCCGTTTCCTTAAAGCGCCTGTCGAGAATAGCCTGAATATTCTCCCAAATAGCATAGCCGTAGGGACGAATAATCATACAGCCCTTAACGCTTGAATAGTCAACAAGGTCGGCTTTTTTTACAACATCCGTATACCATTGAGCAAAATCATCCTCCATGGAGGTGATAGCTTCAACCATTTTTTTCTGATCAGCCATTTTTAAAATTTCCTTTTCTTAGTTTTCTTCGATATATTTAACAACATCTCCGACTGTTTTCATATCGGCAAGCGCTTCGTCCGGAAGCTCTATCGAAAACTCATCTTCAAGAGTCATAACAAGATCCACAAGATCGAGACTGTCAATATCAAGCTCGTCGAAAAGCGAGGTGTTTAATGTAATTTCGTTTTCGTTGATATCAAATTCATTACTGATGATTGTTTTAATTCTTTCAAAAATCATAAATACAGCTCCAATTCATTAAGTTTATCATCAACTTATGATTTTAGTTGTTTTACCGTAGTTTGTCAATAGGTTTAGAAGAAAAAGCGTCTTTTAAGAAACGATTTGCATTGCGTCACCCAATTTTGCGCATCCAAAGCGCAGGCAATATCGTTCGTCACATAATCCCCCGTCGCAAAACCGTGACCGCCGTTTTCGTATATATGAAGCTCATACGGCACACCGTTTTCGGAAAGTTTCGAAGCAAGCTTTAAAGAGCTTTTAAGCGGCACTGTTTTGTCATCCGCGGCGGCAAAAATAAACGCAGGCGGCGCATTCTTTGTTACAAACGAATCGAGAGCCGGAACTTTCGAATACAAAACGTCCGACGAGCAAATATCCTCCGTAATACACGGATAGCCCAAAACCATTGCCGAGATTTCAAAACCGCCCGTTAAGGCAAACGCCGCCGCAAGATGTCCGCCCGCGGAAAAGCCGCAAACAGCCGAGCGCGAAGCATCGACACCGAATTCGTCCGCGTTACTTAAAATAAACGAAAACGCCTCCTTCGCATCTTCAAGCGGTCTCGGAAACAGCGAATTCTCGTTCAGTGAATAGCGCAAAATAAACACGTCTATTCCCATTGAAAGAAAATGCATCGCTATAGGCTCTGCTTCACGGTCGGAGCAAATTTTGTAAGCACCGCCCGGAAAAAGAAGCATAAACGGACGTTTTTCGCTTCCTTTCATTTCTTTTGAATAATCGAGCAAATATGATGTGAGAGTTACTCCCTCGTTTGTAAGATTATATGTACTTGTTTTCATAATATTATCACTCCGTAACCCGAGAATAGAAAATGTTATTTACTGCTTTAAAAGCTTTTTGAACTGTTTGTTTAAAGTGGGGTATGCAAAGGAAAAAATAAGCACATTAGAGGATGCTTTTATCAGATTAAATCCGATACACACGCCGAGAAAGCCCTTTACGAATTCGCCCACGGGAAGCCCCATAAACACGGTTGTAAGCCAAATATTCATCGGAATCATTATAAGAACCATTACCGTTACGCCGAGAATGCCCGATATTATCGCACCCTTTATACCGCCGAGCTTTTTTCTTATGAAATACACAATAAGAATCATAGCGCCCGATGATATAAAATGCATTAAAAAGCCTATTATACCGCTTGAAGCGCTGACGGTTGTTGCCTGAATAAGGCAAACCGTAAAAAGAGATACAATTCCGTAAACAGGCCCTAAAAGAAATGTTGTTACAAGCACGGGAAAATCCGAAAACTCCATTTCGTAAAAGCTTGTGAACATCGGAAAACGCAATGTAAACGTAAATACAAGCGAAAGCGCCGTTAAAACAGCCGCTGTTGTAAGCTTAATAAGCCTTGACCTTGTTGTGGATTTTGACATAACATCATCGCCTTTATAAAAAAATCGCTCCGAAATTTTCGGGGCGATAAAAACGGCTTTTGCCTACAGCTTCTATCATCCGGACTTTACCGTCGGTTCGGGAATTTCACCCGATCAGCCGAAAATCGGCTCGCAGACTTTACTGCCGGTGGGGAATCTCACCCCGCCCCGAAGCTTTCACAATTTAATAATACCACATAATTTGATTTTGTCAATAACAGGCTTTGTAAAAGAGCAGTGAATTCCCAAAGTAAATTCCACAGTGGAATTTGAAGCGGAATTTAATGTGGGAATTCACTCTTTTAAAACAGTGTTCCTATGTCGCCCGTATGTATATTTCCCGAAAAAGCCGAATAATCCTTTTTCGGGAGGGCTTTTTTATGATGAACTATATATGGCCGCTTATGATGATTTTCTCTGTTTTTTGCGCCGTTGCCACGGGAAATGCCGCCGAGCTGTCAAATGCCGTTATTTCCGGCGGCGGCGAGGGCGTAACGCTTGCAATTAAGCTTCTCGGAATAATCTGCTTTTGGAACGGACTTATGAATATCGCCGAAAAAAGCGGATTAACAAAAATAATTTGTCGGTGCTTTTCGCCGCTTTTATCGCTTATTTTCCCGGGACTTCACGACAAAAAAGCAAAAAACGCAATAGCTATGAACATAACGGCAAATTTTTTGGGACTCGGCAGTGCCGCCACGCCGTTCGGACTTGAGGCTATGAAAAGGCTTTCCGCGCTCGAATGCAAAAACAGCACCGCAAGCAACAACACCGTAAGATTCGTTGTTATGAATTCTGCGGCGCTTCACCTTGTGCCGACTACTGTTGCACTCTTAAGAAAAGAATACGGGAGCTCCGCGCCGCTTGCGCCGCTTTTCCCGGGTCTTTTCACATCATTTTCGGCACTTTTTATAAGTCTTGTTCTCGCATTTATTTTGGAAAAGCTTTTTCCTTTTGAAAGAAAAAGAGGCAGCATATGAATTTTACCGATTGGATTCTCCCCGCACTTGCAACGTCAATTGTCATTTTCGGGGCAGTCAAGGGAATAAATGTATTCGACTGCTTTTCGGAGGGCGCAAAAAGCGGCTTTAAAACCGTTCTCGACATAACTCCCCCGCTCATAGCGCTTTTAACGGCTGTTTCAATGCTCAAAGCTTCGGGCGGACTCGAGGTCTTAACAAGCCTTCTTTCACCCGTCGCAAAGGTACTGGGTATTCCGAAGGAGGTACTGCCGCTTGCTCTTCTTTCGCCGATATCGGGAAGCGGCTCGGTTACGATGTTCGAAAGCATTTTAAAGGACTTCGGACCGGATTCCTTCGCAGGAAAATGCGCAAGCGTCCTTATGGGCTCAACCGAAACAACCTTCTACGCAATAACGCTTTATTACGGCTCTGCGGGAATAAAAAACACACGGCACACATTACCGTGCGCCGCATGTGCGGATATAATAAGCTATATTCTCTCACCGGTTGCGGTAAGACTTTTTATGCGGTAAAAGAGAAAACATCGGTCAATCAAGCCGAAATATTACCCCACCGAAACCTCAACATTTTTACCACTGAATGCCACACCGTATTTATAAACGGTTTTAACGCCCGCGGCAAAAAGCTCGGTGTCGTATTTTTTATCGTTGATTTGCACGAGTGCGGCTTCAGAAAGCTTTTTAAGCTGTTCCTCGGTGCAATTCTTTCCGGCTTTGAGTTCAATTAAGATACCGGGCAGTTTTTTGCTGTTGGGCTTTAACTGAATATCATATCTGCCGTCACCCGATTCTCTGTTTGACGACACAAAAGAGCCGCCGAGCAAGGCACAAAGACCGAGCATAAATCCGTGATAAAAATTTTCACCTGCCGTATCAAACGAGCTTACCGACTGGGTAAGAAGAGTTTGAATTGACACTTTCAGTTTTTCGTTATCACCGGAAAAAATTGCCTCCTGAACGGAAACCGCGGTTGGCTGAGGAATAATACTGTCAAGCTTTTGCAGAATTTCCTTGTGATATACAAGGGATATCTCTCTGTTGGGAATTGCAACCTCGCACATAAAATCCCCGTTAAATGAGAGGGCTGTTTTAAGCACCTTCAAATAACCCGCGACAAGCAAAAAGCTGTAAACGGTAGAGGGGTTGCTTTTAATCTGCGGGTAAATAACACCGGTGTCAATGTAGGTGGTAAAGGTCTCTCCGTTAACAAGAGACGTAAGCTTTTCGTATATTTCTTTATCTGCTTCGGCAATAATCTCTCCGATAATATCGTTACTGCCCGTAGACTGCCAAAATGCTCTCGGCTCACACTCATTATGAAAGTAGTTGATAACAGACCACGGATTGAAAATCTCCGTCTTGCCGAAGCGGTAGCCGTCATACCATTCGCATAATTCGTCGAACTTACCGCTAACGCCGTAATATGACGCCATCTGCTTTATTTCATCTGCGGTAAATCCGAAGTAAGAGCTGTATTTATTGTCTAAAACCGAGTAAATTGTAAGGTTATTCAGTCCGCTGAATATGCTTTCCTTCGCAACGCGCAAAATACCCGTCAAAAAGCCGTACGACAGGTGCTTATTATCCTTAAAGCCGCCCGAAAAAAGGTTTCGCATAAACAGTATGACCTTATCGTAAAAGCCCTGCATATAGCCCTGCTGAATGGGAATATCGTATTCGTCGATGATAATAATAGCTTTTTTGTTATAATGCTCTTCAAGTATTTGCGACAGCTTCGAAAGCGATATCATCATATCATTCTCCGACGCCTTGAAGTCAAGCACCTTTCGAATATACTCCTTGCTGTACGAACTTAAAGCCGAGCTTTCCAAAAGCTCACTGTGCCTTTCAAATTCACCGCGCAAAATCTGATATATTAAGTCGTATGTCGCTTCCCAGGTTTCGCACTTAACATCCTTAAACGTAACGAAAATGACGGGATACTGCCCTTGATAAGCGCGGTATTTTTGACCGCAAGACCAAATTGCTTTATCTTTGAAGTAGACGGAAGTATCTTCGTCGGTTTTCTCGAAAAAAGTGCGAAGCATATCCATATTCAGGGTTTTACCGAATCTTCTCGGGCGCGTAAACAAGGACACCATCGGACGTTCGTCGATAAAATCCTTAATCATCATTGTCTTATCAATGTAATAATATTCGGTAGAAGCTAAGCGGTAATCGGAAATCCCTATCGGCAAAGGCAGGTTTGCGGGTCGGGCGTATTTGGTGTAAGATCCCGACTTTATTCTGCCGTCTGTAGGCTTTTCGGCGTTAATCGGAATAAGCCACGCTCTGCCTTTTTTTACTGCACCTTCGATTTGCCCTTTTTTGCAAAGATACGAAACTCTTCTTTCCGATATATTCCAAAGCTTTGCAGCATCTCTTACAAGCATAGTATCAGCCATAGTATACCTCCGAGAATAAATTACACCGATATTGTACCGCCGATTCGGAATAATGTCAATAATATTTTGATATTATTCCGAACAACATCAAAAATATCGTGATATCGTTCCGAATAATATCGAATTATCGCGAAAACATTTCGAAAAAATCACATTATCAGCCGTAACCGACAAAAGTGCAACCACGTTCAAGGTTGCACTGCGTCCAAAAATATTTTATTGATTAATCGAATGTAATCAGAAAAGAAAATTCTCGTACCGTTTGTCGGATTTAAAGGAATAGCACTTACCCGTTTGTCCGATAATGATGTGGTCTGCAAGCAAAATTCCCATTTTTCTTAAATGAACGGAAATCTGTCTTGTTGCGTCAATGTCGCTCACAGACGGCAATTCGCTTGAATGCGGATGGTTGTGCATTATCGCAACAAACGACGCATCTACACTTATAGCAGATGTAGTTATAAGCTTTAAATCAATTTCGACCGAATTAAAATCACCTTCGGTTATAAGGAAGGTTTTTAAAAGATGCATTGCCTTATCAAAGCAATATAAGTGAATCTGTTCTACATTCAAATTACGGAATTTGCACCTTGCAAGCCTTGACAATTCAAAGGTCTTTCCGTATGTGGTTTTACCGTCGCACCCTTCACCCGATAACCGTTCATACAGTTCATTAAGCGCTCCGATGAAAACAGTACTGTTATCTCCGATACCCTTTACACGCTTTAATTTTTCGGGATCTGCTTTTAAAACATTGTATAACGAGCCGCATTCTTCAATAAGGTTGTGTGCGATTTCATTTGTGTCGCCGCGTGGAATGGAATAAAACAGCAACAGCTCAAGGAGTCTGTGGTCCTCGAGCTGTGAATACCCGTTTGTTGTAACATTTTCACGCACACGCTCTCTGTGCCCGGCGTGAATGTTTTTGTTATCGGTATTACTGCCGCCGCCCATTTTTTAAAGCTCTTTTACCGCTTCCTTAAGTGTTTGTGCCATATCCGTTTTTTCCCACGCAACATCAAGATCCGTTCTGCCCATATGACCGTACGCCGCAAGAGCTCTGTACTGCGGCTTCAAAAGGTCAAGTTTTTCGATAATCGCGGCAGGACGCAAATCAAAATATTTATTAACAAGCTCCTCAAGCTTATCATCGGAAACAACGCCCGTTCCGAAGGTGTCAACTCTTACGGAAAGCGGATGCGCAACGCCTATTGCATATGCAAGCTGAAGCTCGCACTTGTGTGCAAGTCCCGCCGCAACAATGTTTTTGGCAACGTATCTTGCGGCATATGCGGCACTGCGGTCAACCTTTGTGGGGTCTTTACCGGAGAAAGCTCCGCCGCCGTGACGTGAATACCCGCCGTATGTATCGACAATTATTTTTCTGCCGGTAAGTCCGCTGTCGCCTGCCGGTCCGCCGATCACGAAATTACCCGTGGGGTTAACGTAATACTTTGTATTTTCGTCTATGTATTCCGCGGGAATAATCGGCTTAATAACGTGCTCGATTATATCACTTCTTAAAACGGAAATGTCCATCGGGTCGTGCTGAGACGAAATAACAACGGCATCTACTCTTACGGGCTTGTCATTTTCGTCATACTCAATTGTAACCTGGCTTTTTCCGTCGGGTCTTAAATATGTAAGAGTGCCGTCTTTTCTTACCTTTGTAAGGCGAAGAGCAAGCTTGTGTGCAAGTGAAATGGGAAGAGGCATAAGCTCTTCTGTGTCGTCGCACGCAAAGCCGAACATCATACCCTGGTCGCCCGCACCTCTGAGGTTATAAGGATCGCTTTCGCCGTCCTTTAACTCAAGTGACTTTTCAACGCCCATGGAAATGTCCGCGGACTGCTTGTCTATTGTGGTAAATACGGCGCAGGTATTGCCGTCAAAGCCGTAAGACGGGTTGTTAAAGCCGATGTCGCAAACAACGTCTCTTACGATTTTCGGAATATCCACCGAGGCGGTTGTGGTAATTTCACCCATAACCGTAACAACGCCTGTTGTGCAGGTTGTCTCGCAAGCAACACGCGCATTTTTGTCCTGTGCTATTATAGCATCGAGAACGGCGTCGGAAATATTGTCGCAAATTTTATCGGGATGACCCTCTGTAACCGATTCCGAAGTAAAAAATCTTCTTGCCATAAATTTCAGCTCCTAATGCTTCATTTATAATTACCCGCATATATTACACCTTTTCGACATTATTGTCAAGTATAACACTTTGGGCGATATTGTATATTATAATACCGAGTGCTCCTCAAAAAAATTTGATTATTTACAGCGAAAATGACAATACTAACGATGTAAATAAATTTACGGAGAGTGATACCGTGAGTGTAAAGCGAGGAGATATATACTACGCAGACCTAAGCCCCGTAGTAGGCTCGGAACAAGGCGGAACAAGACCCGTACTTATTGTTCAAAACGACGTCGGAAATAAATTCAGCCCGACTGTAATTGCCGCGGCGATTACAAGCAAAAAGCTTAAAGCAAACCTTCCCACGCACATAAGCGTCAATGCAGACGAATGCGGTCTTTCGAAGGATTCCGTTGTCCTTTTGGAGCAAATAAGAACGATTGATAAAACACGCCTTAAAGAACGTATGGGCAATTTGCCCGATGATGATATGGACCGAATAAACAAGGCTCTTTCGGTGAGCTTCGGTCTCGGTATAATATAACCTCTTAAAAGGGGCTGTAAAAAACGCCTGTTTTTCTACATCCCCTTTTTGTTATATTTTTTTGCCTTTGTGGGGCGGCTGTAAAATGGACGTGACCTTCGGCACGAGAATGTCTACCCACATTTTAAAATACGCCCCCGGAAGAACACATTTAATCGTTTCGCCCACAGACCTCGAATTTTCGCGAAGAGACGGCTTTGCGTCTGGATAAAACGTAATACGGTCGCCCGAGAATTTAAACACAAACCGCCTTAACGCGGCTTCGCCTACGGGTAAAACCGTTATTTCAAGCTTTTCGTCGTCAAGCCAGCGCGCATATGAGTAAACGCGAAGCTTCACTTCGCCGAGCGTCATTTCGGAAATTTCCCATTGTCCGTTTAAGCCGCAGGCGATTTTATTATCGAACACCTTGTGCTCGTTCCACGAAAAATAAAGCCTGTCCTTTTCAAAATCAAAACGAACATTGTCGATGTTTCCGCCCTTTTCCTTTGCAAAATATATTGTCTGCATCGGAAAAACGGAAACCTCGCGTCCGATTCTTTTTAAAAACCGCTTTCTTTTGATTTTATACAGAGAACCGGATATTCTTTCTTCCGTTTCTTTTCTTCTTTCGCTTTTTAGGGGTAATTCCGAAGGAAGCTCAAAAAACTTTTTTGTATCGTTTTTGCCCTCAAAAAGCTCTTCAAGGTGTCTCCACAAAACGTCAAGCGTAAGCTGTAAATCGGCGCAGGTAGAGGTTGTGACGATGCACGCATTAAACGCCTTAAGAGAAATCGCATATTGCGAATACATTCCTTCAAGGCGAAAATCCGCATACTTATTTTCACATTGCCAAAAGCCGTAGCCGTAGCCCGCTCTGCTGTCGGGCTTTCTTTGAGAGCCCGAGGTCTCGCTTAATTTCGACGTTGCTTTTTTAATGTATTCTGCGTCGATTACCTGTTTGCCTTCGTATACTCCGTCGTTTTGACAGCACAAAACAAGCTTTGCAATATCCTCTGTTTTAAGGTGAATTCCCCACCCGCCCGCTTCGTATCCTTTCGGAGAGGTCTCCCAAAAGGGCGGTTCTATTCCGAGCGGCTCATAAAGTCGCGGCGTAAGATATTCTGTAAGCGACATTCCCGAAAGCGTGCAAAGCATCTCCGAAAGAACGTAATAGTTTTCGTTTACATAGCGAAAATCCGTCCCGGGCTCAAAATCCCACGGAGCGCCCGCAAAATCATCTACCCAGTCGTCGCTCTTTTTCATAAGAACGGAAAGCCGCTTTCCGCTTCGCATTGAGATAAGGTCGTACACGGAAAGCTTTTTTAAGCATTTGTCGCGTGTGCTTTTGTATTTCGGGAACACATCAACAAAGCGCGTGTCAAGCGACAAAAGTCCTTCGTTTAAGGCAAACGAAAGCGCTATACTCAAAATGCTTTTGCTTACGGAATAAACAGAATGCGTGTCGTCTTCGGAAAAAGGATATGCATAGCATTCAAAGGCAACCGCACCGTCTTTTAAAAGCATAAAGCTGTGCAGGCTTACATTATTATTTTTAAAATCCTCTAACAGATTATTTATCCCGTTCAAAGAAACGCCGCACTCGCCCGCCGATATTCTCGGCAGGCGATGGGTGCTGCGGATATTCGGGCTTTGTTTATTCGAAATCATTAAAGTCGTGAATGTGGCGGCTTTCGGCATCGTCGTAAAGCGCGATACTTCTTAAGCGAACCTTTGTAAAGCCGTATTTGTCTGCCATTCTGTCTGCTGTTTCCTTCCACTTAGCCGCCGTATTAACGGTTTTCGCAAAGAGGTCGTCAACATTCTCGGGGCACTTGTAATCTGTGGACATAGCGCCTGTTTCGTGAACCATTTTCTTAAGAGCACCGGGCTGGTCCATAACGGGGCACGGTCTTAACATATTGTCACTGAACGGCTGACGCTTTCTGTAAGCCATAAACATCGGGCTTCTCAATACGTCTATCATATGAGTGTTTTCGTCTTTAATATTAACGGTTGAATAGTGTGCAAATACGCAGGGCTCGCAGTCGCCGTTGGGAGAAATGTGGAAATACTGCTTACCGCCGGCAATACATCCGCCTACATATTCGCCGTCGTTGAAGAAGTCGATTGTGAATATGGGCTTCTGCTTACCTTCTTCAAAGCGCCACTTTCTTACCTGATTGTACATATGCTCGCGCTGTTCGGGAGTTGCCATAAGCTCGGGTGTGGAATCAACACCTACGGGAACAAATGTGAACAACCACGCGAAAAGAACACCGAGGTCGATAAGGAAGTCCGCGTTTTCGTCGGAGGCTATAACATCGGCATTAACCTTTGTGTAGCAAAGAGATGCACCGAACGGAACTCCGCGTTCTCTTACTTCCTTAATGCCGTTAAGAACAGCCTTGTATGTACCTGCGCCGCGGCGTGAATCGGTTGTTTCCTCGTTACCCTCAATGGAGAATATCGGCCACATATTGCCCGCATCCTTAAGTGCGTCGGCAAAAGCACCGTCAACGAGAGTACCGTTTGTGAATGCCATAAACAGGCAGTCGGGATTTTCTTTTGCTATTCTTATAAGCAAGTCCTTTTTCATAAGCGGCTCGCCGCCTGTGTAAAGGTAAACGAATGTACCGAGAGCCTTGCCCTCTGTTACTATTTTGTTAATATCCTCGTAAGAAAGCTGTGTTGCCTTTGAGTAGTCTGCCGCCCAGCAGCCGGTGCAATGAAGATTGCAAGCCGTTGTGGGGTCAAGAAGAATAGCCCACGGAATGTTGCAATCGTACTTTTCGGAATTTTCTTTTCTTAAAGCGTAGCTGTTAATTACCGCGTTTAAAAAGGGCTTTGTAAGCTTACTTAAAACCTCGGCGTCGGTGTACATAAAGAATTTCTTAATGTAATCTGCCCACATATTGCCGGGTCTTGTAAGTCCCTGTCTTAAGCGCATAAGCGATTTGTAACGGATGTCGTCCTCTTTAAAAAGCTTAAGTCCCATATCAATGAACTTAATCGAGTTACCGTCAAAATCCTCCTTAAGGGCTTTAATGCCTTTTTTGAGTGTAATGCCCATTGCCGCCTGTTTCAATCCCATATTGTGTACCACCTTTTCAAATTAATTAATATTTTTAAGGCAACTGCCTTTAGTACCTTTGTTTTAAAATTCCCACGTCTCGCGCTGTTCGCCGTCAAACACGGCATATCCCGAAAGGCTTCCCTTTGCGCCCTTGCCGCTGACGTGAAGTGGTATTGTGTACTCCGCGCTTTTAACGTAGCCGTCGCTTCCGATTTTAACGGAAATCACCGTGCCCTTGTAATCTATAGAAGCATCCGTAATCTCTATTCCCATAAGGTCGAAGTTTTCCACATCAAGGTAGCCTACCGCACCGGCGTTGTATTTCGGAACATCATACACACCGACTGTCTCTTCTTTTAAGGTTACCTCTATTACGGTGTCGCTTCCGCTTTTATATGCAACGGCTTTTGTAACGCCCGCTTCATCTATTGAAAACGCACCTTTTTTCGGAAGAAGAATTTCTATTTGCTCGCCCTCGGAATTTACAGCCTTACCGGAGGAAAAATTAAGCGTTTCGTCAACGGGCTTAACAACCATTCCCATAAGAGAATTCGCAACAGCCTTGCCTATTGTGCCGCCCGTGCACTCCGTGATATTCGCAGTAAAGCTTTCGGTGTGGTGAACGGAAAATGTGCCGCCGAGCTTTTTTGTTTTGTTAACCGCGTCCGAAAGATACGAAAGCTTTTTCGCCTTACTCCACGAAAGCGGGTCGTCGCCCGAGCCTTCGGTTACCGTATAAGGCGCCGTCGTGTTTGCTACAGGTGCTTTTGTGTTTTCCGTATTCGGTACATATCCTGAAGTTGTGTCGGGTAATACGCTTTCCGTAAAGTCCGAACCGTTAAAATAAAACGCCGTGCTTTCCGGAGCATACGTCACCGTTCCGTAAATATACGAGCCCGTTGTCTCGTTATTATTCGCGGGCTTTTTCAGCATCTTAACAAGGTTTGCCGCCATAAATACCATTACGATTGCAAGAATTACAATAACGGGAATTAAAACAACCATAACGCGCTTATACGCCTTGTCGCTCACCTTTTCTTCTGTGGGCGCCTTTGATTTTTTATTATCTTTTTTATCCTCGCGAGCAGCTTTTTCTTTTTTCTCGCGTTCCTCTGCCTCGTCAAACAAGTCCTTCATTGACTGTATTTTTTCGTTTTCCGTAGCCCTTACACCGTCCTGTGCCATTATAGCGGTAAGTATAAATTTTCGGTGTTTAATTTTTGTTTGGTGATTGTTAAAGTAATGTTAAAACCTCTGTTTTCACCACTTGTTTTCGGCATTGTCAAGACATTTTGTATTGTTTTTACAAAGAATATGTTAATTTATTGCTTTTTCCGTGTTAAAGAAATGTTAAAAGAGAGAAGGCACTTGAAAAGTTTTAACATTTATGCGATAATAGCCGAAGGTGAAGTTATATGATAAACATACTTGTTGTTGAAGATGACCCCAAGCTTAATTCCGTTCTCTGCTCGTTTCTTTCAAAGAACGGTTACAATGCCATAGGGTGCTCTTGCCCCGCGGAAGCATACAATGCCTCCAACGGCACAATATACGACCTTATAATTTCGGACATTATGATGCCCGGCACGGACGGCTTTGAGTTTGCCGAAAACATAAGAAAAACAAACAGCACCATTCCGATTATGTTCGTAACGGCGCGTGATGATTTTTCGGCAAAGGAAAAGGGCTTCAGAGTCGGCATTGACGACTTTATGGTAAAGCCGTTCGATTTCGAAGAGCTCCTTTTGCGCGTAAAAGCGCTTTTAAGGCGTTCCAATATTTCGTCAAGCAGAAAGATTGCTTTAAAAACGCTTACGCTTGACGCGGACGAGCTTTCCGTAACCTTGAACGGCGAAAACATTCCCATTACCGTAAGAGAATTCAATATTTTGTTTAAGCTTCTGTCGTATCCCAAAATGACATTTTCAAGAGCAAAGCTTCTTGATGAATTCTGGGGAGTTGACAACAGCACCACGCTTCGCTCGGTAGACGTTTACATCACAAAGCTCAGAAGTAAATTTGCCTCCTGTGAGGATTTTGAAATAGTCACCGTGCACGGCTTGGGCTATAAGGCGGTTTTAAAATGAAAAAAACAAGCCCCAAAAAGCAATACAAGCGCAACTCCCTTCTTTTTACGCACTTTTTCAGAGGTGCACTTCTTGTGCTGTTCGTCGTAGGCGGACTTCACACCGGGCTTTCCCTGTTGTGCTCGAAAATGGGTGTAAGCGGCTATGTTCAGCTTGTACTCATTTTAATTTATTGGTTTGTGTCTGCCGCAATAATCAATGTCACCTCGCGTTACATAGTAAAAAAAGCGTACGATGAGCCGCTTATGCGCCTTGCCGAAGCGGCAAAAAAGGTTGCGGACGGCGACTTTTCAATAAGGCTCGAAACGATTCACTCCTCCCCCAAAAAGTACAATTATCTCGATTTGATGATTCTCGACTTTAACAAAATGGCAGAGGAGCTTTCCTCCATAGAAACCTTAAAATTCGACTTTTTCTCGAATGTTTCGCACGAGATGAAAACGCCGCTTACCATAATAGGCAACAACGCGCAGTATCTTGCAGAGGACGACACAGACGATGCGCGCCGTGCGGAATGCGTGGATAATATAATGTACGCCTTAAACCGTATGAACAGCCTTATTACAAATATGCTAAAGCTTAATAAGCTCGAAAACAACAGCCTCTCCCCCGCACCGAAGGAATACGACCTTTGCGAACAGCTTGCCGAATGTATTTTCTTTTACGACGAAATCCTCGAAAAGAAAAACATTAAGCTTTCTGTAAACATAGAAGAGCGCGCCTTTATTTACGCAGACCCCGAGCTTATTTACACCATATGGATGAACCTCTTTTCAAACGCCGTAAAGTTCACGCCCGAGGGCGGAGAAATAACGCTTAAGGAAAGCTCCGGCTTTGACTTTATAGAGGTCTCGCTTAAGGATACGGGTTGCGGTATGAGCGAGCACACACGCCGCCATATTTTCGACAAATTTTACCAGGGCGACACCTCCCACTCCTCCGAAGGCAACGGCTTGGGTCTTTCGCTTGTAAAGAAAATAACAGAACTCTCCGAAGGCTCTATTGACGTTAAAAGCAAAGAAGGCGTGGGCTCGGAATTCATAATAAAACTCCCCAAGCGCACTATGATTTAATAGAATAATGTGCTGTAAAAAAACGCTTGTTTTTTTACAGCACATTTTTTTAATTGAATATTCTTATTATCTCCCGTCCGAGGGCTTTAAGCTTTATTAATTCAGCTTAAATTTTTTAAAACTTTCCGCCGCCTCCGCCGTGCGAAACGCCGGACGAGGAGGTGTGAACGGAGCTTCCCGAGCCGCCGGAATGGTGCGAGCCGGAATTGTTATCCTTCGGAATAGGCGTTTTCGATACATTTCTGTAAAGGTAAATATCGCGCTTATCCGTTAAAACGGTACTGCCGCTTTTAATGTAGCTGTTTGCGCTGTTTTGAAAGCGTACCGTTTTAAGCTTGCCTCTCATTAATAGAACGATAATAAGTGAAGCTACCGCACCTATCACCAAAGCGATGAAAATGTACTTTACGGAAAAAAGGTCGGATTTTTTTTGCGTACCGTAATAATTGTTGTAAGCGCCGTCCTCGCCGTAAAAATAATCAATACCGGGCTCATCGTAATAATAGCCGTCGCCGCTTTGAGAGGGATTCGACAAATCGCCGTAGCAAATATCGACGAACTTATTGAACGCCTCGGCATAATTACCCGCGGAAAGGTCGGACACGATAACGCTTCCTATGTACTGAATGTAATCATCGGGAAAAAGCGTAATTCCGTAGCCGCAGGTGGAAATATACCAGTCGCGCTCTGCCATACTTATAACGAAAAGCACGCCGTCGCGGTCCGCGCCGTAGCCGAATTCGCCGTAGTCGTAATAATCGTCCGAAAAGGCAACAACGTCCGTGTATTCACCGAGGTCGGGCGTTGTGTAAATCACTATATCAAAGCCGAAGCTGTGACTTATTTCGTCAAGCCGCGACAATAAAGCCTCTTCCTCGCTTTCTGTTAAAAGGTCGGCTGAATCGTTAAGTCGCGGATTGTTTTCCGTAAAGCCGTCGTAAGAAGCGAATACGGGAACCGCAAGAAGCACCGCAAAAAGAAGTGCGACAAAAGCTGTAAAAATTCTCTTTAACATAACACACGCCCCTTACATCAGCCCTAAAAGGCTCAAAATCCACATTCCGCCGTAAGCCGCGACACTGAGTCCCGCAGTAAGACCCAAAAACCACTTTAAAGCGGCACTTTTGTCAACGGGCAAATCGCCTACGAATTTTCCGGTTTGACCGTTCATGGCGAATGTATATTTGTTTCCGTTCCAGGTGGTATTAAGAATCCACACGGGGTACAGCGCGTATTTCGCCTTGCCGCCCGTAAGGCTAATATTGCCGTTTTCGGGCACAACGGAAGCGTATCCGTTAACGGTTTTCGCGAACTCGCTTTCTACCGACTTTTTAACGCGGGTGTTTGCGCGTTCCTCGCTCTCACTTGCCGTAACGTCATATTTATCGGCAAAATAACCTGCGAGATACGCCGTTCTGAAATCCACCGCCTCCGCAAAATTAAACGGCTCAATAGATTCCATAAGGTCATCTGCCATTCTCTTTGAGCCGTCAACGGGAATGTGCTCAAAGCTCATTCTGCCGCCGCGGTAAACAAGATAATGACTTGTTTCCGTATAGTGAAAATTGCTGTCGCTCCACGAGCGCGTTTTTGTAGCCTTGTAGCGAAGCTGTGCCGAAACGTCCGTATCGAAAAGCCAGAACGGGACATATATTCCCTTAATTTCGTCAATATGGTTTTTGTCCTTAAAAACCTTCGGCAAAAGCCGCTTTCCCGAAATATACTTTGTAAGACCCTTTTTCGCGTCCTCCTTCGAGAGCTTAAAGGGTATTACAAGGTCGGGCTTTAATTCGCCCGTAAGCTTTCCCATAACAACGACCGGGTTGCCGCAATACGGGCACGAGGTGGCAGCGGTGTTCTCGTCGCCTATAATCTCGCCGCCGCAGGAGTTACATATGTAAGAGCGAAGGTTTTCGCACTCGCCTTCCTCCCACTCGCTTCCCGCAGTATTTTCCCAATTCAAGTCGTCCGTCGCTTCGGAATTCAAAATATCGTCAACCTCTTTAAGAGTTTCAACGTCGAATTCCGTATCGCAATACGGGCATTTAAGCTTTTGAAGCGTGCTGTCAAATGTAATAGCGCCGCCGCAGCACGGGCATTTATATTCCTGTATAATCTCCGACATACCTTAAATCACACCTTGTCGCCGTCATCGAATCTGTCTCCGCATTCGGGGCAGAATTTAGGGGGATTCTTCGGGTCTTCGGGAGTCCAACCGCATTTGTCACAACGGTATGTGTGCTCGCCGTCGGGCTTTTTGGTACCGCATTCACTGCAGAATTTGCCGTTGTTCACAGCGCCGCAAGAGCACTTCCAGCCTGCCTCGGGCTTTTTCGCTCCGCATTCGGGGCAGAATTTACCGCTTGCCTCCTTACCGCAGGCGGGGCATTTCCAAGTGTTTTCGACAGACTCGGTTTTCCCGCTTCCCATGGTAAAGAGATTTTGCACATTGCCTACGCCGCCGTTATTCATTGCCATACCCATACCTACAAAGCCGTTCATAGCGCCGCCCTCGTTTGAAGCCGCCGCCTTCATAGCGTCTGCCTGAGCGCCCACAAGCGTTGCCGCCGCCATTGTCGGGTCGCGCATAATCGCTGTACGCTGTGCCTGCTTAATAAGCTCGGCATCGTCCTCGGGAAGTGTAACCGAGCCCAAGGCAATGCTCACGACCTTCAAGCCGCGTGTTTCGCCCCACTTTGAAGAAAGCGCTGTGTTCATCGCTTCTTCAAGCTCGGTATTGTGAGTTACAATCTGATTCGGACGCATTTCAAGCTCCGAAAGACGACCGAACGCCGGCTGAAGCGCGCTTATAAACTCCGCTTTAAGCTGACCCTCAAGCTCCGAGCGCAAATATTCCTCGGCAACATTGCCGCAAACATTCGTGTAGAAAAGAAGCGGATCTGCTATTTTGTAAGAGTAAATACCCGAGCAACGCACGGAAACATCTATATCAAGCCCTATTTTCGAATCCACAACTCTGAACGGAACGGGATTGGGCGTTCCGAACTTATTGTCGATAAGCTCTTTCGTATTAAAGTAGTAAACTCTTTGATCCTTTGCGGTGTCGCCGCCGTAGGTAAAGCGCTTGCCTATTGTTTTAAAGGTAGCTTTAATTCCCGAGCCGAGACTGCCCGAAAAAATCGAAGGCTCGGTAGAAGCGTCGTATGTGAATTCACCGGGCTCGGCGCAAACCTCGACAACCTTGCCCTGCTCGACGATTATCATACACTGACCGTCTGCAACGGCAATGCCCGAACCGCTCGTAATAATATTATCGCTCGCTTTTGTGTTCGACGATCTGCCGCTTACGCGCTTCTGTCCCTTTTTAACAAGAACATCCTTTGAAAGAGAATCGCAATAGAAAAATTCCTTCCACTGATCGGCAAGAACACCGCCTACCGAACCGATGCCCGCTTTAATAAGTCCCATAAATAACAACTCCTTCACATATAAGCACCGTTACAAAAAGCACTGAAAGCTTTTCATACCGATTGCTTTATTCCGATTTTTATGATATCACCGATTTAATTAACAGTCAATAAAAAATACAAAAGTTTGATAATTCTTAATAAAAAATTTCGGGCGACAAAAAGAGCCGTCCGAACAAATTATTTTTTATAAAGCATTTAAAGCCTTTCTCTGCTTTCGCGCAAGCTCGCAAAAGCCGTAGGGCTTTTAAGAATTCGCCTTTTCTTCTATATCGTCAATAAGAGACGTTACCGCGAAAATATTGTTTATGAAAAGAACATCCGTAATGCCGTTATTTTGAATAAGCGAATAGGTGCTCTCCACATCCTCGCGAACATCGACAACATATATTTCATCATAATAATCAGCCATATACACGGCAAACGCATTACCGAACGACTCCTTGAAAATGAGAAGCTTTTTGCCCGTTGTATTATTCGTCACGATTTTCGTAAGCGGATGATCACCGCCCAAAAACGCTGTCCAATACTGCGGCGCGGAGGTGTCAATAAGCTTTCCTTCGCGCTCGACTCCGTCCTCCGTAACGGTTACACTCACCTCGGATTTCGGCAGGCGGACTATGGTAACATCGGGATTTTCGTCAAGCACCGCCTGATAATCCTTGCAAAAGGTCTGCATAGAGCCGACATATTCACCCGCACGCACCGTTTCGTAATCGTAAATCGAGCGCGGCGTTATGTTGTTTTGATTGCAATATGCAACCGATGCGTAATACGCCCCGAGAGAATTCCAGTGGTGATCCGTTCTGTAATACGTATATTCTCCGCTGTGCTTCGTAAGCTCCCCGAAGGCGTCGATTTTATTAACCGACGGGCTCATATATCCGTACGTTCCGTCAACAAACCTTTTTTGAATAAGAAACTGACTTGCTATGTTTTCGCGAATACTTTCCCCCACGCTTTCTCCAACGCTTTGCGGTATATAAAACGCGGAGCTTTTCGGAATAATGGTACAGCTTACGTTTACGTTCGGATATTTTTTCGCAAAATCGGACACAACCTGTGCATAGTGCTCCGAGGGAGAGCTGCTTACAAGCTCCAGAGCATAGTCTCCGCACACAAGCACCGCACCCGAAAAATACGCCGGCACGCTGTTGTTGAAGTGACCGCCCGAAACGGTGTCGGAAATATCGCCCTTCGGCACTAAAGGCTCGGTTGTCGTTATTAAGGTCGTTTCGGTCTCGGTTTCCTTTTCTGTTTCAAAAGCCGTGGATTCGGTATTTTTATTCTTATTGCTTTCTCCTAAGCTCTTAAGCGCCTTAACACCTAAGGAAACGCCGAAAACGACGGCAACAAGCAAGAGCAGCAGTGCTGTAATAAGCACTGCCTCCTGTAATCTTTTTTGCTTTTTCTGCTTACTTGTCAGCATCTTCCGCAATTTTCCTTCCCATAAGAACACCCATAACGGATGCCATCATAAGTCCCCTCGTCCAGCCCGAAGAGTCGCCGAGGCAGTGAAGCCCCTTAACGCTCGTGTTAAGGTCTGTATCCATTTTGATTTTGTTGCTGTAGAACTTAAGCTCCGGCGAATAAAGAAGCGTTTCGGTCGAAGCAAAGCCCGGTACAACGTGGTCTACAGCCTGAATGAAGTTGATAATATTCGTCATAGCTCTGTAAGGCATAGCGGCTGTAATGTCGCCCGCAACCGCATCGGGAAGCGACGGACGAAGGTTAGACTGTGCAAGCTCCTTCTGCCAGGTGCGCTTACCGTCGAGAATGTCGCCGTAGCGCTGAACGAGAATGTGACCCGCACCGAGCATATTCGTAAGCTCGCCTACCTTTTGAGCGTATTCGATAGGCTGATTAAAGGGATAGTTAAAGTTATGAGAGCAAAGAATGGCAACGTTTGTGTTGTTCGACTTTTTCTCTTTGTATGAATGACCGTTAACAACGGCAAGGTCGTTGTCGTAATTTTCCTGACTTACAAAGCCGCCGGGATTTTGGCAGAATGTTCTTACCTTGTTCTTAAACGGCTTCGGATAGCCTATAAGCTTTGATTCGTAAAGCGCGGCATTTACCTTTTCCATAACCTCGTTACGAACCTCAACTCTTACGCCGATGTCAACAGTTCCCGCCTGATGCTCAACGCCGTGCTCCGAGCAAAGCTTTTCAAGCCAATCAGCACCGCGTCTGCCGGTGGCAATAACTATCTTATCGCCGAAAATCTCTTTTGAGTCCTTACCGTTTGTTATGTAAATGCTTTTGCATTCGTTATTTTCAATGGAAATATCCGTGCACTCGTAGCCGAAAATCATCTCAACGCCCTTGTCTCTGAGATAATTTTCTATTTCAAGGTAAAGCGTCTGTGCTTTTTCAGTGCCGAGGTGGCGAATGGGGCAGTCAACAAGTCTCAAGCCCGCCTGAATCGCTCTCTTTCTGATTTCTTTAACCTCTTCGCCGCTGTTGATGCCTTCTATATGCGTATCCGCGCCGAATTCAAGGTAAATTTTATCGGTATAGTCGATAAGCTCCTGAGCGAAATCGTCACCGATAAGAGACGGTAAATCGCCGCCTACGTCGGCACTTAAGGAAAGCTTACCGTCCGAAAACGCACCCGCGCCCGAAAAGCCCGTTGTAATGTGGCAATACGGCTTACAGCTTACGCAATGCATTGTTTTCGACTTCGGGCAGCTGCGCTTTTCTATCGGCTGACCTTTTTCCACAATAATAATTTTTTTGTCACAGCCCTTTTTAATGAGCTCAAGTGCGGTAAAAATACCGGCAGGACCCGCACCGACAATAACTACATCGTATTTCATTGACAATCATCCTTTATTCAGTAAATTAAAACGGCAACACCGTAAATTCTTTTTATTTATCGCTGTTTTTCTCGGAACGTTCAAGTTCCTTTTGCGCCTTCTTTTCCTCGCGGTCGATGTCCTTTTTATTCGGCATCGGAGTCGGCGCCATATCGGTAAGCTTCATAAAATCAACCTTGCCCATTGCCGTGCGCGGAAGCTTATCCATTATTGTAACAAATGTAGGTCTTGAGAATCTTTCAAGAGTCCTGTCACAATATTCCTTTATCTTGAGCACAACCTCGTCCTCGCTGAAAACGGGCTCGTTTAAGGATACAAAAAGCTTTACTATGGGCTTTCCGTCTAAGTACCCCTGCACGGCGCACGCCTCGTCAACATAAGGAAGAGCGGTTACCTTTGACTCTATATCATTAGGATATACATTATATCCCGAAATTATTATAAGACGTTTTTTTCTTCCCGTAAAGTAAAGATATCCGTCCTCGTCAAGATAGCCGAGGTCTCCCGAAAGCACATATCTTTTGCCCTTTCTGTCGGTATAAACGCCGCTGTCCTCGCTGTTGAAATAGCCGTTCATAACGGTATCGCCGGAAACGACAATTTCGCCTATCGTGTTGGGCGGCAACGGCTTTTTCTTTTCGTTCCAGATTTGAACGTCTATTTCCGCAAGCGGTCGTCCCACGGAATTTTCCTTATAGGCACTCGGAATGTTAGCCGTGCAAACAGAGGTTACCTCGGTAAGTCCGTAGCCTCTTAAAAGCTTGCCCTTACTGCCCCATTTTTGAAGCTTTGAGTTAAAGGTGTTTAAAAAGTTCTCGCTGACGGTATCTCCGCCTGCCCACAAAAGCCTGAGCTTTTTAAGATGCGGACCGTCAAACGACGAATCGTCAAGCATTTTTCTGAACATATTCGGCACGCCGAGAATGTAGGTTACGTTATATTTTTTAATATATTTTATCGCCTTGTCCGCGGTAAACTTCGGCATACCTATGCAGGTAAAGCCCGCGCACATTGAAAAGTGCATTGCAACGCCGAGCCCGAAGGCGTGAAACAGCGGAAGCACAATAAGCGAAAACTCCTCGCCCGGCGCGTGCGGCGAATCGAAAAAGCTGAGCTTAAAAGCAAGCGCGTTAAGGTTATTCGAAGAAATCCTTATTGTTTTGCTTTTTCCCGTAGTTCCGCCGCCGTGAAGATACACGGCATCGTCCGAGCCGTTATTTTCCACTGCCTTCGCAATAAAGCTTAAGTGGGTAACGGTGCTGTAAGATATAATTTTGCTTACTTTAATGTCTGCTCTTACCTTTGTTTTCTCGTAAATCTTAAATACGGGCTTTACAAGTCCTCCGACATAGTCGGAATTAGAGCACATAATTGTAAGAATATTTCTTTTTTCGAGCGTGTCTTTATAAGGCTCGCTTAAAATATCAAGAAGGAAAATCGCTTTCGAATTCGTTTCGTCGAGCATTTCCCCCAAAACATTCGCAGGTGTCAACGGATGAACAATATTCGCAATTGCACCGATTTTGTTTACGGCGTAAAACGCGGCAAAGCTTTGAACCACCGTCGGCAAAAAAATCGTTACGACGTCGCCTTTTTTAATATTACTTTTATCGAGATAGCCCGCAATAGCGTCAACATCGTGAAGAAATCTTTTGCGTGTTATCATATTACCGAAGCTTTCGGCAACAAAATAAGAGCCGAAATCTTGCGTGCACTGCTTAAAATAAAGATAACAGCTTTGATTTGAGGGTCTGAGCATCTTTAAACTCCCTTCAAAAAAGTAAGAGGACGGCAAAGGTAATAAGTCCTAAGCCGTCTGCAAACCGTTGTTTCGGTTCTCTCGCAGACGATTCAACCAAAACAACATTTTATTATATTTCAGCGGTGTTGTCAAGTGCAAGAGAGCCCAAACAGACGCCTAATTGTAAACATTTGTTAAATAAATTTCACTTCACGCCGTTTGCGAAGTGTTTTTCTATTTCGTCGTAATCGCAATAATACAAATACTCGTCGCCTACTGCCATATAAGTGTCACGCCCTTTGCCCGCAATAAGAACGGTATCGCCTTCTTTCGCCGTCGAAAGCGCATAATTTATCGCAAGGCTTCTTTTGGGAATAACCGCGTAATTCGTGTATTCCGCGGAATCCGACAAAAGGCTGTCTATAATGTCCTCCGTTTTTTCGTTGCGCGAATTTTCCTCCGTAAACACAACAAAATCGGATCTTGACAAAACCGCTTTGCCCATTCGCGGTCTTTTCTCTTTTTCTCTGCCGCCCGCCGCACCTGTTACGGTAATAATTCTCCCCTTTTTTGTTCTTAAAAGCTCATCGAGAACCTTTACGAGCGCATCCTCCGTGTGGGCGTAATCGAGAACTATTTCAAAATCCTGCCCGAAATCGAGATATTCGAATCTTCCTTCAACAGGCTCAAGCGCCTCCGCTTTTTCTATAAGCTCTTCAAGGCTTTTGCCGCGTGTTAAGCAAACAAGAAACGACGCCGCAAGATTAAGCGCGTTAAAGTCGCCTCTTAATTTTGTATTCACGGTGTACTTTTTCCCTTTGTAAATAAAATCGAAGGAAAGCTTGTCCTTAAGCTCGCAACGACAAATGTAAATATCGTCGGTCTTTTTAAAGCCGTACGTTAAAACAGTTCCGTTTGCCTTTTCTTTTACGCGGTCGAAGTACTTACTGCCGCTGTTGAGAACTGTAAAGCCATCATCCTTTACAAGTGTGAAGGCATTTGCTTTACACTCAATATAATTATCGAGTGAGCCGTGCTTGTCGAGATGATCCTCCGTGATATTCGTCAGCACGCACGCGTCAAGCAAAATATCGTCGAATCTGTGCCTGAGCATTGCTTCACTTGAAATTTCCGCAACGCAGGTGTCACAGCCGCAGTCCAAATATTCTCTGAAATATTTGTATGCCCTGTCAACGTCGGGTGTTGTGTTCCTGACGTGCTCACATTTGCCCTTCCATTTTTTGCCGTTCGTGCCGAGATACGCGCAAGCCTCGCCCAAAAAAGAATAAATCATTTCGGCTACCGAGGTTTTGCCGTTTGTGCCGGTAACGCCTATCATGGAAAGCTCTCTTTGCGGGTAGTAATACAACTCACCCGCCAAATGAAAAAGCTCTTTATTCGTATCTTCAACGGTAATAACGGGAACACCGGGGTCTTCGACCTTTTTGCTTACGACAACGGCGGCTGCACCGTTTTTTACCGCATCGAAAATGAATGCGTGCCTGTCGGCGGTAACGCCCTTTGTGCAAAGAAAAATGTCTCCGGGTGTTACATCCTTTGAATTAATTTTAACATCCTTTATACTAACCTCGGGTGCGCCGGGATAAATCTCGCTTAGGCTTTTCATAACAAACTTCCTTTACATACAACTGAGTTTATTATCCCCCCGAAAGATTGAAATTGTATTTAAAATTACTTTTACTTTTTAAAGCATTTTTTAATTACATCGTAATCGCAATACGGCACATATTCGTCGCCTATTGCCATATATTCGTCGCGCCCCTTGCCTGCAATAAGTATCGTGTCGTTTTTTCTGGCGGTCAAAACGGCGTAGCGAATAGCATCCTCGCGCTTGCCTATTACCGTATAATTGCTTTTGCCCTGTGCGCCCTTTAGCATATCGCGAATAATCGTATACACGCTCTCGTTTCTCGGGTCATCCTCCGTAAAAATAACAAAATCGGATTTTTCGAGAACAGTCTTTCCCATAAGCGGGCGCTTTTCTTTTTCTCTGCCGCCGGCAGAGCCCGTGACGGTAACAATACGTCCGCGCTTTGCAAGAGAAAGCTCGTCGAGAACCTTTTCGAGCGCATCCACCGTGTGGGCGTAATCGAGAACAATGTCAAAGCTTTGCCCGAAATCGAGGTACTCGCACCGTCCTTCAACGGGCTCTAAAAGCTCGGCTTTTTTCAAAATCTCTTCGGGAGACATCCCGCGACTTACGCACACAAGGAATGCCGCCGCAAGGTTCAAAGCGTTAAATTTACCGTGAAGCCTTGTGTTTGCGGTGTACTTTTTGTTTTTATATACAAAATCGAACGAAAGCGTCTTTCCGAAATCGCAACGGGAAATATACAAATCGTCATCCTCGTTAAAACCGTAGGTTAAAACAGTGCCTTTGGCTTTTTCTTTGATTTTATCAAGGTGATTGCTTCCGCTGTTAAGGATTGTAAAGCCATTGTCCTTTACAAGTGTAAAGGCGTTTGCTTTACACTCAATGTAATTCTCAATCGTTCCGTGCTTGTCGAGGTGGTCCTCCGTAATGTTCGTAAGAACGAATGCATCAAACCGAACCTCGTCAAGGCGGTGTCTGAGCATTGCCTCGCTTGAAACCTCCGTAACGCAGGTGTCACATCCGGCATCCGAAAACTCTCTGAAATATTTGTAAGACCTGTCCACGTCGGGCGTGGTGTTGCGAATCCTCTCCGAGTGGTTTTTATATTTTTTGCCGTTTGTACCGAGATATGCGCACTCATCACCCAAAACAGCATAAACCATTTCCGCTACCGAGGTTTTGCCGTTTGTCCCCGTAACGCCTATCATCGAAAGCTCGTTTTGCGGATACGAATACAGCTCACCCGCCAAATGATAAAGCTCCTTGTTTGTATTTTCGACGGTAATAACGGGAACGCCCGGGTCTTCGACCTTTTTACTTACAACAACGGCAGCGGCGCCGTTTTTTACGGCATCCGCAATAAAATCGTGCCTGTCCGCGGTAACGCCCTTCGTGCAAATAAATATGTCCCCGGGGGTTACCTCTTTCGAATTTATTTTAACGTCTTTAACCGGAACATCGGGCGCACCGGCGTAAATATCACTTAATTTTTTCAAAGCCACACATCCTTTATTACTCACCTCAAACGGCGTGTTTTAATTTCGGCATAGCCTACTGTTAAAACAGACAACAAATACAGCCGTTTCGTTGCATTCATAAGGAAAAATTTTGAAATTCCTCCGGAATATAATAACACAACAGCTCGCTTTTTTCAATAAACCGCGGCGAAAAAAACGAACCGTTACCGAAATTTAACAAATTAAATTTAATCCCCCGACTGCTTTTGCAATCGAGGGAAAACCGATTAATTCTTTTTGAACTGCTGTTTCATACGCTGTTCTTTCGAAAGAATTTTCTTTCTCATTCTTATGCTCTTGGGGGTGACCTCAACAAGCTCGTCGTCACCGATAAACTCAAGCGACTGCTCAAGGCTTAAAACGGTGTGCGGAACAAGTCTTAACGCCTCGTCACTTCCCGAAGCACGCGTGTTTGTCATCTGCTTTTTCTTGCAGACATTGCAAACAAGGTCCTCGTTTTTAGAGGATTCGCCGACTATCATACCCTCATACACCTCAACACCGGGACCTATGAAAAGTCTGCCTCTGTCCTGTGTATTGAAAAGTCCGTAGCCCGTGCTCTCGCCTGTTTCGTGCGCGATAATCGAACCGCGCTCTCTCATTTGAATGTCGCCCTTATACGGCTCGTAGCCCGCGAAAAGGTTGTTCATAATGCCGTTACCGTTCGTGTCTGTCATAAACTCGCTTCTGTAGCCTATAAGTCCTCTTGCGGGAATCTTGAATTCAATATGCGTAGAGCCGCCGTCGCGGACGTCCATATTTTCAAGCTCGCCCTTTCTTGAGCCTATTTTCTCCATAACCGCGCCGACGTAATCCTGCGGTACCTCTACAATAAGAAGCTCCATCGGCTCTAAAAGCTGACCGTTCTCGTCGCGCTTGTAAATAACCTTCGGGTTGGATACCTGGAATTCATACCCTTGGCGGCGCATTGTTTCGATAAGTATTGATATGTGAAGCTCGCCTCTGCCGGAAACCTTGAAGGCATCGGTCGTTTCCGTTTCTTCAACGCGCATACTTACGTTTGTTTCAACCTCTTTGAAAAGTCTTGCGCGAATGTTTCTCGAGGTAACGAACTTGCCCTCACGTCCCGCGAAGGGGCTGTCGTTTACCATAAAGTTCATTGAAATGGTAGGCTCGTCTATCTTTACAAAGGGAAGCGGATCGGGCTTTCCGAGAGAGCAAGCCGTCTCGCCGATGTTAAGGTCGGCAATACCCGAAACCGCAACAAGGTCACCCATTTTCGCGGATTCGCACTCAACGCGCTTTAAGCCCTCAAACTGATAAAGCTTAACTACCTTTACGTTTTCAATTGTTCCGTCCTGCTTGCAAAGAGTAACTGTTTCGCCCTCTTTAACACCGCCGCGCTCAACTCTGCCCACGCCAATTCTTCCGAGGTAATCGTCATAATCAAGGCTTGAGAAAAGAAGCTGAAGATCGCCGTCCGCATCTCCGCAGGGTGGCTCGATATTTTCGAGAATGGAATCAAGAAGCGGTCTCATATCACCCTCGCGAGCGTCGGGCTCTAAAGACGAATAGCCGTCTCTGGCAGATGCGAAAACAACGGGAAAATCTATCTGGTCGTCGTTTGCGCCGAGCTCTATGAAAAGGTCCAAAACCTCGTCTATAACCTCCTTCGGACGTGCGCCGGGACGGTCGATTTTGTTAATTACGACAATAGCCTTTTTGCCTAAGGCAAGCGCTTTTTTAAGAACAAAGCGCGTCTGCGGCATACAGCCCTCGAACGCATCGACAAGAAGAAGAACGCCGTCAACCATCATCATTATACGTTCAACCTCGCCGCCGAAATCCGCGTGACCGGGAGTGTCCACTATGTTGATTTTAACATCCTTGTAATGAATGCCGGTATTCTTTGAAAGAATTGTAATACCGCGCTCTCTTTCAAGGTCGTTAGAGTCCATAACGCGCTCTTCAACCTGCTCGTTCGAACGGAAAATACCGCTCTGACGAAGAAGCTGGTCAACAAGTGTTGTTTTGCCGTGGTCAACGTGCGCTATAATGGCAACGTTTCTTATGTCTTCTCTTTTACTCACATTTTCACCTTCAAAAAA
>CAZRXQ010000001.1:50738-52358 GCA_964604065.1 uncultured Eubacteriales bacterium | reverse complement strand
GCATAATCCACCGAAGCGGTCGAATCCGTACCGCAGTCGATAAATTCAATACCTCTTTCTTTGAGATGTGCTTTAATTTCCTCTTTGAGCGGAAAACCCGCGTGGTCACAACCGAGTGCGATCATTTTTATCAACTCTTTCTTTTAGAATTTTAATTGTAATAATTATTACTTATTCAGGACTTTTTGAGCTTTAATTCTCTTTCGGCCTGAGAAAGCCTTAAATACGACGGAACGAGAAGCGACGAATCAATAAGTGCATTTTCGCCTTCATTTAAAACAGCATAATATGCCGCCTCGCAAACAGAGCCCGCGTTTTGATATCTTACCGCGGCAGGCGCGAGATACACATTTTCGACCTCGCCCGAAAGCATATCGTAAGCAAGCTTTGCACCGTCTCCCGCAAGTATTATGCCCCGTCCGTCAAGCTTTAAAAGTCTCGCTTTAATTTCGTCGATAGAAATAGCCTCGTCTTCACTCACTCTTAAGAGCTTTCTGTTTTCGGACGAAAAGGTTGCAGTATAAAACTGCTTGCAACGTGCATCCATAAGCGACACAACAAAGCTTCCCGAAGCCTCAAAGGGCTTAGCTATTGCTTCAAGCGACGACACACCGACGCATTTTATATTATTCGAAAAAGCAAGTCCCTTAACGGTAGCAACACCGATTCTGACTCCCGTAAAAGAGCCCGGGCCCACAGCAGCCGCTAAGCAGTCTATGTCCTTAATTTCAACACCCGCTGCGCCGAGCGCGCCGTCTATCATGGGCATAAGCGTTTGACTGTGCGTAAGTCCCGTGTTTGTAAATTGCATTGAAACAAGCTTACCGTCGCAAAAAACCGCGGCACTCGCCGCCGTTGCCGAGCTTTCAACGCCAAGTATTTTCATATTCCTCTTCACCGCTCATTCTTAAAATTCGTTCATTTTCGTTTTGCGTAGTTAAAAAATCTATTCTTATAATATTATCGGGCAATGCACCTTCGATATTTTCGCTCCATTCAACGGCTAAAATCCCGCCGCTGTCAAGATAATCGAAAAAGCCCGTCGAATACAAATCATCAAAAGAATTTATTCTGTACATATCAAAATGGTAAAACGCGGGAGTGCCGCCGTAATCGTGCACCAAAGCAAACGTCGGACTCGAAACCTCGGCATTACGCCCGAGACCTTTTAAAAGTCCCGCGGTAAATGTTGTTTTACCCATTCCCAAGCCGCCGAAATACGCAATTACCTCGCCGCCCTTGAGCGCTTTTGCAAGCTTTTCCGCGAAGAATTTCGTATCCTCTGCACTTTTTGAAATAACCTCTGTCATAAGCACCTCAAAATTTAACAATCTCAACACTTGAAAAAAATACTCTGTATATGTATAATAACAATATTAGACGATAAAATCAAGGGGGCAAGGCGTTGAAAAAGTTTTTTTCTTTAACAAAACGCTTTATTTCCGAAACGGATAAGCTTTTAATGGCACTTATTACAGCCGCTTCCGTGTTCGGTGTAATAATGGTTTACAGTACAACAAGATATCTTTTGGAAGACGGCGAAACAATTTACAGAGATGCAACCGTTATGGCAATTGCCGTTACCGCGGGTATTATTATAATGATTATAATTTCCGCAAT
>CAZRXQ010000001.1:45306-50638 GCA_964604065.1 uncultured Eubacteriales bacterium | reverse complement strand
AGCGACTACCAGAAAAACAGATTTTTGGCGCTTTTAAAGCCCGAGGAATTCACAGACGAAGCGTATCAGCAGATTATGGGCAGAAACGCTCTCGGCTCGGGCGGTTTCTTCGGCGAAGGACTTTTTAAAGGTATTTACACCCAATCGGGCTCTGTTCCCGAAGCGAAAAACGATATGATTTTTACTGCCATAGGCGAAGAAACGGGCTTTTTCGGTTGCATTATAGCGCTTGCGTTGCTGTTTTTTATTGTATTTAAAATTATTAAAACCGGAAGAGAAGCACGCGATTTTTCCGCACAGCTCGCCTGCTACGGCATAGCCGTGATGATAGCTTCTCAAGTGCTTATTAACGTAGGTATGTGCCTTATGGTGCTTCCCGTAATCGGAATCACGCTTCCGTTTTTCAGCGCCGGCGGCTCAAGCACGCTTTGCTTATACGTCGGACTCGGACTTGTATTCAGCATCTACCGCTACAATCGCTCAAGGGCGGCTGTAAACTTCAGACTGTCGCACATATCAACACCGTTTTCGGAGTTTTAAATAAACGAGACTGTAAGGAGGAACACTCTTTACAGTCTCTGTTTATATGTGTTATATTTTCGTAAGGCGCGCCATTTTTGCCATTAATTTTTTCGTGCCGACATTGTCAAACGCAACCTCCAAGAGCATATCTCCGCCCATAGGCTTTGCGGAAATAATCATACCCTCGCCGAAGGTTTTGTGAGAAACACGCTCGCCTATTTTATAATCAACGCTCGCTCCCGAGCTACTCCCCGCACCGTTACCCGCGCCGCTGAAGCCTCGTGAAAACTTCTTTGTGCGCTCGGGCGCTGTGTAAGATGTGCCGCCGTACGAAGCTTGCGAACGAGCGGAAGCGGTATCTTTTTTACCGGAATAGCTTCTCTCTGAGAAGAAAGAACCGTCGAAGCCCGCAGATGACGAAAACCTGCCGCTTTTTCCGATATCGGAATCCATAAGCTCTTCTGGAATTTCTTTAATAAACCGCGACGGTCTTGTAAACGAGGTGCTTCCGAACATCATCCTCGAACGTGCATTTGTTATGTAAAGCTTCTCTTTCGCTCTTGTAATGCCGACATAGCAAAGCCTTCGTTCCTCTTCGATTTCGCTTGCATCGTACATTACCTGATTTCCCGGGAAAAGTCCTTCCTCCATACCGACAATGAACACAACCGGGAATTCAAGACCCTTTGCCGAATGAAGAGTCATCATAACACAAGAGTCGCTGTCCGTGTTGTAGTTATCTATATCGGACATGAGCGCAACCTCTTCAAGGAAGCCCGTTAAGGTCGCATCTTCGTTTTCTTCCGTATAGTGAACAATGTTTGCAAGAAGCTCCATTACGTTGGCTTTACGCTCCTCACACGTTTCTCTGTCCGCTTCAAGCGAGGCAAAGTAGCCCGTTCTTGTAATTACGTCCTCGAAAAAGTCGGACATACTGTTGTTTTCAAGCGATACGGTAAGGCTTTTTATGAGCTTTGTAAACTCGGAAAGCTTTTGTGCCGAACGCGAAATCAACGGGTAGTCGGCGGCATTTGAAATAACCTCGAAAAGCGAAAGTCCCAAGCCGTCCGCAATACCGGCGGCGTTGTTGACGGTCGTGTCGCCTATACCTCTTTTGGGCTCGTTTATAATACGGCGAAGACGCACGTTGTCCGCGGGGTTTGCAATAACCTGAAGGTAAGCTAAAACATCCTTAACCTCTTTACGGTCATAGAAGCGGTGACCGCCTATAACCTTATACGGTACGGCACTGTAAACAAGCGCACGCTCAATACTGCTTGACTGCGCATTGGTTCTGTAAAGCACGGCAAAATCGGAAAACCTGCGTCCCTTTGCCACCTGTTCGAGAATCGTGTCGGCAACGAACCTGCCTTCGTCACGCTCGTCGTTGAGCATTTTACCCGTTATTTTTTCGCCGACACCGTTCTCGGTCCAAAGAGTTTTACCCTTTCTCCCGCGGTTGTTCTTAATAACGGCGTTTGCGGCGTCGAGAATAACCGAGGTTGAGCGGTAATTCTGCTCAAGACGGATAACAGTCGCGTTTTCGTACTGATTTTCAAAGGAAAGAATATTTTCTATTGTAGCGCCTCTGAATTTGTAAATACTCTGGTCGTCGTCGCCGACAACGCAGATGTTTTTGTAGCCGCCCGCAAGAAGCGAGGTAAGAACATACTGCGCGTGGTTTGTGTCCTGATACTCATCTACCATTACATATTTAAAACGCGCCCTGTAATACTCAAGTACATCACTGTTTTCTCTTAAAAGCTTAACGGTATTGACGATTATGTCGTCAAAATCCATAGCATCCGCACTTTTAAGGCGCTCCTCGTATTTTTCGTATGCTTGTCCTATGAGTCTTCTGTTAAAATCATTGCCGCTTTCCGCCGCATAATCGGCGGCGCTTTTCAAAGAATCCTTCGCTTTACTTATTTCGGAAAGTATAAGCTTAACGGGAAGGCGCTTTTCGTCAATTTCAAGCGAACGCATAACGTCCTTCATAACTCTTTTGGAGTCGTCTGTATCGTAAATCGTAAAATGATTTGTAAAGCCTATTCTGTCACAGTATCTTCTTAAAATGCGCACACAGCAGGAATGGAAGGTGCTTGCCCAGACCTCCTCGCCTCGGCTTCCCAAAACCTTTGAAAGGCGTTCTTTAAGCTCATTTGCCGCCTTGTTTGTAAATGTTATTGCAAGAATCTGCCAGGGTGCGGGAGCATCTACCGACAACAGCGGTAAAAGGTCAAACGAGGGCTCGCCGCCGTTTTTAATAAGCTTCGATATTTCCTCGCAGTCACGCTCGGTGGGTGCTCTGTATGTAAAGGATGAATTATATGCATTACCGTACTTAATAAGATAAGCGATTCTGTTAACGAGCACGGTTGTTTTTCCGCTTCCCGCGCCTGCCAATATAAGAACAGCACCGGAAACGCCGAACACGGCTTTCTTTTGCATATCGTTCATTCTTGAAAATTCTTTTTCGATTAAACCTCTTCTTAATGCTAAAAAGTCCATAATACCTCTTTATATTTTAATTATTATTTATTATTATTTTTTCTATTTCCGTATCGGCTGTAAAAAGCGCTTCGACAAGCTCGCACAGCGTTTTAAAAAATGAAATCTCCGTAAAGGAATTGCCGAGCGCAAGCTTTCTGTATAAGCCGACGAGATTTATTTCAAGCAGTTTTTTATTGCAGGAAACAACATCGGCAAGCTTCTTAGGTGATTTTACGGAGGAAATAAGAAGAATCGAATCCGAAAAATCCGAAAGCGGCTTTTTAAGTGAGCCGACATATTCTAAAAAGCCCTGAAACTCGCGTGATTTATTAAATGCCTCGATCTTGCAAAGTGAAATGTGTATAAGCTCGATATGCGAAAAAAGAGAATATATATCGGTTCTCTCAATCGGCGGGACAAATTCATCCAATATTTTAAAAAACAGCTCGTTTTTTAAAGCCTTAAAATCAAGCTTGTTTGTTCCGTTTTGTTTGTTCTCAAGTATATTATTTAAAATGTCGCAGTTTATATCCGCGGCTGATTTTAACATCTCGAAATATCCGCTGTTTTTTCTCAATGCAAAACTCCGAAAAATTCATAAAAATACAATACAATAAAACTTTGTTACCGCAAACGATAAAAGAAAGCACGCGGGAAAAGTAATTATCCACGCTTTAAGCATATTAAACGCCACCGACCAGTTTACAGAGCGAAGTCTTTTTGCGGCGGCAACACCCATTACGGCAGTTGCCTTAACGTGCGTTGTGCTCACGGGAAAGCCGAAAAGCGTGCACAGCATAAGGCTCAAAGAAGCGGCAACATCACTTGAAAACGCCTGATATTTTTCAAGAGAAACCATATCCATTCCCACGGACTTTATGATTTTTTTGCCGCCGAGCGCAGTGCCGAGACACATAACGGCAGAACAAATAACAGTCAGAAACAAAGGTATTTCCGTGACGGTGCTGTTCATCTCTCCGTTTGAAAGCGCAACCGAAAGAAGCAATACACCTATGAACTTTTGACCGTCCTGCGCGCCGTGAAAAAACGCCGTTAAAAGCGATGCCGTTCCTTCGAAAAAAGAAAAGAAACTGTCGGCACTTTTCTTTTTAAATGAAGAAAAAAGGCGTAAAACAATGCGGCTTAAAACACAGCCGCACAAAAAGCCGACTAAAACCGAGAAGACAAGTCCGAATATTACCTTGCCCCACTCATATGCACTGATTCCCGAAAAGCCGCCGTAAATAGCAACAGAAGCTCCGGTAATTCCCGCAACAAGTGCGTGGCTTTCGCTTGTGGGTATTCCGAGACACCACGCAAAAACAGCCCACAAAACAACCGCCGACATAGAAGCGGCAAGCGCCGTTCGCGCAAACACCGGTGACGAGCCGAAATTTGCAATGGAATACACTGTTTTCGCAACCTCGAAATTAACCGACGAGGTTAAAAACACACCGAGAAAATTCATAACAGCCGCCAAAAAGACGGCAAGCTTCGGCTTAAATACGCGGGTTGCCACGGCTGTTGCTATGGCGTTCGGCGCATCCGTCCAGCCGTTTACGGCAATAACCGCAAGCGTTAAAATTACCGTTGTAAGAAGCTGTGCATCACCTTTTAAACTTCCCAAAAAAGAAGCAAGGGTCAAAACAAAACCTACCTGTACAAATTATTACCCGAAGAGTCGATTGCCACGGTTACGGGAAAATCCTTAACAACAAGCTTTTTTACCGACTCACACTCGAGCTCGTCAAAAGCTATAACCTCGGAAGAAATTATTGATTTTGAATAAAGAGCACCCGCACCGCCGATTGCGGCAAAGTAAACGGCACCGTGATTTTTAATTGCATCAATAACCGCTTCGCTTCGTGTGCCCTTGCCAATCATACCTTTAAGACCCAGCTTTATAAGTCGGGGCGTAAAGGAATCCATTCTCGACGAGGTTGTAGGACCTGCACTGCCGACCGCAAGCTCACCCTTAGGCGGTGTCGGACCGCAGTAATAAATAATCGCACCGTTAATATCAAAAGGAAGAGGACTTTCCGAATCCATAAGCTCGAAAAGCTTTTTGTGAGCGGCGTCACGCGCCGTATAGACCGTTCCCGAAAGAAGAACTCTGTCTCCCGCCCTTAAGATATTTACATATTCATTTATATTTTCCGTATTAACAAAATATTCGTTCATATCATTACATATCGGGGAAAAGCTCTGATTTGTCCGTAATTTTCGGCTCACTTAAAACACTGTCCGAAATAAGCGCCTGTGCGGTTTTACTCATATTGCCCGTAAGAACGTTAATTCGAAGAGCAACCTCTTCGGC
>CAZRXQ010000001.1:17091-45206 GCA_964604065.1 uncultured Eubacteriales bacterium | reverse complement strand
TTTGCGTTTTGAAGCTTTAAGGAAAGACTGCTTTTTTCGGAAAGAAGACCGTTTATGTAGCTCATAACCTCTTCGCGATCAAAGCCCCCGAAGGCTCTTCTTTTAAAAACAATATCATTAATCATTCGAACAGCTCCCGATAAAAATAGGATACAAAAGCACAAAGGACTGCTTTAACGAGGATAGTATAACAAATATTCTTTGATAAAACAACACAAATTTACAAATTTATATTTATTTTTTCATTTAGATATAGTATAATATAAGAAAATTTGAAAGGGTGAATATTTTGAAACGCAAAAAACACACACTTTTAAAAGTCGCGACAGCCGCTACAGCCGCAAGTGCCGGTGCGGGAATTGTGCTTAACAGGCTTGTTCTCACACGCGCTTCCAAAAAAATCAGCGAATACGGCGACGCACGCGCAATAAAGAAAAACGGCGAGCCCGAGCTTCTCCCGAAGGACCTTTTGAGAAAGCAAAGCGAGGAATGGTACGAGGCTCACGAAAAAACTCATATTACAATAACAAACGGAGAAGGAAAGCACCTTAACGGCTTCATTATAAATGCCGACGAAAGCACGCACAGGTGGGCAATCACCGTGCACGGCTACACCTCAACCGCAATAGGTATGTCAGAATTTGCGCAGTTTTATAACGGTTTGGGCTACAATGTGCTTTTGCCCGTTTTAAGAGGTCACGACATAAGCGAGCACCGTAACATAACAATGGGCTGGCTTGACAGACTCGATATGCTTTATTGGATACAGCACATCCTCTCTATTGACCCTAAAGCCGAAATCGTTCTTCACGGCGTTTCCATGGGTGCGGCAACGGTTATGATGACAACCGGCGAAAAGCTTCCCGAAAACGTTAAATGCTGTGTTGCCGACTGCGGTTATTCAAGTGTTTGGGACGAATTTTCAAATGAACTCAAGAATACATATCATTTGCCGAAATTCCCCACACTCTACTCCGCAAGCCTTGCTACGAAGCTTATTTCGGGCTTCTCGTTTAAAGAGGCTTCATCTGTAAAACAGCTTAAAAAATCCGTAACACCCACGCTTTTCATTCACGGCGAAAAGGATGCCTTTGTGCCGTACCGTATGCTCGACTTAAACTATAACGCCGCTTCATGCGAAAAAGAAAAGCTTTCTATACCGGATGCCGAGCACGCCGAAAGCTGTCGTGTTCATCCCGAAATTTATTGGAGCGAGGTAGAACGCTTTGTTTCAAAATATATTAAATAAAAAACACCCGTCTTTACGGGTTTAAAAAAGAGGTTATATTATGTCAAAGCTTACAAGAGAAAACAAGGACGGCATTTATTCGTTGATGCTTACCCCCTTCCACGAGGATCGCTCAGTGGATTATGCCACATACGAGAAATATACCGAATGGCAGGTTTCTCAGGGCGTAGAGCACCTGTTCGCAATTTGCGGCAGTTCCGAAATGAGAGAGCTCTCCCTCGAAGAAAGATTAAAGCTTGCCGAATTAACGGTTAAGCACAGCGGTGACACAGCCGTTGTTGCAACCGCCAACCTTGAAAACGGCAGTTGGGAGCATCAGCTTGACGAGGTTAAAAGAATGGAAGCCACGGGCGTTGACGGTCTTGTTTTCATAACAAAGGGTCTTGCCGATGATGACAATGTTTTCGTTGATTATGTAAGAAGCCTTTCAAAAGGCACAACTCTTCCGATATATCTTTACGAATTCCCCGGAATCAAGCCCTGCCACATCAGCGGTAAGGCATACGGCGAATTAACAAAGGACGGCCTTGTTTGGGGCATTAAGGACACCACCTGCACAATGGAAGGTATTCAGGATAAAATAGACAATAAGTACGATTCCACTGTTATTCAGGCAAATATGCCTCTTCTTTACGATTCGTATGTTGCGGGCGCTCGCGGTGTTATGGCTACCCCCACCTCCTGCGGCGGCGCATTCTTCCAGCGCTTCCACGAGGCATTTGTTTCGGGTGACTTAGAGCTTGCAAAACAGCGCTACAACGAAATCATCCTTCTTGACAATGCCATTGACTCGGGCTTCTCGGCAACGGCTAAGGAATTAATCAGACTTCAGGGCGTTGACACCTTCAATTGGTACACAAGAGGCTCACACCAGCTCAGTGAAGCAAAGCTTCGCGCTCTTCGCTCCTTCCACGATTGGTGCGTGGCAAACGGTTTGATGAAATAAAATCCACTTAGGAGATAGATATGGATACGAAATTCAACGTAAACTCAAAGGCGATAATAATCGGTATGACAAGCACCGGCGAGCAAATCCCGGCGGCATCGGGCAGGATTTCCACTAAGCCCGGTACGGCTCTTGAAATTCTCGAAGCCTCGGGTGATGCCGAAAAGAACGCTTCGCTTATTTCGAAGGTTACGCGCTCCGGGCACAACTCAACGGTTGAGCATACCGTTTTCAACCTTGCCTTTCAAAATGTTTCGGTATTTACAGAGCAGTTTATTATAGAATTCAGGCTTGCTTCCTTCACCGTAAAATCAAGAAGATATGTAGATTTCGGCACACTCGGCTACTATATCCCTCAGTTCGGCTCAAAAGCCGTACAGGATAAATACATAGCTCATATGAACTACCTTTACGGTGAATATACGTCGTTTATTGATGCGGGAATTCCGAAGGAGGACGCACGCTTCCTTTTGCCTTACTCGCTTTACAGCAATTTTTACTGCACCTTAAACGCACGCGAGCTTATTAATATGCTGTATGCTATGATTTACGGCAGAGGAAGCTTTTCGCCGGAGCTTAAGGCTTTGGGACTTTCGCTTCTTGAGCAGGCAAAAGCGATGACACCGGGTATTTTCACGGACTTCGAAACAAGACGTCCCTCTCTTCCTGATGTTCCCGTATTCGGCTACAAAAAAGAAGCCGACGAGGACGCTTTTGAAGAGAAAACGGAGCTTCTCAATTACACGCCCGACGCCGCACGCTCGGTTGCAAGAGCCGCGCTTATAGAATACACCGCTCTTCCTACCGTTCAAATCGAAAAAATCGTATCCGACAGCACCGAATGCGAAAGCATAATTAAAAAGGTTATTGACTCAAAGCGCAAAAGACCGCTTGAAGCAGTGACCTTCACCTTCAGAATCAACGGTGTATCACTCTCCTGTCTTACCCATTTCGCAAGACACAGAATGCAGTCTATAGGTATCCCCTCGCTCGCCTTAACAGACAGAAGAAAATACATTTTACCGCCCACCGTAAAAGAAAAGCCCGAGCTTCTTGCTCGCTATAAAGAGGCTTTTGAAAAAACAGCCGCCCTTTACGACGAATTAAAGGCTTCGGGTGTGGATGAAGGTCTTTTACCGTATATTCAGCTCAGCGGTAATACAGTCGATATTATTACGACAATAAACGGCAGAGAGCTTCTTTTGTTTATGCAGCTTCGCTCCTGTAACCGCGCTCAGTGGGAAATTCGCGAATACGCCGTGGATATGCTTAAAAAGCTCCGCGCCGCTTCTCCCGAAATTTTCAATTATTACGGCCCGAGCTGTTATGTTTACAAGTGCCCCGAGGGTGCGCTGACCTGCGGAAAAGCGGAAGAAATCAAAAAGATTTTTAAAGAGCTTTAAAAGAAAAACGGTATAGTCCGAAAGGGCTATACCGTAAATAATGGTAATATTACCAAAGCTTTTCGGGGTAAACGCCGTCTTCAACGAGCTTACCTATGGCTTTTACAACGTCGGGCTTGTCTTCGGGGTATGTAACGCCTACCCATTTATCGGTAGCTTCAAGCACATCTACAGTGCACATATCCTTTTCAAGCATATATCCTACGGCAAACGGAAGGTAAACCTCGGACTTCAACGGGTTAGAAGGAACCTCATTTTTAAGGAAATCCACAAAATACGGCTCAAGCTTTCCTATAAACTCGGGCGGGAAGCACCAGCAGTTCATGGAAGCCTTTGAGTTTTCGTCAAGCGGTGTCCATTCCTTTTCATCCTCGGTGTAGCAAATAACACCGTCGCGGCGCATAATCTTAAGCCTTTCTACAATGCTTAAAAGCCTGTTGTTTTCGTCAACCTCGCAAATACCGCGTGAAACCGTTCCGTTTTCGGTGAGCGTATTTTTAAGGAAGAAGCCCGCCATTGCGCAGTGCATTTTACCGTCGGAGAAATCGGTTTTGTCAATCCACTCCGAAATCACCTTAAAGGCGCTTCTGCCGTAAAAATCGTCGGCATTAATAACTATAAACGGCTCGTTTACAACGCCCTTGCAGGAAAGAATGGCGTGTGCCGTTCCCCACGGCTTAACTCTGCCCTCGGGTACAGAAAAGCCTTCGGGAATGTTGTTTAGATCCTGGAAAACGTATTCAACCTTAACGTATTTCGAAACCTTGTCGCCGACAACGTCCTTGAAAAGCTGTTCGTTCTCCTTTTTGATGATGAATACGACCTTGTTGAAGCCGCACTTTACGGCGTCGTAAATCGAATAATCTATAATTATGGAATTGTTGGGTCCCACGGGGTCAATTTGTTTTAATCCGCCGTAGCGGCTGCCCATACCCGCCGCCATAATTACAAGTGTTTTATCCATAAAATCAAACCTTTCGGCAAATTCCACATAAAACAAACCTTTTGTTTAATATGCTATTAGTCATTATAACACAGTGTTTTTGTTTTTTCAATATATTTCATTAATTCTTCTTAAGAATATTTACTATTTGTTAAAGGAGCAGGCGTATGACAAAGCTTTTGCTTAATAAATTCTATAAAAAACACGACCCTTCGACTGCCGCGGGAAGAGAAAGCTGCGGCAAGCTTTCGGGTCTTGTGGGTATAATATGCAACCTTCTCTTAAGTGCCCTAAAGCTTATTGCGGGCATACTCACAAACAGCGTTGCAATAACAGCCGATGCCACAAACAACATTTCCGATGCGGGCTCTTCGGTAATAACACTTGTCGGGTTCAGGCTTTCCGGCAAGCCTGCCGATCGCGACCACCCGTACGGACACGCACGAATGGAATATATTTCGGGACTTGTAATATCATTTTTAATTCTTTTAATCGGCTCGGAAATATTAAAAACCTCGGTTAAAAAAATCTTTTCGCCCGAAAAAAGCGAATTCAGTATAATTGCAATTATAATCCTCGCAGTTTCAATTGCCGTAAAGCTTTGGATGGCATATTTTAACAAAAAGCTCGGCAAAACACTTAATTCAACCGCTCTTGAAGCCACAGCCCAAGACAGCCGAAACGACGCGCTTTCAACTTCAGCGGTTCTTGTTTCGACAATTATTTCAAAATTCACGGGCTTTGACCTCGACGGCTATATGGGCGCGGTTGTTGCGGTATTCATTTTAATATCGGGAATAATGCTCGTTAAAGAAACGATAGGCCCTCTTTTGGGGCAAGCGCCTTCAAAGGATATTTACGACACAATAAAAGACAAAATACTCACTTACGAAAACGTTCTCGGCGTGCACGACCTAATGGTGCACAGCTACGGTCCCGGGTGCTATTTTGCCTCGGCTCATGTGGAAATGGACGCCGCAATTGACGTTCTTATCTGCCACGACACAACCGATAAAATTGAGCGCGATATGCTAAAAGAAAACAACGTACACCTTGTCGTACACCTTGACCCGACGGTTCTTGACAGCGAAGAAACAAACGAACTCAAGTGCTTTACGGCAAAAATCATCAACGCCTTCGACCCCGAAATAACCTTCCACGACTTCAGAGTTGTTTACGGAAACAATCATAAAAACGTCCTGTTCGACGTCGTTGTTCCCCCGTCATACAAATATTCGGACACAGAGCTTGCCGAACTTCTTTCAAAAGAAATTCACGAAAAAGCCGAGGAAGAGCTTTACGCCGTAATCCTCGTCGACCACAGCTACGCAGGACTGTAAAATAAATTTTCCCCTTCGACGCTCACCGCCGAAGGGGAATTTTACTCGTTACTCTTTTAGTAATACTAAACAATTGAGTTTTTTAAAGAATAATGCAAATCAGTCCGCTACAGCCTTCGTTAATTATTCTTTCGAGGGTTTCGCGGATTTTAAGTCGTGCGTCATCAGGCATATGGCAGAGCTTATTTCTCAAGCCTTCATTAACAAGCTCGTTAAGCGATTTTCCGAAAATGTCCGAGCCCCAGATTTTTATGGGATCTTCTTCGAATTCGTTTAAAAGATATTTTAAAAATTCTTCGGACTGACTTTCCGTTCCGACCATAGGCGCAACCTCGGTTTCTATGGTTGCCTTCATCATATGTATGGAAGGTGCCGCCGCGGCAAGCCTTACACCGTAGCGCCCGCCCTGCTTTACAATTTCCGGTTCTTTTAAGGTCAGCTCGTCAATATCCGGCATAACGATTCCGTAACCGCATCTTTCAACATCATCAAGCGCACACTTGAGCTTGTCGTATTTCTTTTTAATTTCCGAAAGGTTATTTATGCACTCAACAAGCTCCTGCTCGCTTTCGATTTCAAGCGAGGTTTGTTCGGCGATTATTTTATAAAACAGCTCTTTAAACAGCACTGTTTCTATTTTCGCACTGCCGTCACCGAGATTTATAAGACCGATTTTCGCGGATTCAACATACTCGTTAGAGGCGAGAACATCGCAAACACCGTTAACGTCGCTTACGCATTTTACGGCGCCCGCCCCCTCCTTTACGGATTTTAAAAGCGACGAACGAAGCCAATGCTCCGCGCCGAGGCTTACTGCCCAACCGGGAAGCGAAACACGGATTTCTCTTACGGGAAAGCGCAAAAGCACAGCTCCCAAAATGTCGCGTATTTCGCTTTCCTTTAATTCAAGGCAGTTAACGGGAATAACGGGAACAGAATACCTCTCGGATAATTCACGGGAAAGCTCTGTTGCCGTGTCCGAGCCGGGGCTTGAGGAATTTAAAAGAACAACAAACGGCTTATTAATTTCCTTAAGCTCTTTAATAACCCGCTCTTCGGCTTCCTCGTACTCTTCACGCGGAATGTCGCTGATACTGCCGTCGGTGGTAACAACAAGCCCTATTGTAGAATGCTCGGTAATTACCTTTCCGGTGCCGATTTCCGCCGCCATATTAAAGGGTATTTCCTCGGGAAACCACGGCGTTTTTACCATTCGCGGCTTGTCGTCTTCAATATATCCCAAAGAGCTCGGTACAATATAACCTACACAGTCTATAAGCCTTACATTAAGTGAAGCGCTCCCGGGAAGCTCGATTTTAACGGCGTTTTCGGGAATGAACTTCGGCTCTGTTGTCATAATGGTTCTGCCCGCCGCCGATTGCGGCAGCTCATCCTTGGCACGCTCGCGTTTATATTCACTGCCCATATTCGGCAACACAAGTGTGTCCATAAACCGTTTAATAAAAGTAGATTTCCCCGTTCTTACAGGACCGACAACGCCTATGTAAATGTCGCCGCCGGTTCTTGCTTCAATATCGTGATAAATACTTGTCTCTGTCATAACGCTTCCTCCGTATTAAGGGCGACGAAAGCCTGCTTTATGCCCGAAATTTAATCTTCCGCCACTCAATTATTTCCTATGTAAAAATTATGTTCTTCACGGCAGGTTTATTACTATTAATCGAATTTGACAAAATCTCCGGCATATGCTATAATGTTTTATTATATTTAACGGAGGTCATATTTTGTTGGCAAACGAATTTTTCAACAACTTTCTTGCGGAGTTCGGTAACTCTCTCCCCTATCTTTTAAGGATGGTAATTGCGGTAATTTGCGGCGCGGCAATCGGCTTTGAAAGAATGAAGCGTCAAAAGGAAGCGGGAATAAGAACGCACATTATCGTTGCGCTCGGCTCGGCACTTATGATGATTGTAAGCAAATACGGCTTTTTCGATGTCATTGTTAACGACAGCGTAAATGTAGATGCTTCGCGTGTTGCGGCAAACATCATTACCGGCATAAGCTTCTTGGGTAGCGGTATAATTATTTTCAAGGGCTATGTTAAGGGTCTTACAACCGCCGCCGGTGTTTGGGTTACCTCGGGTATAGGTATGGCAATAGGCGCGGGTATGTACGGCGTAGGCGTTATGGGCACTGCGCTCCTTCTTTTGATTCAGGTGCTCATTCACAGATTTTTGCCGATCGAAAACACCACCACCGCAAATCTCACAATGAAAATCAAGAACGAGGCGGGTGCCTTACATACGGTTCACTCGCTTTTAAAGGACCACGACTGCGAGGTTCTCAATTGCGATATTGAGAAAAAAGAAGACATAATTTACTGCGCATTCGGAATCCGCTCAAAGAAAAATCTCAACTTCGAAAATGCACAAACGATTTTCAGCGAATGCGAATATGTTCTTTCGATAACGATGTAATTTTAAAATTCGCGTATATTTTACGGAGAGGAAAGCTCTTGCTTCCTCTCCGTTCGTTATTTCGGAATATAAGCACCGAATTTTCGTCACCGCATAAACTGTCAATGAGGAAACTCAATAATTTACAGGAGTTGACTGTATGGCAGTAACAATCACAAACCGCGCCACGGTATCGTACACGGCTAACGGTACTGCGGGCTCTGCGGTCTCCAACTTAGCCTCGACCACGCTTCAAGGTCCGCTTGCCGTAACAAAGGCGTCTATGGAAAGCGTTTACAGAGCGGGCTCTCGCCTGACTTATATAGTAACACTTGAAAACACCTCTTCGGCACAGCTTACAAACGTAACACTTACGGATAACCTCGGCACATTCTCTTACACCCCCGAATCAACGGGAACGGCAGTTTCGGTTACACCGCTCACCTATACCGGACCTGCAAAGTATTATATAAACGGTGTATTTTCCGCAAATTTAACTCCCACGTCTACGGACAGCACACTCACGTTTACAATACCGACACTCCCCGCAAACGCTACGGGACTTATTGTTTACGATGTTACCGCAAACTCGAACGCGCCGCTAGCCACGGAAAGCGAAATAACAAACACCGTAAGCGCAACGGCAGGTACTGTTTTAGATCCCGTTACGGCGCAAAACACCGTTGCGGCAGACTCTTATGCGGATGTAAGAATAATAAAGTCGATGTCGCCCGACCCCGTAATAGAAGGAAGCAATATAACCTACACCTTCACAATTTACAATTACGGCAACACCGATGCCGCTTCACTTGTTTTAACCGACACCTTCTCACCTGCGCCTGCCGCACCGCTCACGGTTACGCTTAACGGCGACACCGTTTCAAGCACCGAATACACCTATCAAAACGGCGTATTCACTTATCCTGCCGCTTCCGGGAACACCGTCACCGTTCCCGCGGCAACCTTCGCCACGAGCGCAACGGGTGCTGTAAGCGTTACACCCGGCACAGCAGTAATTACTGTAACGGGCATAATCTGAAAAATCACCGAATAAAAAGAAAAAGACCGATGAGCGTTTTGTTCATCGGTCAAATTGATTATTGATTTACACGGCGCTTCTGAGAGTTTTAATAGCAAGCGGAGCTTCAAGCGCGAAATCGTCGCAGTTAGCTTCTACCGAGCATCTTTCACAGCCCGCTTCTTCAAGCGCTTCTATAAACGACTTGTAGTCGAATTCGGAAACATCCTTCGGGTAAATTCTCTTTTTATCACCCACGGACACGGGGTTTGAAATGTGCGCGTGCTTAATCTCTCCGAAAAGCATTCTTACACTGTCCGCATTCTCGCCTACGTTTTTCATATGATAAAGGTCGGCAAGCGTTTTAATATTGGGCTTATCTACAAACGAAGCAAGAAGCACGCCCTCGCTCATTGTATTAATAATATTGGTTTCCGCACGGCTTAAGGGCTCACTTACAACGGTAATACCGTACTCTGCCGCCAACGGGGAAACAATCTCGCCCAAAAATTCGGCAAGCTGTAAATAAGCTGTTTTAAAGCTGAAGCCTTCGGGAACACGTCTTGCGCCGCCCGAGCCGAAAACGGCAATCTTAAGTCCGAGTGAAGCACCGTTTTCCATTCCGCGCTTTACATATTCGTAAAGTGCGTTTTTGTCAACATCGGGACCTGTTGCGTGCAAAGTTCCGGGCAAAAAGCAGTTAGCCGCCTCGCACTTAATGTTATATTTTTCAAGCTCTTTGCGGTAAGCATCAAGCCTTTCCTTTTCGGAATTGGAAATAAACTGAAAATTGCTTTCAACGTAATCAAAGCCCGCGTTTGCAACAACGGAAATATTTTCTACCTTGTCGCCTGCGCAAATACCGAATCGCATAATATCACACTCCGTCTTTTGTTAAAAAAAGTATATCACACCAAAGGCACTCTGTCAAGAAACAGTAGAATTTATTGACAAACAGCGCGCCGTATTTTATAATAATATCAATATATATTTTCGGGAGAAATTTAAATGAGTCACCTTGTTATGTTCAGAAATTCCACAACGCCCCTTCCTCAAGGCAGCTTACCCGAAGGGTACTCCTTTTCGTTTTTTGAGGGAGAGATTGATATTCCCGCTTGGCTTGACTGCTGTAAAAACGGGCTTCTTCCCGACGATGCGGGCAAAGACGCATTCGATTTTCGCATAACGAATCACGAATGCGCCGTAGCAAATAAGGATATTATTTTCCTTGATTTTAACGGCGAGCACATCGGCACGGCTACGGCGATTTTTCACCCGGACACAAAATTCGGTGAGCTTCATATGGTATCCGTAAGATCCGATTTCAGAGGAAAGGGTCTTGTTAAATTCATTAACGCCTTTGCAATAAACAAGCTCATAGACGAAGGCGCAACCTGCATTTATCTTTTAACGGGCGAAAACAGAAAGCCCGCCGTTAAAAGCTACTTTTCCGCAGGATTTTTGCCCGTGAACACCGAGGACGGTATGGAAAGCCGTTGGAAAAGCTTTTTGCCGGAGCTGGGTGTTTCCGAAACCGATATGTTAAACCGTGACAAATCGTTTTACAAAACTATTAAACCGTAAAAGAGGTTATGTATATGAAATTCAAAAAAGACGATACGCTTTGCAATTTTGATGTTTTCCCGAAGGTTCTTGTCGCAAACAAAAAAGCCGAAATTAACATCGTGAATTTGGGCTACAGGCAGATTTTTATTCCGGGCAAGGAGTACACACTCACAATAACCGGCTACACCGGCGGCAATCCGCGCTATTACCCCGAAACAGCCGACTGCACCGACATTAACGCCGTTTGCAACGAAAGAGGCGGATTCACATTTTCTCACACCTTCTCAAAGGAGCAGGAGTACCGCATAAGAGTTCGCGGCGCGGACAAGCGCGGCAGAGAAGAAGCCGTTATTCTTTCCGTTTACTGCGTTGAAGGTGACCTTGTGGGCAGATATCCGTTTATAGGCGACCTTCATTTACATTCGAATTTTTCGGACGGCAGACAAACGCCCGAAACGGTTGCCGCGATTTACAGAAGCGTCGGCTATGACTTTCTTACGATTACCGACCACCACAGATATTACCCTTCCCTTCGCGCCGTTGAATTCTTTAAGGATGTACCTACGGAGCTTACAATCGTTCCCGGCGAAGAGGTTCAGCTCCCCGATGTTTGCGAAAGAGACCCCAATGCTCACATAATCAATTTCGGCGGCGAATACAGCATTAACTCTCTTATTGAGGACGTTCAGGTTTCGGAGGTCGGCACAGATAAAAAATACCGCTCTCTTTACGGCGAGTGCCCGGACGTTATGAAAATGCCCGTGTTTGAGGATATGATAAGAAAGCGCGCAGAAAAGCTTTCCGTACCCGAAGGAATTAACAAAATCCAAGCTGCCGTTTACGGATGGATTTACGACGAAATAAGAAAAGCAAACGGTCTCGGTGTTTTCGTTCACCCCACCTGGATTACCGGCGACACCTTCCACGTGCCGGATGCCTTGAACGATTACTTTGTCGAAAACAAAATCTTCGATGCGTTCGAGGTTTTGGGCGGTGAATTATATTACGAGCAAAACGGCTACCAGACCGTGCGCTATTACGAGGATAAGGCAAAAGGCTATCATTATCCCGTTGTCGGAAGCACGGACAGCCACTGCTGTTACGAATACAACGACAAAGCTTACATCTGCTCTACAATCGTTTTTTCAAAGGAAAACGAACGCACCGCGCTTATTGATTCAATAAAGAATTTTTACTCTGTTGCGGTAGATACAATAAGCGACGAATTCAGACTCGTAGGCGATATGCGTCTCGTGAGATACGGTTGCTTCCTTTTAAAGAACTACTTCCCCTTCCACGACGAGCTTTGCTTTGAAGAAGGCAGACTTATGGCTCAGTACGCAAACGGCACCGATGCCGAAAAAGAAGAGGCATATAAAACTCTCGAATTTATAAACGGCAGAGTAGAAAGGCTTCGCAAGAAGTATTTTGATTTCCGATAAAAATAAAGGCTGTTATCGAATTAACGGTAGCAGCCTTAATTTTATTCGGTTCTAAGCGCAATAACGGGGTCTTTTTGCGCCGCCTTTTTAGCGGGAACGAATCCGCCTACAACCGTGATAATTACGCTTATTGAAATAAGTAGCAAAGAGTACTGCGGCGGAAGCTGTGCGTTAAGCCCCACAATTCCGCTCACCTTTTCTATTACGGAGTTTATAGGTATCAATGCAAGTAGCGAAACACCGATTCCGAGTACACCCGCAAGACATCCTATAATAAAAGTTTCTGCGTTGAAAACCTGTGAAATGTTGTGCTTTGAAGCTCCGAGCGCCCTTAAAATACCGATTTCTTTAGTGCGCTCCATTACGGAAATGTGCGTTATAATTCCTATCATAATACAGGAAACTATCAGAGAAATAGCAACAAATGCCACAAGCACATAAGAAATACCGTTGATTATAGTTGTTATGGAGGAGGTCAAAAGAGCAACATAATCTGTGTACGTGATTTTTGCGTCTTCCGAAACGGTAGTATTGTAATTTTCGATACATTCCGCGATTCTATCTTTGTTTTCAAAACTGTCCGTATAAATGTTTATCGAGGACGGTGCATCGAAACTTACCTTACCGAACGCCTTTAGATTATCTTCGTAGGTATCACCCGCTATATATTCGTCGTAAATTTTTAAAAGCGCTTCATTATCCGGTGAATTTTCAAGCCACGTATCAAGTGCCGCCGCAAGAGAAGACTCATCCGAAAAATTCACACCGTAAGGAACTGCCGAAACCGAATTACCGCTTTCGCCCTCTGCGGAAGCGTAATACATCATAAGCTTATAAAACGAAGCCTTTTCGGAAATTCCGAGCGAGCCGAGATATGCCTTGGCATCTTCGGCTTTTGATTCGTCATCCGCGGACTCAAACTTCATTCCCGTAAGAACATTGATCTCTCTGTCCTTCTCCTGTGCTGTAATTACGGGACTTTCGTTTGTTCTGTTAATTACATACTCGGTAAGCTTAGAGGTGTATACGGCAACTGTTGAAAGAGTAATATTTTCCGCAGCCTCTTTCGGTCGTATTATTCCCGAGACCTTGAGTTCAACCGCATTTTCAAGGAGCTTTTCCTCATTGAGAGTTATATCCTCCATAAGTGAAAATGTTCCGTTTTTGTTTTCTTCGTATTTGTCGCAAGCCGCAACAAGGTAAAAAATACGATCGGAAATATCTTCATAAGAAAAGTATGTTTCTTCGGCAGTCTCTCCGTTTTTGATTTTATCCTCTGCCGCTTCGTATTCATCCTCTGTTATAATCCCCAACTTATAGAGTGCGGAAACGGAAATACCGTTATTTTCATTTAATACAAGAAGTATCTCGTTGTATTTCTCTGGCCATTCGCCGTACAAAAGCTCGTAATTCTCCGTAATAACTGTACTGACAGCCGAGCCGTCCGCACCGGGAGTAAGTTCACTGAAAAGCGATGCACCCGACGATGTGCCGCTACCGAGATTAAACGAGCCCTTAAGCTTATTTAATATACCTACTTGTGCACCCGCAGAGACATTTTCCTAGCCCGAATTTTTATCGGTGTCGGAAAGCTTGCCGTTTGAATCCTTCGAATAAACGCTGAAATCGACATCGTACGTGTAAACAATACCGTTTTCGCCTATATACTCTCTTATTTCGCTTTCCGGATTATCAAGGTATTTTTTAAACTCGGTTAAATTATTTTCCACAATACTCGACGACATTTTTTCGCTTACTTCCATTTCGGAATAATCGGCAAAAACGCCGTCACGTTCACTGTTTTTGTTTTCTTCGTCGCGTGCCTTACCGAGTATTTCGCCGCGCACGCCCATAGCGCTTGAAACATCAACCGCCTCACTGCTTATGGTAACGGGGTACGATGCCATAGTATCCTTTTGAATATCGGAAATATACGCGCTCATACCGCTTGAAAGCGCAAGAATAAGAGCAATTCCTATAATACCGATTGAGCCCGCAAACGATGTTAAAACGGTTCGCGCTTTCTTTGTTCTGAGATTATTAAACGAAAGCGACATTGCCGTAAAAAACGACATCGAAATTTTTTTGTGCTTTTTCTTTTCCGTTACCTCGTTATCCTGTGTATACGGATTAGAGTCACTTATTATTTGACCGTCTAACAGCCTTACGGTTCTCGTTGAGTATTCGCTTGCAAGCTCCGGGTTGTGGGTAACCATAATAACAAGCTTATCCTTTGCTATTTCCTTTAAAAGCTCCATTATCTGAACGCTTGTTTCGGAATCAAGCGCGCCTGTGGGCTCGTCTGCCAAAAGTATGTCGGGATTATTCACGAGCGCTCTTGCAATTGCTACACGTTGCATTTGTCCGCCGGACATCTGGTTCGGCTTTTTGTGAAGATGATCTCCGAGACCTACCTTTTTTAATACCGCTATGGCACGCTGTTTTCTTTCCTTTTTTGAAACACCCGCGAGTGTCAAAGCCATTTCGACATTCGAAAGTACCGTTTGATGCGGTATAAGATTGTAGCTTTGAAACACAAAGCCTATTGAATTATTGCGATAAAAATCCCAATCGGCATCCTTATATTTTTTTGTTGAGACTCCGTTAATAATAAGGTCTCCGCTTGTGTATCTGTCAAGACCGCCGATGATGTTAAGAAGCGTAGTTTTACCCGAGCCGCTTTGTCCGAGGATTGATACAAACTCATTTTCTCTGAAGCTTATACTTACATCCTTTAGCGCATCCTGACGAAGCTCGCCTGTTACATATGTCTTTACGATATTTTTAAGCTGTAGCATATTATTACCTCCGTTTTTTGCGATTTTATCATTCCAAAATAAACTCAACGACAAATATAAATAAACTATTTATGAATAAACACTTAAAGTTTATCTTGATGTTATTAAAATATGTTATATAATAATCATAAAACGTATTAATGAAGGTGACGTAAGTATGTTTAACATTCTTGTTGTCGAAGACAATCCCGATATGCGTGAGTTGTTTTGCACGGTTTTAACAGACGGCGGCTACAGGACGTTTCCCGCCTGTGACGGTGAAGCGGCGCTTGACGTAATAGACAGGGAATACATAGACTTAATCGTTCTTGATATTATGATGCCGAATATGGACGGCTACGAGCTCACTCGCGAGCTTCGCGAAGCAAAATACGAAATGCCGATTCTCATTGTAACCGCAAAGGATCAGTTCTCCGATATGAAAAAAGCCTTTAAAAACGGCAGTGACGACTATATGGTGAAACCCGTTAACGTGAACGAGCTTCTTTTGCGCGTCGAAGCACTCCTTCGGCGTGCGCGAATTTCAAGCGAAAAGAAAATCACCGTCGGCTCTACTGTGTTAAATTACGATGCGCTCAGTGTCACCGTAAACGGCACGGAAAAAACGCTTCCGCAAAAGGAATTCTACTTACTTTACAAGCTTCTTTCTTACCCAAATAAAATTTTCACGCGCCAACAGCTTATGGACGAAATATGGGGAATGTTTTCCGAAACAGATGAAAGAACGGTAAACACACACATTAACCGTTTAAGAGATAAATTCGAAGGCTGTAAGGATTTTGAAATTGTAACTGTAAGAGGCTTAGGCTACAAGGCGGTGAAGCACATTGAATAAAAAGCACCATTCAAAGCTATGGCTTCGCTTTACGGGATTGGTATTCGCAACAATTCTCGCGGTATTCGTTTTTGTTACTTTAATTTGGATTCTTTTGTACAGATTCGGGATTATCGACACAAATCCCGGTGAGCGTCACATACCGTATCTTGTGCTCGCATTCGGCAGTCTTCTTTTGGGAATCGTTATTGCACTCTATGTCGGAAAGCTTATAGTTCGCCCTATTGAAAATATAGGGAATGCGTTCAACGAGATTTCAAAAGGAAACTTCAACGTAACTGTTTCGGAGGATGAAAAGGTTGCGGAAATACGCGAAATGGCGCATCAGTTTAATTCTATGGTGTACGACCTTTCGCATATCGAAGCGCTCGGAAACGATTTTGTTGCGAATGTTTCGCACGAATTTAAAACACCGCTTGCTTCAATCGAAGGTTATGCAACTCTCTTGCAAAACCCGAAGCTCACAAAAGAAAAGCACGACCGATATGTTGAAATAATACTCGAAAACTCGAAAAAGCTTTCGACTCTTTCGGGAAGCATACTTATGCTCTCAAAGCTCGAAAACAGTCAGATACTCCCCGACCAAGCCGAATACCGACTTGACGAGCAAATAAGGCGGTGCATTTTAACACTTGAGCCGAAGTGGGAAAGTAAAAACATCGAATTCGACTTAAACCTTCAAAGCACAAATTATTACGGCAGTGAATCTCTTTTGGAGCAGGTCTGGATAAACCTTCTCGACAACGCCGTTAAACACTCGCCCGAGGGCGGAAAAATTACGGTATCACTCGAAAACGACGGTAACGAAATTTTCGCAGCCGTTAAAGACTGCGGCGACGGTATGTCAAAAGAGGTTCAAAAGCACATTTTCGAAAAGTTTTATCAGGGTGACACCTCTCGAAAAGCGGAAGGAAACGGATTGGGTCTTGCGCTTGTGGAAAAAATAGTTGAGCTTTGCAAAGGCAAAATCGAAGTTGTTTCCGAAGAAGGAAAAGGCGCGGAATTTAAAATTACGCTTAAAAGTTTACATTGAGTTGTTCTTTATATTGTAAAATACCTTCGAACGGAGGTAAAATGTATGATTTTATATTTTAGCGGAACGGGCAATTCCCGCTATGTTGCGAAAAAAATCGCGGAAAAAGCGCAGGATGAGCTCATTTCTTTAAACGACCGAATTAAAAATAATGACTACGGCAAGGTAAATTCCGAAAAGCCGCTTGTTTTTGTAGCACCCGTTTATGCGGGAAGATTCCCCTGCATAGTAGACGACTTCATTAAAAGGGTTGAATTCACGGGCACAAAAAAGGCTTACTTTATAGGCACTTGCGCTCAAACGCCGTGGAAAACGGTAAGCTATGCAAAAAAAGTCGCAGACGAAAAAGGCTTTTCTCTTTCTGGCTTTAACTCCGTTGTAATGCCACAAGGCTATGTTGCGGGCGGCGGTACAAAGCCGAAGGCGGAAAATGAACGGGTTTTAAAAAATGCCGAGCCGAGAATTAAAGAAATTGCGAAAAGAATTGCCGACGGCGCTCCACTTCCCGACGAAAAGCCCGGAAGCGGAATTATGTCGAACTTAATTAACCCGATGATGTATGCGACAATGATAAGCGCGAAGGCTTTTTATGCAAAGGAAAGCTGTGCCGGTTGCGGCGGTTGCGCCGAGCGTTGTCCGCTTAATAACATAAAAATCGTTTCGGGCAAGCCCGTTTGGGGCAAGGATTGCACCCACTGTATGGCTTGCATTGCCGCGTGCCCCAAGGAAGCTATTGAGTACGGCAAGAAAACAGTCGGCAAGCCGAGGCATTATCTTAAATAATTGTTCTTCTATATATTCTTCTTTCTATTTTCACACCAAAGCGAAAAGCTGTTGTCTTTAATTCGACAACAGCTTTTTGCTTTATATTATTATTAATTAAAACATTTTAATGTACTGCTCGCGCTCTGCTCCTACGGAAACATACTGAATCGGGCAACCTACAACGTTTTCGATATATTCGATATATTTCACTGCGTTCTCGGGAAGCTCTTCCTTTGTTTTGCAGGAGGAAATGTCGCAGTTCCAGCCGTCAAAATACTCGTAAACGGGCTTTGCGATGTTGAGTCTGTGACCTGTGGGGAAGTCGTGAACGATTTCGCCTTCAACCTCGTAAGCAACGCAAACGGGAATTTTGTCAAGATACGAAAGAACGTCAAGCTTTGTAAGAGCAAGGCTTGTTGCGCCCTGAACAAGAACACCGTAGCGGGAAGCAACAACGTCAAAGCCACCCACTCTTCTGGGTCTGCCGGTTGCGGCGCCGTACTCAGCACCCGCTTCTCTTAATTTATCGCCCTCTTCGCCGAAAAGCTCGCAGGTAAACGGACCTTCACCGACACAGCTTGAATAAGCCTTTATAATACCTATTGACTCGTCAAGCTTGCACTGCGGAATGCCGGCACCTATGGGTGCATATGCGGCAATTGTGGAGGATGAAGAAGTATACGGATAAATGCCGAAATCAATGTCGCGAAGCGCACCGAGCTGTGCTTCGAACATAATGCTCTTGCCTTCCTTTACGGCATTCGAAAGGTAAACGGTTGTGTTTACAACATAGTCCTTAAAGGGCATTGCATATGTATTGAGCCACTCGAGAATATCCTCGGGCTTAATAGCCTCGTGAGAATAGCCTTTTTCAACGGTAAGGTTTTTCCATTCAACAAGGTCCTTAACCTTCTCGGGAAGAAGCTCGGGATAGAAAAGATCACCGAAACGGATTGTCTTTTTCATATACTTGTCCGCGTAAACGGGAGCTATACCGCGTCTTGTAGAACCGAACTTTTTATCGGCAAGACGCTCCTCCTCAAGGCAATCCAAAAGCTTGTGATAAGGAAGGCAGATTGTAGCCTTATCGCTTATTTTGAGATGCTCGGGAGTAATTTCGATGCCGCCGTCGCGAAGCTTTTGAACCTCGCCGAAAAGGTGCTCGGCATCTACAACCATTCCGGGACCCATAACATTAACCGTTTCCTCGCGAAGGATTCCCGAGGGAAGAAGGTTAAGTATGAACTTGCCCTTTTCGTTTACAACGGTATGACCGGCATTGTTGCCGCCCTGATACCTTGAAACGATGTCGTAGTCGCGAGAAAGAAGGTCAACCATTCTGCCCTTACCTTCGTCGCCCCAGTTAATACCGACAATTGCTGTAATCATATTAAAACTCCTAACGCGCAAAGCGCAACAAAAATTAACAAATTCAGTTGGACTTCTTTTTCAAAATGAAGTCAAGACAATATTTAATAAACGATGCGGCTATTATACCGCCGCCTATTGCAATACCTACATCAAGCGTTAAAAGAAGCTTAGAAAGCGCTTCCTCGTAATTTGCCGACAAAAGGCTGTTCATAGCATAATAAAGCGTTCCGCCGGGAACGAGAGCAATACACCCCGGAAGTAAAAATATCGTTGCGGGCGCTTTAAAGGCTCTTGCGAATATTTCGGAAAACGCTGCCGCCGCAAATGCTGCAAGCATATTAATAAGAAACGGACTTGTAAAATACGTTGAGCACGCAAAGTACACGGCACATGCTATAGCGCCGTCAAGCGTTGCTATCGGTATATGCTTGGGGCTGAGCTTAAAAAGAATTGAAAAGCCCAATGTGCTCACAATGCCGCCAATAGCTTTAATTAATATTTCCGTCACAGCTTAGCACCTCCGAAAAGCATAATCGCAAGCGCAAAGCCGAAGGCTACCGTAGCCGCAAGAAGAACCGCCTGAACAAGCTGAATAAGACCCGAAACGGTGTCGCCGAAAAGCATATCTCTAACGGCATTACCGAACGAAAGACCGGGAATAAGAAGCATAATCGTGCCTATCATTATCATATCGGGGTTATCCCCAAGTCCTAAGCGCGTAAGCGAAAGCGCCGCAACCGCGCCGACAAACGACACCAAAAGCGTGTGAACCATCTGGTTTACAAATGACGCCTTATGTAAGTTTATAAGCGTTACGACAAGACCCGCAAGAGCAGCCGCAACGGCATCGTAAATGCTTCCGCCGAAAAACACCGCAAAGCCGCCCGCCCCGAGAACAGCGCCTATGTACGACACAAACGCAGGAAAAGGCTTTTTGTTCTTGATTTCCTTTATTTCGTCGTCAACCTTAGAAAGGCTCACCTTTCCCGAGCAAACACGCCTTGACAAATCGTTCATTTTTTCAAGGATGAACATATTGTTCTGAGTTTGATAAAGCCTTCGAACCTGTGAAGCGTGAGTTCCGTCCGAAAGGTGTACGCTCGCGATTATAACAGAAGGAAGCGCAAACACCTCAACATCCTTTGCACCCAGGGAAGTGCAGATTCTTGTAACGGTGTCCTCTATTCTGTGCGGCTCGCCGCCGCAACGAAGAATCTCTTCGCCGATGTTAAGCGCTCTGCAAAGAATATAATCAGCAGAATAGACTTCCCCCTCGGGCAGACTATTTTGCTGATTATATGTAGTAAAATCTGTCATGGCAATTACTCCGTTACGGTAATTTAACTATATTCGGCGCAAAACAATTAGGTGCAAAATGCACTTCAGCGCAAAACGCCCTTTGCGGATGGAATATCGCTTTTAAAAGCGGAATCAAGCGAAGACGCTTCTCTAAGGGTTCTTGCGAAAGCCTTGAAAAGACACTCCGCTATATGGTGAGAATTAGAGCCCGCAAGCTTACGAAGATGAAGCGTTACGTCGGCATTACGAACGAAAGTCATAAAGAATTCTTCAACAAGCTCAACATCAAAATCGCCTATATGATGATTGAAAAATTCGACATCGTAAGCAAGATACGCTCTTCCCGAAATATCAATAGAAGCTAAAATAAGGCTTTCGTCCATCGGGATAACGGCATCCGCAAAGCGGTTAATGCCTCTTCTGTCGCCCAAAGCTTCGTTAAAGGCTTTGCCGAGAAGCATTGCAACATCCTCAACGGTGTGATGAAAGTCGGTGTCAGCATTGCTTTCGCAATTTACATAAAGGTCAAATTTCGAATGCTTTGCAAATTGGGTAAGCATATGATCGAAAAACGTACAGCCCGTTACTATGTTCGATCTGCCCGAACCGTCAAGGCTTAACGAAAGAGATATTTTCGTTTCATTTGTTTTTCTTGTCAAACCGGAAGTTCTCATATCTATCTCCTAAAGTCGAATAAAGCTCTTTATCGTTTCATAAAAACCACTATATTTTATACCATAAAGAGAAGCTAAAATCAATACATTTTTGATTATAAATTAAATTCTCAATTCTTTGAATCGGAATCAACGCGTTTAAGCGCAATTTCGTAGCCGTTGTCACCGTACATAAGGCAACGGTTAACGCGGCTTATCGTGGCAGAGCTCGCACCCGTTGCGGCTGAAACGGCATTGTAATTCGCGCCGCCGTGCAAGAGTCCAGCAACCTCAAAGCGCTGAGCCAAATCCTGAAGCTCTTTGATTGTGCAAATATCGGCAAGAAAAGCCTTAACTTCTTCTTTAGTTTCAAGAAGCGAAAAGGCAGTTGCAAGCCTGTCCACTGATTTATTGTCAATTACGTTCATTTAATCACCTTTAAATTATTTTACGAATATAATTTAACACTTTATTTAATTGAAGTCAATAGGTTTTCGGGGAATAAATTTCGGAAACGGAATAATCCGAAAATTATTAAAGCTTTTTTCTCGTCCACGAGCTTCTTGCGAAAATCGCGAGAATCGGGAAAATTTCAAGACGACCCGCCAACATATCGAATATAAGAACGATTTTCGAAAAATCGCCGTAGCAGGAAAAATTGCTCATAGGACCTACGCTGTCAAAGCCCGGGCCTATGTTATTAAAGCACGAAAGAACAGCGGAAAGGTTTGTTTCAACGGAAAAGCCGTCAATCGAAACAAAAAGTATGCTGAAAATAATTATGACAACATATGCGGCAAGGTAAGAGTTTGTATTATCGAGCACGCTCTCGTTTAACGCAACTCCGTCAACCGTAACAACCTCAACCTTCCTCGGGAAAATCATCTTTTTAATGTTACGCTTTAGGCCCTTAAAAAGAATCATTGCTCTGCCGCATTTTAAGCCGCCCGCCGTACTGCCCGCGCAACCGCCTATAATCATCAAAAGCAACAATACCGCTTTTGAAAACGGATGCCAGGTGTTAAAGTCAACCGTCGAATAGCCGGTGGTTGTTATAATGCTCGAAGCCTGGAAAAATGCGTGGCGAAGCGCTTCCGAAACAGTCGGGTACATCTTGTAAATGTTAAGGCAAATAAGCGCGACGGATGCGAAATACACGCCGAAATAAACTCTGAGCTCCTCGTTTTTTAAAACACCTTTAATTTGACGGAGAAGAAGCATATAGTAGCACGAAAAATTAATTCCGAACATAAACATAAATACGGTTGTCACATTTTGTATGTACGGGCTGTAGCTTGCCATACTGTCGTTTTTAATTCCGAAGCCGCCCGTACCCGCCGTGCCGAGCCCCAGGCAAATCGCTTCAAAAAGCGGTATGTCGCCTAAAGCCAAAAATACTATGTTTATTACCGTAAGAACAACGTAAATCAGGTATAAAATCAACGCAGTGTTGCGGATTTTCGGTACAAGCTTCGAAACGACCGGGCCTGTGCTTTCCGCACGCATAAGGTGGAGCGTGTAGCCCTCGCTTCTCCCGCCGACGGGTATTGCCGCAAGAACAAACACGAGAACGCCCATTCCGCCGAGCCAGTGACTGAAGCTTCGCCAATACATAATGCCGCGTGAAAGCGATTCGACATCCGAAAGAATCGAAGCGCCCGTTGTAGTAAAGCCGGAAACAATTTCAAAAAGAGCATTTATAAAATGCGGGATTTCGCCCGAAAAGAAAAACGGCAACGAACCGAAAAAGCTGATTATGCACCAGCTGAGTCCCACGCACAAAAGCCCTTCACGCGCATAAAACGCGCTTGCGGCTTTTCTTGTTAAAAAACAGAGCACAAGGCAAAAAGGAAGCATTACGGCATATGTAATTAAAAAGCCCGTGGCGGCGTTTTTAGCACCGTCATAAACACTTATTAAAAGTGCCGGAAGCATAAAAAGTGCTTCAACCGCGATTATTCTTGAAATAATGCGCCCTATCATTTTGTAATTCATAAAAATCGCCTTATTCAAATTTAATTATTCGAAAATATCGTTAAGCTTTCTTATGGGTGTGTCGCCGCCCGAAACAACAATAACGGTATCACCCTCGCTGAAAAACGAATCGCCGTTGGGGATTTCGCTTTTGCCCTTTTTGTTAATGGAAACAAGAAGAAGCTGTTTTTTAAGCTTAAGATTTTTAAGCGGCACTTCGCAGTTTTCTGTCGTTGAATCGACTCTGAACTCAAGCGCTTCGGCGTTATCGTCGGCAAAATGATGAACCGCAACAGCCGCGCCGGTTTGATTTTCCATAGCGCGAACATATTGCTCTATCTGGTCACAGCAAAGCTTTTTCGGGGATATTACACTGCCTAAAGGCAGTGTGTCGATCAAGCCGCTTTCCTCTACCCTGCCGAGCTTTGTAATAATCTGCCCGACACCGCAGGTGCTTCCGTATAAAGAAATTATAATATTAAGCTCGTCAATACCCGTAAGAGTCACAAGCGCTTCGCAGTCTTCAAGACCTTCTCTTAAAAGAAGCGCCTTGTCGCTTGCGTCGCCGTGAATAATATCGGTATGAGGAAGAAGCTCGGCAAGCTCTCTGCAACGCTCCATATCGTTTTCAATAAGCGTTACGGCAATATTTGTTTTTTCAAGCTCACGGGAAAGGTAATAGCTCACCTTGCCGCCGCCCGCAAGAATAACTCTTCGCACCTTTTTCGAAATTATGCCGAGATTTTTAAGAAGCTGTGAAAGATTTACAGCCTGTGCGGTTACGAATATTCTGTCATTTTCGCGAATAACAAAGTCGCCGCCGGGTATTATAAGCTCGTTTTTTCTGAGAACCGCGCACACAAGAACGCGGCATTTTACGATTTTGTAAAGATCGGAAAGCGAAACATCGCAAAGCTTGCTTTCATTATTTACCTTAAGCTCAACGATTTCCACTCTGCCGTTTGCGAAGCTGTCACGCTTTAAAAAGCCCGGGAGCTGTAAAAGGCGCTCGATCTCAAGCGCGGCACGGCGCTCGGGGTTAACAATAAGCGAAAGCCCGAATATGTCACGCATATCGAATATTTGCTCGCGGTACTCCGGATTTCTGATTCTCGCTATTGTATGCGCCGCAGGGTTGAGCTTGTGCGCGGTCATACAGCAAAGAAGGTTAATTTCGTCAGTACTCGTTGCCGCAATAAGAAGGTCGGCATTTTTTATATCGGCTTTTAAAAGAACCTCCGCCGTGGCGCAGTTACCGCTGATAGTCAAAATATCGTACATTTCAAGGCTCGTTTCAAGAACGGATTTATTTGAATCTATAAGAGTTATGTCGTAGCCCTGACCGGAAAGCTGTTTTGTTAGTGTAGCTCCGACCTTGCCGTCACCGGCTATAATAATTTTCATAAAAGTCCCTCGGTTTAAAGAATTGCTATTTTATCGCCGTCAAATTTAAGGTGTGATGTGTAAAACTCCGACACCGCATCAAACATATACTCGGTATCCTTAGCACCGGCAGTCTCAAAAGCCGAATGCATGGCAAGCTGAGCAAGTCCGATATCAACGGTATTTAACGACACAACCGTGTTTGAAATATTACCGAGCGTTGAACCGCCCAAAACATCCGCTTTGTTGTAGAACACCTGCGTGGGAACACCTGCGGTCTCTGCAATCTTTTTAAAGAGAGCCGCCGACACGCCGTCCGAAGCGTAGCGCTGATTTGCGGTGAATTTAATTACAATTCCGCCGTTAAGAGCGCAGGTGTGATCGACATCGTAATACTCGGGGTGATTCGGGTGATATGCGTGTGCATTGTCGCACGAAAGCATAAAGCTGTTTGCTACCTTGCGGTAAAAATCCTCTTGAGAATCACCGTACGAAGCGGATATTTTATAAAGAGTTTCGTACAAAAACGTCGATGCCGCGCCTTGCTTTGTTGCGCTTCCCACCTCTTCGTTATCGAAGACGGCGAGAACATTAACGGCATACGGATTTCTGACGTATAAAAACGCTTCTTTTAAGGGGAAAACACACTGTAAGTCATCAAGGCGCGGTGCGGAAATCATATCGTTAATAACCACACCGTCTGCGGGATTGTACAGAATAAGATCCGTACTTAATATATCTTCATAACGGCACGACGCAAGCTTTGTAAGCACATCTTTAAACGAAGTCTCTTCGCCGCCTGTGGAAAATACGGGTTGCATATCAATAGCGGCATTAAAGGAGGAGCTCTCGTTTGCACCTCTGTTCATATGAATCGCAACATTCGGAATTATAGCAACAGGCTCAATAGAATCAACAAGTACTGTTTTTATGCCGTCGTCTGTTGAAACAATTACTCTGCCCGCCATAGAAAGAGGCTTGTCAAGCCACGTGGAGCAAAGCATCCCGCCGTATTTTTCAACGGAAAGCCTTCTGTAGCCGCACTTATAGTTAACTGGATCTTCTTTAATTTTAAAAGCGGGGCTGTCAGCGTGTGAAGCGGTAATCATAAAGCCCGAAAAGTTGTTCTCGGGAAGCCTGAAGGCTATAAGAGAAGAGCCGTTTCTCGTAACAAAATACGCTTTCCCGGGAGTGAGCTCGCATTTTTCGGTTTCGAAAATCTCGGCAAAGCCGTTTTTAATAAGCTCTTTTTTAAGAGTATCTACGGTATGATATGCATCGGGACAGGATCTGATAAATTCAAAAAGTTCTTCATTCATTGAAACACACCTCTTCAAGTGTATACATTATCACAAATTTTTGAATATTTCAATAGCTTAGTTAACGAAACGCGCAAATATGCCATTTTGAATGAAAAAAAGTTTGTAAAACAGTATAAAATCTAATATTTTGTTATTGAAAGAAGAGCCGAAAATGCTTATAATAGTATCAGTTTTAATTATTGTGAGGCGCCTTTAATGTTAGGTAAATTAATCAGAGTTAATATTACCGAACAGATTGGTTCACCGTACGGTGAAAACGGCGCTGTGTTTTCCCTTAATCACGGTCAGCCAATCTGCAAGGTTAATACATTATCACCCGTAAGCGGTGTGCTTGTAATGGGAATCGGCAACCCAATTCGCCGCTTTGACGGCAGAGTAATAGCTCAGCTTCGGTTTCTCGACAACGGCGAGGTAAAGCTCATAGCTTCGCCCAAGTCGAAAAGATTTATAGATTGCGATATAAAGCCGTATCTTGATTTTTTAACGGACGGTCGCCCGTATGTTCTCGACTGCTATTACGAACGCTCCTGCGGTGCTGTGGTATACCGCAGAATAAACGGAAAAATCCGTTTTCTTTTAATCAAAAACAAAAGAAGCTCAAACTGGGGCTTTCCGAAGGGTCACGTTGAAGAGGGCGAAACTCCCGAGGACACCGCAAAGCGCGAGGTACTTGAAGAGACCGGAATTCACATAGACATCCTTCCCGGCTTTTCAAGAAAATCTCAGTACACCATTCAAAACCGAATAGAAAAAACCGTAACGATTTTTATCGGACGCACCGCGGACACTCAAACGGTTATTCAGCGCGAGGAAATAGAAGATTACATCTGGCTTCCGTTTAAAGAAGCCTACAGAAGCTTAAAATTTGACAACGACAAATATATTTTAAAGCATTGCAAGGATTATTTATTATCAAAATCATATATTAAAGAGGTATAATTATGGTAGAAAACATTGTTAATGAAATCGTTAATTTCTTCAGCAACACCATTCCCCCTCAGCTTGTAGCTTTTATAGTTTCCCTCTGCCCTGTTTTGGAGCTTCGCGGCGGTATGATAGCGGCAAGGCTTCTCGAAATGAACTTTATAGAAGCCTTCATAATCTGCTACATAGGCAATATGCTTCCCATCCCCTTTATTTTACTTTTCATAAAAAAGATTTTCGCTGTTATGAGACGCTCGAAATTTTTCTCTAAGATTGTAGATAAATTAGAAGCGCGCTCCGAAAAGAAAAAAGGCACAATGGAAAAATACAAGGAGTGGGGTCTTCTCATATTTGTAGCCATTCCTCTTCCCGGAACAGGCGGCTGGACAGGCGCTCTTATAGCGGCGCTTATGGATATGAGAATTAAAAAGACATTGCCTATTATCGCTCTCGGCGTGTTTATCGCGGGAATGATAATGTCACTTATAACCTACGGAATATTCTCTTTCTGATATGAGCATTTGTTATATTTTTTGTGCACTCAAATGTAGCTTCGACGGCTTTTTAAAAAACGACGGTGACCTTTTAATTGCCGCCGATGCGGGCTTTGACAGGCTTTTTGAAATAGGTGTTACGCCCGACCTTTGCGTGGGCGACTTCGACTCCGCAAAAGAAGTTCCCGATAACGTGCCGATAATCCGCCATCCGAAAAGAAAGGACGACACAGACCTTTTACTCGCTGTTAAAATCGGCTTTAAAAAAGGCTTTAAAAGCTTCGTCATTTTCGGTGCGTTGGGCGGAAGACTCGACCAAACCGTCGCCTCCGTTCAAACTGCCGTTTATATTGCGGAGCACGGCGGCACAGCTGTTTTCTCGGGTGACTCAGGATGCCTTACCGCAATTAAAAACGGCACGGTTGAATTCAAGAAAAAAAGCGGCGGCTACGTTTCCGTTTTTTCACATTCTGAAAAATCCTGCGGCGTTACATTTAAAGGACTTTCATATACTCTTAATAACGCCGAGCTTACCAATTCCTTCCCGCTCGGCGTAAGTAACGAATTCACGGGCGAAAATGCTCATATCGGCGTTACCGACGGCACACTCGTTGTAATTTGGGAAGGAAGCTTTAACGATTTATTACAGGAGAAAACCAATGAATTTTGACAATGTAAAGGGCATTATTTTCGATGCCGACGGAACTCTTCTCGATTCAATGGATATCTGGACTGAAATAGGAACAAGATTCCTTCTTTCGAAAGACATCACAATTAAAAAGGAGCTTGCCGAAGAAATTTCAACCTTAAGCTACGAGCAGGCGGCGGCTTATTATATTGAGCACTTTGACCCGACTGCCACGGTACAGGATATAAGAGACGGCGTAAACGGTCTTGTTAAGAATTTCTATTTTGAAGAGGTTGTTTTAAAGGACGGCGT
>CAZRXQ010000001.1:0-16991 GCA_964604065.1 uncultured Eubacteriales bacterium | reverse complement strand
GGTTTTACGGTTGTCGCAATTGAAGACGATGCCGAAAAGAAATACAAAGAAAAAATCAAAAGTCTTTCCGACTATTACGTTACAAGCTATAAGGATTTAATATCCCACTGAATTTAATATGCACGAAAAAAAGCCGCAAGCCTTTTTAAGACCTGCGGCTTTGTTTTTTCTTATTCTCTTATTCAACCGATACGACCTCGTAATCCTTTGCTTCCACTGCGGACTTTAACACATCTGTGCTTACATCCTTTGAAAGCTTAACCGTCGCCGTGCCACTTACGTGGCTTACCTCGGCACTTTCAACGCCGTCAATAGACTCAAGCGTCTTTTTTACCGAATTTTCGCAATGCGAGCACATCATACCGTTGATTTTCATAATTTTTGTCATTATATTTTCCTCCTTAAAAGCGTCAATCGCTTTAATAATTTCCTCTTGTGAAAGCCTGCCTCGCGTGTAATTCTTCTTTTGAGGCTTGTGTAGCTTAAAAAAGTTAAGTCTCAGGGCGTTACTTACAACGCAAAAGCTGCTTATACTCATTGCCGCCGCACCGAACATCGGGTTTAATGTGAGTCCCAGCGGAATAAACACGCCTGCGGCAAGCGGAATACCTACGGAATTGTAAAAGAAAGCCCAGAAAAGGTTTTCGTGTATATTTTTAAGGGACGCTCTGCTTAATTTAATCGCGGCGCAAACATCCGAAAGCTTGCTGTTCATTAACACAACGTCCGCACTGTCCACGGCAATGTCCGCACCTGCGCCTATTGCAACTCCTACATCCGCAGAGGTAAGCGCGGGGGCATCGTTAATGCCGTCGCCTACCATCATAACTTTGCCGATTTTTTTAAGGCTGTTTACAACACGCGCCTTGCCGTCCGGCAAAACCTCGGAAACAATGTGCTTTATTCCGACCTCTTCGCCGATAGAAGAAGCCGTAAGCCTGTTGTCGCCCGTAAGCATTACAACGTGAACGCCCATTTTTTCAAGCTCGCGAACAGAATCGACGCTGTCCTTTTTAATAACATCGGCAATGCCGATAATTCCGAGAAGCTTGCCGTCCTTTGTGAAAAACAGCGGCGTTTTGCCTTTTTTTGATAATTCCTCGGCGGCTGAGGAAAGTCCCGGCGGAATTTCCGTAATTGAAGAAATCCACTTTTTACTGCCGCCGCAAAGCTTAAAGCTACCGCATTCCGCACAAAGCCCATTCCCGGGAACTGCCGTAAAGCCCGAAACCTCTAAAGGTGAAATCCCCTCTTCCGAAGCTTTTTTCACAATCGCTTTTGCAAGCGGATGCTCACTTTTAATTTCAAGCGAATACGAAAGCGTAAGAAGCTCGCTTTCGTCAACACCGTCATTTGTGATTATATCGGTAACAATCGGCTCACCGCAAGTTATAGTTCCCGTTTTGTCAAGCACCGCTATATTTACCTTACCCGCACTTTCAAGCGAGGCGGCTGTTTTAAATAAAATTCCGTTTTTTGCACCTACACCGCTTCCGACCATAACCGCAACAGGCGTTGCAAGCCCGAGCGCACACGGACAGCTTATTACAAGAACGGAAATTCCCCTTGCAAGAGAAAAGCCGATATCTCTTCCCAAAAGAAGCCACACCGCTGTGGTAATAAGCGCGATTGTAATTACAGTTGGAACGAAAATTCCCGAGACCTTATCGGCAATTCGCGCTATGGGCGCTTTTGTTGCGGCGGCATCGCTTATCATTTTTACGATTTGCGAAAGAGTTGTATTCGCGCCCACCCTTGTTGCGCGGCATTTTAAAAAGCCCGATTTATTAACCGTAGCACCGTATACCGAATCGTTTACTGCTTTATCTGCGGGTATGCTCTCACCCGTAAGCGCCGACTCGTCAACGGCACTCTCGCCTTCCATTACAACGCCGTCAACCGGTATGCTCTCACCCGGGCGCACACAGTATATATCGTCGATATTAACCGAATCAACATCAATTAAAACCTCTTTGCCGTCTCTTATTACCGTTGCTTTTTTCGGCGCAAGACTCATAAGACTTTTTAAGGCATCTGTAGTTTTACCCTTAGAGCGCGCTTCAAGAAGCTTTCCTACGGTAATAAGAGTAAGAATCATCCCCGCCGATTCAAAGTAAAAATCGGGCATTTCCCCGGAAGCGTGCTGTGACTGCGTAAGAGAAAACAGTACAACGGTACTGTAAACAAATGCCGCTCCCGCACCGAGAGAAACGAGCGTGTCCATATTGGGCGCTTTGTTCATAAGACTTTTAAAGCCGCTTATAAAAAAGTGCTGATTAATTACCATTATAACGGCGCTTAATATAAGCTCGAGAAGCCCCAAAGCCAAATGATTTTCAAAAAATCCCGGTATCGGCAAATTTATCATATGCCCCATTGAAAAATACATTAAAACGGCAAGGACAATAACCGAGCTTATAAGCCGTTTTTTCATAAGGCTTATTTCTTTATCGGTTTGAATTTCTTCAATACCGTCGGTATTTTTCGGACTTTCACCCTTAACCGAAGCCCCGTAGCCCGCTTTTTCAACGGATGCAATTATTTCGGAAGCGGAAGCCGTGCCTTCCACACCCATAGAATTCGTAAGAAGGCTTACAGAGCACGAGCTTACGCCCTTAACCTTCGTAACGGCTTTTTCAACACGCGCACTGCACGCGGCGCAAGTCATTCCCGTAACATTAAACTGCTGCAAAATACCACCTCATCTCATAAGCTTTTGAAGAGTGCTCAAAAGCTCATCTATCGTTTCATCATTACCTTCCTTAATATCCTCGGCAACGCACGTTCTTATATGATTTGAAAGAAGCTCTTTGTTAAAAGCGTTTATTGCCGCACTCACCGCGGCAGACTGAACCAAAATATCGGGACAGTACGCATTATCCTCCAACATCCCTTTTATTCCCCGAATTTGACCCTCTATTCGGTTGAGCCTGTTAACAAGCTTTTTGTATTCCTCGGGTGAGCGCTCTTTTTTGCGCAAAGAGCACATACATTTTTTGTTTTCCGTAAAAAGCACCGCCTTTCAAGATTCATTATATACCCTTCGGGGGTATTTGTCAACACAAAAAACATACACACCGAAAAAACGATGTGTATGAAAAATAGCTTTATTATCTTAATTTATTCGGAAACCTTTGCAGCTTTTTCTCTGTCGGCTTCAATGCTCTCTTCAAAAGCCTTAAGCTCCGCTCTTCTTTTTTCCATTCTTTCAACATACTCGGAAACGTCCGTGTATTTAACGGGAACGTTCTGCTTCTTTATAAGCACATTAATAACAATGATTATAACAAAGCCGAGAATAACAAGGAACGGTGCAAAGCCGAGGCTGCCCGAATATACGGCACCGAACTTTGAAGTAAGTTGAGAATTGAAAACGAGGAAGGACACAATGCTCAATACCGTAAAGATTATTCCGCAAAGAGAAAGTCTTACGTTTCTCTTAAAGCCCTTGGGTGAGCACGAAACGGCATCAAACGGAATATTGAGAATTGCGAATATTGCGGCAACGAAAACAAAAACGATTGAAAGCGCATAGCAAATGAACGCGACTCTCGTAAGCGACGATTCCTTTATCATATCGAAAAGAATGTCGAACTTCATTTCGGCAACAACATCCATAGCAAGATTTAAAATGGATATGTCGGTATCTATTGTTTTGTAGGGCAACACCGCTTTAACGTGAGCGAGCGGTAAAAACAGCATTCCTATGGGAATAAGAAGGCAAATGATTCGAACGATAGAAAGCTTTGTGCCTATGAAAGAAAACTTAACTCTGTCTATCTTCGGCTGAAGCTTAATGTGCTCCTCCTCTGCCTTATCGGCATCCTCCGCGAGGCGCTCCTGGTGGTTATAATAAAGAAGGTTTACACCGCACTTAGGGCACTCCGCTCTCCAATCCGTAATTTTAAGCTTGTACCCGCATTTAGGACAATTTGCCATTGTAATATCTCCTGACTGTACGATTTTTAATATGCCGAATTCACGGCGCAAATTAACACTTTCTAATTGTAGCACAAAAATACACCGTTTTCAATAAAAAAATCATCTTTTTCGAATACTTTTTCGATATTTTTTTATTTGAAGGATAATTATCGGTAATTCCGATAATATTTCTTATGAATTTTTGTTAATTTAAAATAATTTTTAAGTTTAATATTGAAATTACAGTGAATTAATGTTATTATATCTGTACAAAAAAGAGGTGACGTATATGTTAGGTTACAGACTTAAAAGCTACAGAGAATACGCAACAGCTTCCGAAAAGGAGCTTGCCGATTTTCTTGACGTTTCAGTTGAGGAGTACAGAGAGTTCGAGCTCGATATAACATCCCCCAATATTGACCAAATCAGCGACCTTGCGGGTTTTTACGGTGTTACAACGGATGATATTTACGGCTTCACGCGGAAAATTTCTCTTCACGACCCGAATTACGAAAGAGTCATCACAATGAAAATCCCCGGTGAAGACATTCGCTTCCCCGAGCTTACCTGGGACGAAAAAGAGCTTGTTTACAACTACAGAAAGCTTTTCGATAAAGAAGAATTTATAACCGGACTTCTTAAAAAGGTTGAACACGAAGAAGTTGAGGAATAATACCGATATCGCCCGCCGAAGCTACGGCGGGTTTTTTCGTTTTTCATTTATAAAGCAGCATCAAAAAAGGAGGCTCTTTTAATTCGAGCCTCCCGAAAAATATTAATTCTATAATTATTTAATAATTTCGCCCATAAGTCCGCCGAAAGCAGCCGCGGCATTGCTTTCATCGGTATCAATGTGCATAGCGGGAGCAAATTTGTCGCTTACTCTTACCACAACATCGCCGAAAACAAGCGAACGACCTTCTGTTTCGAGCTTAACGCTTACATTTTCCTTGTCGCAAACGCCGAACTCCTCGGCAGTTTTGGGATCAAGGTGAATGTGTCTTTTAGCAACAATAACGCCCTCGGAAAGCTCAACCTCACCCTCGGGTCCTTTAAGCGTGCAAGCGCCGCTTCCCGCGATGTCTCCGCTCTCTCTAATGGGAGCCGAAACGCCTATTGAACGTGCATCGGAAGCGGAAAGCTCTACCTGGCAGGCATTTCTGCACGGACCGAGAATGGAAACAGCCGGGAACTGACCCTTAGAGCCGATAACGGCAACTCTTTCGTTAGATGCATACTGACCGGGCTGTGAAAGCTCCTTTTTAACGGTAAGCTCATATCCCGCGCCGAAAAGCGTCTCAAGAGCTTCTTTTGTAACATGCACGTGACGTGCGGAAGTTTCAACAAGTACCTTTGACATAAATAAGAATCCTCTTTTCATTATAAAGCCGCCCGAAGGCAACAATTTATTTACGAATATAAGTTAACACATCTGTCGAATTTTGTCAATGTGCAATTAAGAAAATTATTATAAAGAATTAAGCATTTTACGGTTGTCATATTTAAAAAAATGTGATATTATTCAAAAAAGAAAGAAGGCAACACTATGAACAGCAAACCGAATGACGCGGTATTAAATAAAATAATCACCTTTTCCCTTCCGTATCTTCTCTCGGTTTTTATGCAAACGCTTTACGGTATGGCAGACCTTTTTATAATAGGCTTGTTTTGCCCCGTGGAAAGCACAACAGCCGTTTCTATAGGCAGTCAGGTAATGCATATGATCACGGTTATGATAGTAGGTCTTGCCATGGGCTCTACCGTTCTTATAGGTAAAGCCGTCGGCGGTAAAAACGAAGCGCTGGCATCTAAAGCCACAGGCAACACGGTAACGCTTTTCTGTGTGCTTTCCGTGATTTTGACGGCGCTTCTCGTTTCGGCGGTAAAGCCCGTTGTAAGCGTAATGTCCACACCGAAAGCGGCTGTAGACGGAGCTGTTTCATATCTTGCAATATGCTTTCTCGGTATTCCCTTTATTACCGCCTACAATGTCATAAGCTCGGTTTTCCGCGGCAGAGGCGACTCAAAAACGCCGATGTATTTTGTGGCAATAGCGTGCGCTTCCAATATTGCACTTGACTTTTTATTTATAGGCGCACTTAATATGGATGCCGCCGGTGCGGCACTCGGCACAACGCTTTCACAGGCAATAAGCGTAATTGCGGCAATTACGGCAATGTTTAAAAAGGATATGGGCATAAAGCTCAAAAAGACAGACCTTCGCTTAAAAAAGGACGTCTTCGGCGAAATTTTAAAGGTCGGCGTACCCGTCGCGCTTCAGGACGGTTTTGTTCAGGTTGCGTTTCTTCTTATAACAACCTTTGCGAATACTCGCGGACTTGAGGATGCCGCCGCCGTGGGAATTGTCGAAAAAATTATCGGAATACTGTTCCTTGTTCCGTCTGCAATGCTCTCAACCGTATCCGCACTTTCGGCACAGTATTTTGGTGCAAAAAAGCCCGAGCTTGCAAAAAAGACGCTTCGCATTGCCGTGGCGCTTACAGTCTCATTCGGAGTTATTTCGGTAATTACAATGATGCTTTTCGCAGAACCGGTCGTGGGGCTTTTCACCAATGACGAAACGGCAATTACAATGGGCGGACAGTATATGCGCGGCTACGTTTGGGACTGTATTCTCGCGGGAATTCACTTCTGCTTCAGCGGTTACTTTTGCGCGTGCAAGCTTTCGGGAATTTCCTTTGCGCACAACCTCGCGTCAATACTTCTTGCAAGAGTTCCCCTCTCCTACCTTGCCGCAAAATATTGCCTTGATTCACTCTTCCCTATGGGACTTGCAACAGTCGCCGGCTCTTTAATTTCCGTAATAATCTGCATTTCGGCTTACATTATAATAAATAAAAAGCACACTCACGAATTAAATTTAGCATCACCTTAAGTATCATAAGCCGTAAATTAATACGCTCAATTTTATTTATAAGCTTTTAAATACATAAATTTCAGAAGGCATAGCGAAAAAGCGGAAAGTCGGCGTTTTTATACTTGACAAAACGGGCTTGCGGATATATAATTCATATATTAACGCCTCCTTAGTTAAATGGATATAATAAACCCCTCCTAAGGGTTAGTTGTGAGTTCGATTCTCGCAGGGGGTGCCAAAAATAATCGCAACCGACGAATCATATCCCGATTCGTCGGTTGCATCTCTTTTACTTCTACTTCGTCAGCTCCGAAACTATACTTGCAAGATAGCCGGACATATTTTTTCTGCCGTCGTACTCAATATTTTTCGCTGTAATTCTGTAATATAATCCTTCGTGAGAAAAATCGGCAAATACGAGCTCAAGTTCGTCTGATTCCTCATCATTATATAATCCGCCCATTGTAACCTCAACACCGTTAAAGTACGAAACCTCGGGATTTTCCAAAATATATACACAGTCATACGGTTCACCGATTTTACTGACTTCTACCGTTATCCGACGGTCATCCTTTTTGTAACAAAAAATACAGGTATCATAAGCCGCTTTTCCGTCCGATTCATAGAAAAAATCTGTTTCGTATCCACCGGTAAACTCAAATCCCTGCGGCATTATTTCATAAAGTTCCGAAAAATCTTTTCCGAAATATTCGGTAATTTCCGCAAGTGATTTCCTTTCACTGTAATACTTATTTGTCGGAAAATTCAATTTTTCCGCGTCAATTTGTCCTCTTACCCTGTTAATTTTCCAAGCGATTATTGCCAAACCGCTGCCTTCGTCAGTTTGAGTTTGACTCTCGTTGTTTTGATTTTCTTCGTTCTCGACAGTTTCCTCCCGACTAATATTGTCGGTTTCACCGAAATTATTATAATCCTTCTTCTCGGTTGCAGTAGTATCTTCATTTGCTGTGGTATCTTCATTCGTTACATACGGTTTAATATTCAGCGCACCGCTTTCCTTTATACCTAATCCTGATAACGCCGCAATGATAATACAACACAGCGAAATTGAAGTTACTCTTATTCTTTTCTTTTTTTTCTTTTGATGCGCAACATAGCAGTCTCTTCGCTCAAGCAAATCATTTATCAACTCATCATAACTTTTCATAAACGCTCCTACCTTTCTTCATAAATAAAACCTACCTTGTCAAGTTCTGATTTTAAAGCTGTTTTTGCGCGGTAAACAAGGTTTCTCATTTGACGTGAATTCTTTTTCATAACCGAAGCCGCTTCGGAAGTTGTCATTTCTTCGAAATAAATCAACCACAAAACCTGCCTGTATTCATCGTTAAGCTTTTTAAGTGCTCTGTGCACAGCAACCTTGCGTTCCTCGCCGATGTACAGCTTTTCCAAATCATATTCATCGTGAACATTGTTTTCCACTTCATCAAAGGAAGCATTCACTTGCTTTGAATTATACCTTAGATAATCAATAGCAACATTACGACCGATAGTGTAAAGCCAGGTTTTGAATGAATATTTCGCATTGAATTTCGGTTTCTTTGTAATTAGCTTAAAGAATGTTTCCTCCATTAAATCTTCCGCTACGTCAATATTGTTTACAATACCGTTAAGAAAAAGAGTTAAACCGTCTCTGTAATTTCTAACGATTTCCGCTAAACCTTCATCATTACCGTCAAGGAAACGGCGGTAGCTACTTGCACCGTTATCCATTAAAACACTCCTTTCCGAAAGGTCCTTTCACTTATTAAACGAATAAGCTCTCGAATTGTCTCACTAATTTTAAAATATTTTATCAATAAAATTCAAAAACCGCAAGCACCTTTTCGAGGGCTTACGATAATTATCACTGATTTATATATTATGCAAAAGAGGGAATGTTTTTTATTCCCACTCCACGGTTGCCGGGGGTTTGCCGGTTATATCGTAAACCACGCGGTTTACGCCTTTGACCTCGTTTGTTATTCTCGCGGAAACGGTTTTGAGGACTGACATCGGGATATCCGTTATTTCGCAGGTCATAAAATCGTTTGTCGTAACAGCTCTCAGTGCGACGGTGTAGTCGTATGTTCTGAAATCGCCCATAACGCCGACGCTTCTGTTATTTGTAAGAACGGCAAAATATTGGTCGGATTTTACATTCGCCTTTTTCATTTCGCTTCTGAAAACAGCATCTGCCTCACGAAGAATCGCAAGCTTTTCCGCTGTGATTTCGCCGATGATTCTTATTGAAAGCCCCGGTCCCGGGAAGGGCTGGCGGCTGACAAGCTCTTCGGGAAGTCCGAGCGTTCTGCCGATTGCTCTGACCTCATCCTTAAAAAGCCTTCTTAGGGGCTCTACGACGCCCTTAAAGCGAATATCATCGGGAAGCCCGCCGACATTATGGTGGCTTTTAATAACAGCGGATTCGTCCTTTTCGCCCGATTCCACAACATCCGGGTAAATTGTTCCCTGTGCCAAAAACTCGGCTTCGGGGAATTTTGCCGATTCATCCTCAAAGGTTCTCACAAACTGCTCGCCGATAGCTTTTCGTTTTGCCTCGGGGTCAGTTACGCCCTTAACCGAATTCAAAAATCTTTCGGAAGCATCAACGCGAATAAAGTTTAAGTTGAAGCCGGAAAAAGCCTTTTCAACCTCGTCGCTCTCGTTTTTACGCATAAAGCCGTGGTCAATGTAAATGCAAATAAGCCTGTCGCCTATCGCTCTTGAAAGAAGCGCCGCGCAAACCGAGGAATCAACACCGCCGGAAAGACCCAAAACCACCTTTTTATCGCCGACGGTTTTGCGAACAAGCTCAATTTGCTCGTTAATGTAATTGTCCAGGGTAAAATCACGCGAGGCTTTACATATGCCTAAAACAAAATTTGAAAGCATTTCAAGTCCGTTTTCGGTACTCTCTGTTTCGGGGTGGAACTGAACACCGTATATTTTCTTTGTAGGATTATAAAATGCCGCAACCTCGCAGTTTTCGGTAGAAGCCGCCTTAACAAAGCCTTCGGGTAAATCCGCTTCGGAAACCTTGTCGGTATGACTCATCAATACAGTTTGATTCTCACTTAGACCCTTAAATAAATCACACTCGGTATTTACATTACAGGCGGTTTTTCCGTACTCGCTTGTGCTGCAGGAAATAACCTTACAGCCGAACTTATGGCACAAATACTGCATACCGTAGCATATTCCGAGAACGGGCACACCGATTTTCTCAAAATCAACATCACACTTCGGTGCCGTTTCCGAATAAACACTGTTAGGCCCGCCGGTAAGAATAATGCCGATGGGCTTTATTTTTAAAACCTCTTCGGTTGTTACGCTGTGCGGCTTTATTTCGGAATAGACGTTAAGCTCTCTTACGCGCCTTGCTATAAGCTCCTTGTACTGCCCTCCGAAGTCGATTATCAATACGGTTTCGTTCATAAAATTCCCTCGCCTTCAAAAAATTTTAACACGCCTAAACGGCGTGCTTTAATCATCCTATTGTTAAGGGACGGCTTTACAGCCGTCCCCGAAGCTTTCTTATTTCATCATACCCGCAACTTCGTCTGCGAAGTTGTCAACTCTCTTTTCAATGCCCTCGCCCTTTTCATAACGAATGAAGGAAGCAAGAGTTATTGAAGAACCGAGAGCCTTAGCGGTGTTCTCGATGTATTTGGCAACGGTGATGTCGCCGTCTTTAACGAAGGGCTGCTCGCAAAGGCAAACCTCGCTGAAGTACTTTTTGATTTTGCCTTCGATGATTTTTTCAAGAACCTGCTGGGGCTTGGAAGCCATTTTGGGATCCTCTTTGAGCTGAGCCAAAGCAATTTCTTTCTCGTGAGCAACAACCTCTGCGGGAACAACGGACTCTTTTGCAAACATCGGGCGCATTGCGGCAACCTGCATTGCAACGTCCTTACCCATAACCTTGAACTCATCCTTAGCGGCTGTAGCGTCATCAGTGTCGAATATAACAGCAACGCCTACCGTGCCGCCGCCGTGAACGTATGTTACTACGTTGCCTTCGATGATCTCGAAGCGGCGAACCTTAAGATTTTCACCGATAGCAAGAACCATATCGTGAAGGTTCTCTTCAACTGTTCTGTCAGAACCTACGAGAGTTGTGGCAAGAAGTGCATCAACATCTGCGGGCTTAACTGCGGCAACAGTCTTTGCAACATCAAGACCGAAGCTTGTGAACTTGTCGTTCTTTGCAACGAAGTCTGTTTCGGAGTTGATTTCAAGAAGAACGGTTGTCTTGGAAGCGTCGTCTGTGTAAGCGATTACAACGCCCTCGGCGGCAATTCTGCTTGCCTTTTTGTTAGCTGCGGCAAGACCTCTTTCTCTGAGGTACTCAAATGCCTTGTCCATATCGCCGTCGGCTTCTGTAAGAGCTTTTTTGCACTCCATCATACCAACGCCGGTTTTCTCTCTTAATTCCTTAACGTCTTTTGCTGTAAATGCCATTGTATTTCCTCCTAAAAAAGGCGGAAAGTAATATTCCGCCCGTGAATTTAAAAATTATTCAGCTACTTCTTCTGCGGGAGCTGCTTCTTCTGCTTCTGCCTCGGGAAGAGTCTGCTCGCCCTGACGGCCTGCTATAATAGCGTCTGCCATAGCTGCGGAAATAAGCTTAACAGCGCGGATAGCATCGTCGTTGCCGGGGATTACATAGTCGATTTCGTCGGGATCGCAGTTTGTGTCTACGATAGCAACGATCGGAATACCGAGCTTCTTTGCCTCAAGAACGGCAATTCTTTCTTTTCTGGGGTCAACTATAAACATAGCCGAAGGCATTTTCTTCATTTCCGTAATGCCGCCCATAAACTTTTCAAGCTTTTCTCTTTCAAGGTTAAGCTTAATAACTTCCTTCTTGGGAAGAAGGTCGAATGTGCCGTCCTCAGCCATTGTGTTAAGCTGAGTAAGTCTTCTGATTCTTCTCTTGATGGTGTTGAAGTTTGTGAGCATACCGCCGAGCCAACGGGCATTAACGTAAGACATACCGCAACGCTCTGCTTCTTCCTTAATGGATTCCTGAGCCTGCTTCTTTGTGCCTACGAAAAGAACCTCGCCGCCGTCCTGGGCGATCTGGTTGATGAAGCTGTAAGCCTCTTCGAGTTTTTTAACAGTCTTCTGAAGGTCGATAATGTAAATTCCGTTTCTTTCGGTGAAGATGTAGGGAGCCATTTTGGGGTTCCATCTTCTTGTCTGGTGACCGAAATGTACACCTGCTTCGAGAAGCTGTTTCATTGATACTACTGACATATTTTATGTCCTCCTTTTAGTTAAACCGCCGCGAGGCATAAGCTTTTTGATGCCACATTTTTCAATGCACAAGGCACAAAAATAGCCACGCGTGAGTTTTTGCTTGAAAAGTATATCACTATTAACAGAAAAATGCAATAGTTTTTTTGCTGTTTTTTCAAATTTTTCGAACTTTTCGCAAATTAATTTCCCGAATTAAAGTGATATTTTTTGCACCTGAGCGATTTCGCGATTTTTTCCATACGAAGCTCCTTCGCGTATTCGTTTATAAACATCGCGCCGCTAGTTTTTACCGTTACCGTATCAAGCTCCCGAAGTCCCTCGGGAAGCTCTCTTAGGGGAAGCCTTATTAAATGCCCTTCTTTGTCGGGTAATCTGCAAAGCGCATACGGTGCTTCTATTCGTTCAATAAAAATATCCATTAAAATACATCTCCGCTGTCATCATCCTCGGTTTCGAAGGAAGCGCCGAAATAATTATGCTCGCTCACCTGCGGCTGAGCTTCCTCGGGTTGCTCGTCAAAAAACGACGGCTGAGCCTTTTCTTTTACGGTAGCTTCACCGAGCGCCTGCATCTCGTACCACTGCTCGCGGGAAATTAGCACCTTTCGCGGCTTGGCGCCCTCGTAAGGCCCTATAATCCCCTTTTCCTCGAGCTCGTCTATAACTCTTGCGGCTCTTGCGTAGCCGAGCTTTAATTTCCTTTGAAGAAGCGTCGTCGAAGCGGCACCCGCTTCTACAACTACCTCAATAGCCTTCGGCACCATTTCGTCGCCGTCCTCTGTTCCCACCTCGGCGGAAACAGCCGCGCCCTTCTTTTTATCCTCTTTTACGGCTTTTTCTTCGATTTCTTTAATTACGCTTTCGTCGTATGAAACCTCACCCTGGGTTTTAACAAAATCCACAACGCGCTCTATTTCTTCATCCGAAAGGTACGCGCCCTGAACTCTCAGGGGTTTTGAAAGCCCGACGGGGCAAAACAGCATATCGCCGTAGCCGAGAAGCTTTTCGGCGCCCTGCGTGTCGATAATCGTGCGCGAGTCGACCTGCGATTTTACGGCAAAAGCAATACGGCTCGGAATATTCGCCTTAATAAGACCCGTAATAACGTCAACGGAAGGTCTTTGCGTTGCCACAATAAGGTGCATACCCGCCGCTCTCGCTTTTTGCGCAAGACGGCAAATAAGGTCTTCAACCTCGTTTGAAGCCGCCATCATAAGGTCCGCAAGCTCGTCTATGATTATTACAATCTGCGGCATTTTGGGAAGTCCCTCGGAAACCGCGTAATCGTTATAGCCTTGAAGGTTTCTCACGCCGTTTTCGGCAAAGGTCTGGTAGCGCTTGTCCATCTCGGCAACAGCCCACGACAGCGCGCCTGCCGCCTTTCTCGGGTCGGAAACAACCGGTACCAAAAGATGCGGAATCGAACGGTAAACGGTAAATTCAACCTTTTTGGGGTCAATCATTACAAGCTTAACCTCGTCGGGCGTTGCGTTGTAAAGAATGCTTACAATCATTGAGTTTAAGCAGACGGATTTACCCGAGCCCGTTGTGCCCGCAACGAGAAGGTGCGGCATTTTCGCAATATCGCAGCAAGTGGGCTCACCCTGAATATTTCTGCCGAGCGCCACATTAAGCTTTGACTTAGACCTTTTGTAAAGCGGTGTATCAATAATTTCGCGAAGCGTTACCGTTGTTTTTTCCGAATTGGGAACTTCTATTCCCACGGCGTTTTTATTCGGAATCGGCGCTTCAATTCGAACGCCCGACGCCGCAAGGTTCATTGCAATATCATCGGAAAGCGCGGTAATTCTGCTGATTTTAACGCCGGGGTCGGGCTGAAGTTCAAAGCGTGTAACTGACGGACTGCGGCAAATATCCACAATGTGCGTGCCGACGCCGAAGCTTTTTAGGGTGCTGACGATTTTTTCGGCACGCGCTCTGAGCTCTGCTTCGTTGTCGCCCGAAGAATTGAGTTTCGGCTCGTCAAGGCAGTCAAGCGGCGGAAGCTCGTAAACCTTTTCGGGCAAAGCGTTTTCCAAAATTTCGTTTTCAATTTGCGCTCTTGCTTCCTCAACCTCGGAATTCGAAATCCGCTCGGGCTCTTCTTTAACCTCGTCCTCTTCCGCTTCCGGATATTCCTTTTCAAGCTCTTTTACGGTTGTTTCAAGCTTTTTCTCGGCAGGCGATTTTCTTTTTCCGAAAAGCTCTTCAAGGGGCGGCGCGTTTTTAACGGGCGAATCCTCAAAGCTGTCGAGTAAATCTATATTCACCGGTTCTTTTTCAATATGCTTTTTCGGCGGCACAGCCTTCATACTTACGCCGACGGCGTTTTCTTCAATAATGCTTGCCTCGTTTTTGAATATGTCGTCAAGACCCATATCGGGCTTGGATTCATGCTCGGAAAGCGGTATATCAAGCGGGAACTGTTCGGGTTCTTTCACCTTTTCTTTTTCTTTATTCTCGCGGCGTTTTTGAGCCTTTGCCTTTTTATCCTTAACATCCGCGGCAACGGCTTCGCGTGTTTCCTTAAAGCCCTCGGCTTTTTCCTCGGCATATTCCGTAACGGCTTCGGCGGGGCGCTTTAAAGACTGAATAAGCTTCACAAGCGTTGTGCCCGTAAAGAACATAATAAGCACGACTGTCAAAAATACATTTATAAATCCCGCGGCAAGCTTGTTTCCGCCGCAAAGCGCAAGCGGCAAGCCGCCGAACAGCGCGCCGTAAACGCCCGTGCCGAAGCGCACACCGCGCATTTCGTTAAAATGCTTAAAGGTATTGTACGAAGCGCCGAGAGCTTCACCGTATGAAAGAGAAGCGTCTGTTTGAACTATATGTACAAAAGCTATAACGAGCGTGTAAATAATAACGCACTCAACCGTTTTGTACCAAAACTTTTTTGTGCTTTTGCCGAGTGCCGAAACAATGCACAAAAATATTATGAAAAACGGCAAAACAAACGCACTTATTCCGAAAGCACCGAAGAAGAAATTTCTTAAGTACCCCCAAACGCCGCCCGCATCGATAAGCACCACCGCGCCCATAAACACGGAAAAAGCGCACAGTGAGAGCAACGCTATTTGCTTTTTTTGAGATTTAAAAAGAGGCGGAGTTGCTTCTTTTGATTTTTTTGTTTTTGCGGCAGATTTACTTTTTTTGCCGGTCGGTTGTTTTTTTGCAGCCATATCTTACTTCCCCTTTCAGCTTATTCCTATAATTTTTTCGACTGTGCCCACTGCCGTTACAATAACACCGAGTCCGAGGCAGTAATAGCCGAAATATTTAAATTTGTTATTTTCCAAAAGAAGCTTTAAAAGCCTTATTGCGAAAAGCCCCACAACAGCCGAGGTAACAACGCCCACCGCAAGCGGCGCAACGGGTATAATTTCCTCGGTCGAAAGCGCATCCTTAAATTCGAAAAGTCCGCTTGCAAGCACCGCGGGAACGCTTAATATAAAGGAATAGCTCACCATATTCTTTTTGGAAACCTTACAGCAAAGCCCTGCGGAAATTGTAGAGCCCGAGCGCGAAATCCCGGGGAAGCACGCGGCAAAAAGCTGTGCCGTTCCGATAATAAACGCGGTAAGCGGACCTATTTTTCTAAAGCGCGACGCATTCCCCGAAACGGCAGTGCCCAAAAGAAGCAAGCCGCCCGTAACAATAAAGCAAATGCCTTCTGCCAAAATGCTGTTGTCGGTCGAAAATACGTCAACCGCATCCATAAGATTTTTGCCGCCGCCCACGGGAATAAGTAAAAACAGAAGCGGCACGCACGAAATTACGAACATAAAAAGCATACGCCGCGTCGGCGACATTGACGAAAGCTTAAACGTGAATTTTTTACTGAAAATATCCTTAATGCATAAAATAAATTCGCGGTAAAGCTCGTAAATCGGCTTATAAAATACAACTAAAATCGCAACAAGCGTTCCTATATGTAGCATTGCGGAGAAAAGCCCCGACGCTTCGCTTTCCACTTTAAAAAAGTGCCTGAACAGCGAAAGGTGACCACTGCTTGAAACAGGTAAAAACTCCGTAATGCCCTGCAAAATTCCCATTAAAATTGCTTTTAATATATCCACTCTTAAGACCCCGAAACATAGATTAAATAAGATTGTTTTTGTACTCGCGTGAAAGAGACGAAAGGCAGTCGAGGGCTTCGCTCAGCCCGCCGATTCTGTCGATAAGCCCCTCGTTTACGGCGTCGCGACCGCCCAAGACCGTGCCGAAATCGGAAATAAGCTCGTCCTTGTTCATCATAAGCTCGCGAAAGCGCTCGGGCGTAACGCGGGAATTTCTCGTGACGAAGCTCACAACGCGCTCTTCCATTTTTTGTAAATAAAGAAGAGTTTGCGGCACGCCGATAACAAGCCCGTTCATCCTCACCGGGTGCACCGTCATTGAAGCGGACGGCACAATAAACGACCTGTCGGCACTCACCGCAAGCGGAATTCCTATGGAATGCCCGCCGCCCAAAACCAAAGAAACCGTCGGTTTTTTCATACCGGCAACAAGTTCCGCTATGGCAAGTCCCGCCTCAATATCCCCGCCGACGGTGTTCAAAATCAGAAGCAGCCCCGTTATGTCGGGATTTTCTTCAACTGCGACAATGCGCGGAATAATGTGCTCGTACTTTGTCGCCTTCGAATTCGGCGGTAAATTGTAATGCCCTTCGATTTGCCCTATGACAGTTAAGCAGTGAATGTAGGAATCGCCTTTTTTCACCGTAACACTGCCGTCGCATTCGGAAAACTCCCCTTCGCCCTTCTCGCCCTCGAAGCACTTGTCCTCATCGAAAGCCGAAGGATTCGCCGCCGTAAAATTTTTAAAACGCCGATTTTCATACATAAATCATCACCGAAATAAGCATTCCCCGAAAAGCGGCTTTTAACCTTATTATTTTACCATACATTAATTTGAATTGCAAGAAG